>JAUIFR010000237.1 GCA_030430325.1 Bacteroidia bacterium | reverse complement strand
CAAGTGGAGATGTAACGGTGCAACTACCATTTGGCCAGTATCAAGTACGCATCTTATCGGTCGAAGGTACAGTACTACAGAGTAAGGAATTTACAGGTGGGTTGGAGCAGTTATCATTAGTTGATTTACCAGCTGGCATGTATTTGATCCAAATCACCGATGAATCTGGTGCAGTGGGCATGCAAAAGATATTTAAAAAATAGTTATAGCAATTGTTTAAAGCAAAAAAACCGACTCAAGTGAGTCGGTTTTTTATTTGAATAAATTCTGCAAAATAGCTTCAAAAATTAAATATAAATGAATATATTTTGCTAATTTTATTGAATAAATTTACTTATTCATGGCCACTTCCACCTTAATTTCTACTTCATCATTGATGGCTTTATCCTTCAAATTATCAAAAAAGTTGGTCGAATTGTACTTAATACCATATTTTGTCCGGTCGAATTGTAGGCTTGTCGTATAGCTACGTGAGCTGTCGCTTACCATTTCTTGAACGGTAAATGTATGCGCAATGGTCGTATCTTTGATCATTAAATCACCAGTTACTTGATAAGTATTTGGTTCACTGCCTGGGGTTACCTCAGTTAACTGAATGGATGCTGTAGGATGCGTTTCGATCGAAAAGAAATCGTCTGAAGCCAAATGAGCTTCTAATTTATCTTTCCACTCACCCTCTTCCATGTCCGTATCTTCTAGGCTTGTCATATCTACAATTATCTCACCACCACTAAGTTTGTCTCCCTCAAACTCCAAGTGAACTTCCTGAGCTTCTAGTGTGCCCTCATGACTATCGCCGATTACTTTAGTGCCTTTCCAATAGATCATAGCAGTCCCTGACTTGGTAGATGCTTCCTCGCCATTAGCAACGGTTTCTGTAGGTGATACTGCTAGTGAGTCGGTACTTTCTTCATTATTCTTTTTCGAATTATTGGAACATGCCATCACCAGGCATGCTGCCATGCATAACATTAAGGTTTTTTTTAAAAAAATCATTCTTTATAAATATTAAGGTTATTGTGCCATATGGCAATAAAGGCAAAGATAGTTAGTTAATTTATTACTTAGAAGCGCTTAAAAAAATTTCTTTATTATTAATACCAAAAGTAGTAAACCAACAAAAACCAAAATATACCAATAATATGCAAGGCCTTTGCTTTGGGTAGAAATACTATCGGTATCACCAATTTGTATAAACGCTGACCAATACGCAGGGTGAGCTGTATCACCAATCGCTGATTTGAGGTAGGATAACTAGAGCTTCATCCTTGGTAAAACCTTCTTTTAAATTCTTATAAAAGTAGTGCATGAGGCTTCCAGTAGCATCATCATTTACCTGCCACAATGAAACAACTAACGAAGGCACTCCTGCATACATAAATGCTCTGGCAAGAGATGCTACCCCATTGCCTTTTTCAAATTTACCATAGCCTGTTTCACAAGCCGACAATACTACAAGCTCAGCATTTAGGTTTAGCTTTGTGATTTCATAAGCTTGTAGTAAGTTATTTTCTGTAGTATCTCCATCTTCAGTAAAGGCAAGGCTTGACAACACCGGATGCGTTTGATTAAGCAGGCCATGCATCGCCAAGTGGATAATGCTGTAGGCACTTGCAATTTCCTTAAAGGTATGTTCGTTGGCCTGAGCATCATAGGCAAAGTATCCATCAAAAGCTTTAGCAATCATTTCTACTTCTTTTCGGGCCGATGGAATAGGTATAATGGAGTTTCTGGTACGAAGATCTGCAGGCATACGTTCTGAAAGCAACTTTGCTTCTTTATCAAGAGCATAATTTGGAGCCATGGCCAATAATTGTCCATTATTACTTCTTATTTGCTTTTGTTTATTTTCCAGCCAAAGCAGAGAAGAATAGTTATAACTAATATGAAATTGCTGAGTAAGGTAGCTTAACTGGCTATAATCAATTTCATCAGGTGCTTTTTGCATTAGAAATGCTTCAAAGGGAAGGTGTCCTAATGACCCATCAGGAATAATTGTGAGCTTATTTATACTATTTGTATATTCACTAATTGGAGAAATTAATTTTTGATAGAGGTGGTAGGCGCTTTTTGCAAATTTTTGATAAGATTCTTCCCAATTTTCTTTGATGTATTTATAATCAGTCAACGATTTTCTAAATTCTTCAATTTGGGCATAAAATTCTTGATGGATGGCTATTTGCTTAGCGATTTTTTGATGTTGATCTATATAAAAAATATAAAGTAAAGAATCACCCATTGTATAATCGATGAGTGCTTCATTTTCACTTAATTGATTTTGAATTTGCTGGATATTCACATAATCGTTTGTGTATTTTAGCTGGGCATACTTCGGATAATCCTTCGTGATTTTCTTTTTGAATGTATTTATTTCTAGATTTAACGTATTAAGAAGGTCTCTCAGACTATCTTTTTCTGTAGAAGTTCTAGCCTGAAGAAGATTTGCATGAAGTTTTTGGTTTTTTTCAGTAAATAATTTTTCCTGACTCGCTAATGAATCTGGCAATTGAGCTAATTGTTGATTTTTACTTGACTTGGTGGCTTCAAAAAGCAACACCGCTTTATTAAAAGTAGCTAATTGATATGCTTTATCAACATCTATTTCTAAATCCAACAATTTTAAGTTTTTAAATAACCACTCTTGGCTTTTTGCCAGCATCCTTAATTTATCATTTTCTGAAATAGAGGCACTCTTATTTCTATTGAGTAATTGCATCACCAATTCACCCAATATCTTTTGTTTTTCTATATATTTTTCTGGCTGTTGAAGGTCCAAGTGCTCAAATATCATTTTAAGGATATTGATTGTATTATTATATTGAATAGCTGTTTGAATATCTGCATCTAGTATTTTCGCTGCCCAATCTTTATTTATTTGAGTGCTTTCTGTTAATTCTGTATTCGTAAAATAATACAAGCCTTTGTAGAAGTATTCCCAAGCTTTATCAAATTGGTTAAGTTTTGAATAACTTTCTCCAATACTTGCCAAAATTCGGAAATACATATATGATTTTAAGTTTACTTGATCATACATAAACAGGGTATAATTATACATTTCAATTGCTTTTTTGTACATCCCAGCTTTGTAGTAGGCAAGTGATAAATTAAAATAAGCAGCACATTTACTTGCCTGAGTGATTTCTATTTTCTCTATTTTTGCAATTACCCTTTCTAATAATGGATAGGCTTTTTTGCCCTCATTCATCATAATATAGGCTATGCCCAAGCCATTAAGAGATGTAAAATTGTCTTTTTCAATTTCAATTCCCTTTTGATAATATGATATTGCTTTTTCATAATCCTTAATAACTACATATAGATAGGCAAGGTTATGGAGTGTATAAAAATATAATTTATTTTTTACGGGAGAATTTTTAAAAACTTTCAATGACCTTATATAGTACTGTTCTGCCTCATCATACTGCATTAAACTCAAATATATATGCCCTAATTGTTTTAATGCAAATCCATAATAATGATGATTTTTTCCATAAATTTCTCGGCATATTTCAGTACATTTTATCTGATATTTTTCCGCTAATTCATTATGCTCCATCTCTATATAAAGAGTAGAAAAAATCCTATAAAACTTCTCTTGTATTTTTTTATCCTTATCCAATGTAGTTTTGTGATTGGCTAGAATATCTTTTAAAATTTGCTCTGACTCTTCCAATTCGCCAGCATATGTCAAATAATGAGCAGACTCTATTAAAGCATCTACATAGTCAATATGATCCGTTCGATGGATAGAATCCAATATTTCTATGGAATTTTGAAAAAGGAGATATGCCTCTTTATTGCGTACAGATTTATTACTAACTACCCCAAGACGTAAAATAAAGTGGGCACTTAAGGTATCATACATTCCAAATTCAGTAATGGATTTTTCACGAGCAGCTTTCATGTAGGGAATCGCTTCATTAAATTTTACGAGCTCTATATATTCGTAAAAAATACTATCCGCTTGCTGATAAGAGTATTGGTGGTAATTAGTGGCATATGCACTACTCATAACCAAACTAATGTATAGTAGTACTTTGTATTTCATAGTAACTAGAGGGTTGTATTTTTTTATGAAATATATAAAAATTATTCAAATTTTTAAACATAATTAAATGACTTCATTTGTTGGGTTGGTTCATTGGAAAATGAAAAATGGAATGAGGGATGAATCTATACGAAAAAAGATAGAGAAAACAACTTAATTAACGTTGGCATTTCACGAGTACTTATCTAATTAGAGGATTATATTCAATGAGTTATGCAAAATTTGTTTAAAATAGAGGTGTTTTTGGCTAATTTTCGCTATTATAACTAAAACAATTCGACATTCTGAAATTTTCGCACTCAAAAATCAGGCTTTATTTTTTAATAAAATGTAAACAAAAAAAGCTGCTCAATCGAGCAGCTTTTATATTTTTTAGAAGCTAAAGGGCTTACATCATGCCACCCATGCCACCACCCATTGGAGGCATAGCTGGAGCTCCAGCTTTTTCGTCTTCTGGCTCATCAGCTACTACACATTCCGTAGTTAATAATAAACCAGCGATCGAAGCAGCATTTTCTAATGCAAGTCTTGTAACTTTTGTAGGGTCGATTACACCGGCATCAAATAAGCTTTCGTACTTACCTTCACGGGCATTGTATCCGTAGTCACCGCTTGCTTCTTTCACTTTTTGTACAATCACAGAGCCCTCGCCACCAGCATTGGCTACGATGGTTCTCAATGGAGCCTCAAGTGATGATTTGATGATATTGATACCTGTTTCTTGATCAACATTGTCTACTTGAATACCCTCAAGTGACTCAATCGCACGAATCAAGGCGATACCACCACCTGCTACTACACCTTCTTGCACAGCAGCTCGTGTTGCATGAAGCGCATCATCTACTCGGTCTTTTTTCTCCTTCATCTCCACCTCAGTGGCTGCACCGATATAAAGAATCGCCACGCCACCAGAAAGCTTCGCTAAGCGCTCTTGTAACTTTTCTTTGTCGTAATCAGAAGTAGTTGCTTCGATTTGTGCTTTGATTTGATTAACGCGGGCATCGATGTCTTCTTTTTTGCCTGTACCATTTACGATAACCGTATTGTCCTTATCGATATTGATTTTCTCAGCTGTACCAAGGTAATCGATCGTGGCGTTTTCTAATTTGTAACCACGCTCTTCAGAGATAACCGTACCACCAGTTAGGATAGCTATATCCTCCAACATGGCTTTTCTACGATCACCAAATCCTGGAGCTTTTACCGCAGCAATTTTTAGAGAACCTCTGATTTTGTTCACTACAAGTGTAGCAAGTGCCTCACCATCAACATCTTCTGCAATGATCAATAAAGGCTTACCAGTTTGAGCAGTTGCTTCTAAGATTGGAAGCAATTCCTTCATCGTAGAGATTTTCTTATCGTAAATTAAGATGTATGGGCTATCAAGTTCCGTTTCCATCTTCTCAGTGTTCGTTACAAAATATGGAGAAAGATATCCTCTGTCAAACTCCATTCCTTCCACCGTTTTTACTTCAGTTTCGGTACCTTTTGCCTCTTCCACAGTGATAACACCGTCTTTTCCAACTTTATCCATCGCATCAGCGATCATTTTACCAATCTCTAGGTCGTTATTCGCAGAAATTGTACCTACTTGCGCGATTTCGTTGGAAGAACTGATGTTTTTTGATTGAGCTTTTAGGTTTGCTACTACCGCATTCACTGCTTTGTCAATACCTCTCTTGAGGTCCATTGGGTTGGCCCCAGCAGCTACGTTACGGATTCCGTGTGTGAAGATAGCTTGAGCAAGCACACTTGCAGTAGTAGTTCCGTCGCCAGCGTCGTCAGCAGTCTTTGAAGCTACTTCTTTTACGAGCTGAGCGCCCATGTTTTCA
>JAUIFR010000008.1 GCA_030430325.1 Bacteroidia bacterium | reverse complement strand
GCGATCCCCAGATATTTAACACAATCCAAGCTTTTGAGATGGCAGCCAAGGAGATTGCTGTCGGCAACTTTTCTGATGATGATCTCGATGAAGCCAAATTGGGCCTGATTCAAAGTTTTGATGCTCAATTGCTCGGAACCCTTCTTCACCTAACTCATTAAAAAGTTGGGTGATGTTCTTCCCGGTATGCTCCACTATGGCTTGATCTAAATCTATAAATGGCATGTTAATTTGTTGTGCTAACTCTTTGCCGAGTGTTGTTTTACCAGCGCCTGGTAAACCAACTAGAAAGATGCGCCGATCATTTGCTTGCATTAAAGAGTTTCTCTTTTTCTTCTTTGGTCAGGCTTTCGTAACCTGATGCGGATATTTTATCTAATATTGAATCGATTTCGGCTTGGTCAACAGAAGTATTGGGGGACTTTTTTGGGACGTCTGTGTTTTTGTGTGAAACGCGAATCTTTGGTTTGGGCTTGAAAATAGATTTAAAAAAAAGGCCAATATCATCAATAGGTTTGCCTAAATTTACACCACTACGGAGTAGCTTGATATATGCAAAACCCATGATGGCACCACCTAAATGGGCCAAATTACCGCCAGAATTAGTCCCGATGATCCCAATAAATGAAATAAATATAAAAACTAATACAAAATACTTGATTTTGACTGGACCAATAAAAAGCATATGAAAACGATAGTTTGGAAGTAAGGTTGCTGCTGCTACCGATATGGCATATACACTGGCCGAAGCCCCCACCATACCTCCAAATCCAGGAAAAGCAGCTTGATCAACGTAATAGGGCACTAAATTAAAGGCAATAAGATAGGTGACTGCCCCAGCAATTCCGCCCAAAAAATAGAGCGCAATAAGTTTTTTGCTACCAATATACTCCTTTATTAATTGCCCAAACCAATACAACACAAGCATATTAAACAAAATATGAAAAAAACCAGACATGCTATGTGTAAATGCATAGGTAATGGCTGTCCAGGGCTTTAAAATAAATGCCTTAAACTGTGCAGGAATACTCAGTTGCGCATAAATGAAGTCAAAAATATCTCGAACACCAAACAATGTTAACACCACTTGAAGTACAGCTAAAATAATGTAAACACTAATATTTACTATAATTAGCTGTATCAAGGCATTGTCTGATTGCCTAAAGTTGCGCTTTAACTCATCTAATATACTTGCCATCAATTATTGTAAATTAATTTACAACACGTTCTTTCCACAGTAATTTAATCAAAATAAATGCAAAAAGCATGCCGCCTACGTGAGCGAAATGAGCTACATTATCTCCAGGAGTTCTCATTATGCCTGAAAATAGCTCATAAACGCCGTAAGGAATTAAGATGTATTTCGCTTTTACTGGTAAGATTAAATATAAATATATGGTCATATTTGGGAATAATAGTAAAACTGCCATTAGTATCCCAAATACTGCGCCTGATGCTCCAATCATTGGAAAATCAACTTTTTGCATATAAATTTTATGCATAAACTCAACAGTCTCTTGCTGGTATTTGGGATCATCTGGAAACATAAAAAAATCATCAACATATTCTCGATAAATCCCCATTTTACCATTATCAAGGATATATTCACTAAAAAAGTCAGGGTTGGGGTTAGCCTCGTATTCTTTGATCTTATTTTCTTCCATTTTTAGCTCCGCATATTGAATACCTGAGAAAAAAAGTCCTGCTCCTAAACCACAAAACATATAAAAAAATAAAAATTTTTTACTTCCCCAATGGTTCTCAATAAGTGATCCAAAGAAAAATATTCCAATCATATTACCTAGTAAATGTACCCAGTCGGCATGCAAAAACATATGCGTAACAATCTGATATGGAGAAAAATACGAAGAATGAAAATAATAAAGTCCAAATCCTTTTGTAAAATTTAGCTCGATCATATATTCCACTAAGAACAGACCCACATTGATCAACAATAGATTTCTAACTACTGGTGTTATTCTTAAATACATTTTTGTTCAATTTAATAATCTCCGATGGTTTCAGGAAGCTGTGCTAGGCTTTGTGTAAGTTGCTCATCATTAGGCGCTACACCATGCCATTTATGGTCATTTTCCATAAAATCAACTCCTTTGCCCATTTGAGTGGACATAATATGTACAACGGGCCTTCCATTATTCAAACGTCCTCTCCCTTCTTTTAATACGTTAATTAGCTGCGAAAGGTTATTTCCATCGCTTTTTATGACTTCCCACCCAAAAGCTTCCCACTTAGCCGCTAAATCTTTTAAAGAAATAATTTGATCAACTGGCCCATCGATTTGTTGGCCATTATAATCAATGGTTACCAATAAATTATCAACTTTATGATGGGGCGCATACATCGCTGCCTCCCAGACTTGCCCCTCCTGAAGCTCTCCATCTCCTAACAGCACATATACGATGTGGTCCTCTCCATTCAACTTCTTAGCCTGAGCAGCACCAATAGCTACAGAAAGCCCTTGGCCTAATGACCCAGAAGCAACTCGAATACCAGGTAGGTGCTCCTTAGTGGCGGGGTGACCTTGCAAGCGAGAATTAATTTTACGAAAAGTAGCCAGTTCGCTCACTTCAAAAAACCCCCGTCTTGCAAGCGTACTGTACCATACAGGGGAGATATGGCCATTTGATAGAAAAAATAGATCCTCATGACGCCCCTCCATACTAAATGGGAGCTTGAAATCCATAATCTCAAAATAAAGTGCGGTGAAAAACTCGGTACATCCTAATGAACCTCCCGGATGACCCGACTGTACACCGTGTACCATACGTAGAATATCCCGCCTAATTTGTGAAGCTTGATGCTCTAATTCTTTTATATTTGCCATGTTGTTATATTTCTCTAGCAAATTAAATTAATTAATTTTGGAAAAAAAATTAAACTGTCGATGTCCTCATCTATTAGTGAAGCAATAGCTTTTTATCAAAAGAAGCTACCAGAGCATGTTTGCCTTGTTGCAGTAAGTAAAACCAAGCCTACATCTTACATTCAGGAGGCATACCAGGCTGGGCAACTTGATTTTGGAGAAAATAAGGTACAAGAGCTTGTAGAAAAATCACCTCAACTGCCTGGCGATATCCGCTGGCATATGATCGGACACTTACAGCGGAATAAAGTGAAATATATTGCCCCTTTTGTTCATTTAATTCATGCGGTAGATAGCTGGAGATTATTGGAAGAAATCCAAAAGCAAGCCCATAAAAATGAGCGTGTAATCAAAGTTTTATTACAAATTCATATTGCAGAGGAGGGATCTAAATTTGGATTGGCGTTTAAACAGGCCGAAGAGATTATTTTTAATAGTGATTTACAGAATATGCGCCATGTGGCCATTTGTGGGCTAATGGGTATGGCGACTTTTACTTCTGATGAGTCGAAAGTAAATGAAGAATTTGAACGGTTGAATGGTTATTTCGAAGCATTTAAGAAAAAAGAGTTACCTGAAAATGTGAATATGCAGTGGCTATCAATGGGTATGAGTGGTGATTATGAGCTTGCACTAGAAAATGGTAGTAATATGGTACGAATTGGGTCGTCCATCTTTGGGAGTAGGTAGATCATTTTTGAACGTTCTTTGCAAAATTTATTGAATATTTTTTAGTATTTTGAATATATTTTGCCAAATACATGCATTTATAATATGAAAACAAATAATACTATTTTAACAATTGGACTTGCGCAAATAACCCCTGTTTGGCTAAATAAAGTGGATACGATTCAAAAAATTGAAAATTTTATCAAAGAGGCAAGTGAACAGGGCTGTGAGCTCATTGTATTTGGAGAGGCTGTATTACCTGGGTATCCGTTTTGGCTTTCATTTACCGATGGAGCTCGTTTTGATAACCCTACCCAAAAGGAATTATATGCACATTATGCTGAACAAGCCATTCAAATTGAGGCAGGTGAGCTGGAGTCCATTTGTGCTTGTGCTCAAAAGCATCAAATGAGTGTCTACCTAGGTATTATTGAGCGTGCTAAAAATCGAGGTGGGCATAGTCTGTATTGCTCGTTAGTTTTTATCAATAACGAAGGACAAATTAAATCAGTGCATCGAAAACTGCAACCTACCTATGAAGAGCGTTTGGTTTGGGCGCCAGGTGATGGCAATGGCCTTCGTGTACATCCAATAAAATCGTTCACAGTTGGGGGATTAAATTGCTGGGAAAACTGGATGCCACTGCCTCGGACTGCACTTTATGGACAGGGTGAAAACCTTCATATAGCAGTATGGCCTGGTTCACGGCGCAATACCGATGATATAACTCGCTTTATGGCAAAAGAAGGTAGGTCATTTGTGGTTTCGGTATCAAGCTATATGACAAAGAATGACTTTCCCAAAGATACACCACACTTGGATTTGATACTCGAGAGGTGTCCGGACGTACTGGCCGACGGAGGCTCCTGCGTAGCAGGGCCGAGCGGGCAGTGGGTAGTCGAACCTGTTGTAGGCAAGGAGCAGCTCAATACTGCTTCCATTGATTACCGAAAAGTACTTGAAGAGCGGCAAAATTTTGATCCGGTTGGCCACTATTCAAGGCCGGACGTCACCAAACTTATTGTAAATCAAGAACGCCAATCGCTGGTTGATTTTAAATGAAATTTGCAAAAAATATTGAAACTCAATTCGATTTTCAATGTAATCTGCTAAATTTATTCAACAATTATGGAGTGACTGCTTCGCTCTCGACCATTCCAAACCGTTAACTTATACAAGCCTGGTCGTAATTGATTCATGCGATTAAGCGTAATTTGTTGCCTAGTGTTATCGATAATTTGACTAATATTTTGTGTTTGGTTTTCACCCAAGTGGTTATACAATGTTACCTGCCAATTATCATTTGCTGGCTGCTCAAGCTGTATTGTAAGCTGATCAGCAATTACTGGATTGGGATATATAATATTATTTCCACCTTCGCTAATACCCCCTTCATCAAAACCCTTATCAACCTTGAGTTTATATCCTTTAGCATAGCTCCCTTCACTTATTCCCTCAATTTTAATATAATATTCACCACTACCTATACTTAATTGTATTGATTCTGGGTGCAGCCCGGCCTTATTAGAAGTTTTCAATAATTGGTAGTCTTCATTATATAGCGACAACTTTAAGTTTGCTGGTAAATTCCATTCCATCTCTCCCAAAAGGGATATTTGAATGAAATTAAAATTGGAATTTAGTTTAAACTTAAACCAGTCAACATCATCATAGCATATTCCTCCAATATAGTCCTTTGCGATTGAAATTGTCGGGGCATATATAAAATTATCGTTCGATTCACCCCCAAAATCAAACGCATCATAGGTGCAGTTTTGTTCTGATAATGTAAAGAATGAGGCTAAATTTGAGTATTGATCATATACGTCTTGCGCATTGCACAATGAACGAATTTGATAGAAATATTGCTTGCCAGGTTCAAGCCCATCAATCACGATTGATTTTTCCTCAGAATATTGGTAATTAAATTCTCCTCCAACTTCTTTATAGCGTACTTCATACGTAGCAATCGGATAAGAAGGGTCCCAAGTCAGAAATGCACTAGTTGATGTTAAGTTTTGTGGCACCACATTTGTAACTGCAGGACATGACAAATCAAATGAAATTAATGAAACAAAAAAGTCAATAACTGTTGCATTTTCCATATAGTCACACGCCTTAACAGGAGGGGTATCTTTACGATACATTACTCTTAAGCGCGTTTTCCCAACCAAAGCAGTGAGCGGTATTTCAAACTCAAACTCAACTTTCAAATTTTCAAGACTTTTTAACGGCGCTTCATAAATTGTTTCAAATTCATCAAACTCATTATTTTGGTTGTAATCTAACCACATTTTTATGTGGTATTCATCGTAAACGAAATCATCATAATTGGCTTTTGAAATACTAATTGGATAGGTATATCCAATTTTAAGGGGATCATTAATGTAAACCTTCTTTGATTTACTATCAACAGTGAGGTCCTTAATATAAGGACCTATTTGCCAATCAGAAAAATTCCACGTATATCCAAATTCTTCAATTGGAACATCATTAGAAGCGCATTTTTCAAAAGCTGGGTTAAACTTAATATCAATCATTTCACTAGCACAGTATACCGGCTTGTTAATAACTTCGTTACCAGGTGCTGCAATGATCCTTAATTCAACTTGATCATATTTATCATGGTAATCATTATCATTTTCAGTTAGGTCAGGAATATAAATATTTGTATTTACATCACCAATTGCTCCTTGTTGGTAAAAAATTCGATCATCCTCATCAAACCCATCCTCTTCCCAATCCATAAATATGGCCCAACTTATCGGCTCTTCTGCACTTAAATAACCCGGCTTCAGTTTTATATCATAACTTGAACCCATTTGCAAGCCTATATCATTTAAAGTTGAGTAATACGTATAAATATCATTTTGATCTTTAGTAACTTTATAATCATTTATTTCTATTTCTTCCATGTAAATATTGGAAATCTTTGGTAAACAGTTAAAGTTTTTTAGTCTAGCCATATAAACCCCTAATCCGATGAACTCCTCTAAATCAAAATCGAATTTTGAATTGGTAATAAACGCCACTTGGTATTTACCGGCAACCAAAATACTTGCTTGACTAGTTTGATCATACTTGTTGATGATTTTCCCTCCATGCCCGTACCATTTCTCTTGCAGTTTTTCCCCATTATCTACTTCTTTCCAACCTAAATAATAGCTACCATTTACCTCATCGTCAAGCATATACTCAAGGGTAGAAGGATCTACAATTTTATCAGTGTATTGCACATAATTAAAAAATTTTGCCATACCATAAGTGGAGTTAATTAGAGAACCAATAGCAGGGTCTATTCCTGACGATTCATGCATGTGACCTGCTGACATATCAAATTTGTCCTTATACCACAAAGAATGTTTTTTTGAGGCTGTAAATTCTGACATCTCATAATATACACTTTGATCTATCGAATTAAGTAGATCATTTAACCCGCATTATTCATCACAGTATCGTAATGAGAGTCAAAAGTCCAATAAAATCAAGGGTTTTGGATTTTCAGCATAGCAGCGCTATGGTGAAAATTCAAGAATTCGTAAATGCTTGATTTTGAAGGAATTTTGGGTTGAAATAGATAGGGTGGTGAATAATGCGGGTTAAATCACTTATAAAATATTCTGCAGCCGCCTCTTCAAGCAATTCATCGCGTTTTGATTCATTATTTGGGTAATCTTGCGTAAACTGCTCTTCTTTAGCAACCATTTGATCATGATACTTAATATAGGCATAGGCCATCCCCAGAACATGAAAATTTACATTACTATAATTACGTGAACCAATATCTTCTACTTTTACTCCTTGTACATAATAGTCCTTCACTTTAACATCATCACCATCAATTTCGTGAAAACCACTGGTATGGTTAAGAAAATTTCTAACGCTGAGTGTTTTAATGGAAGGGTGTGTGTAGCTCATCCAAACACTGGGCAGGTATTGGTCTATTTGGTCAGCAAGTTCAAAATTATGCTCCTCTTCCCACATTCGCATAAGTAGCAAAGAAGTATACACCTTCGAAATACTGCCGATATTTGCCATCGTATGGTAATTGAATGCGAGCTTGTCCTCACTTACATCATCATTTACAGCGTATCCTTTTTTATCCCCAAACCAATACTTTCCGTTTCGGCTAACGATGTAGGCATAGCCCTTTGCGTCCTTAAAGCTTTCTGCCATATACTGCTTGAATATTTCTTGATCAAACTCGACAGAATTATCCTTATAAATATCATCGATGGGGTCAATATTGGCAAAAGAATAACTAGAAAGCAATAAAATGAGTATTGCTACAAGTAGGTGGTAGGTTTTCATGGAAATTGTATATTTTTGTCTATTTATCGCAAATATACAATAATTTATTATTAAAATGCAAATTTGAGCCTAAAATTAGTTAAATTTACCCATTAAAGGCCTTTTCTTGCTAACCCCTTGCTTGGATTTTTCCTTCTTTTACCAACTTTAATTGGTCTATGCTATCGTCAATTTCATCATCTTCCTCAACTATTTGCAATACAGCCACATCAGGCAAATCATGTAAAAGTGTCAAAATTTGATCTTTTTTATTATCAGTAATTTGCAATATTACTTTCATCTTCGTTTTCACTAAAAAATTCGTCAATCAAACTTTTCGAGGACTTTATTGACCTCCGAATCAGGATTACCACAAGGCTCTTCCCCCACCTTACGTCCACAGTAACCACAAGTGGTGCCCTCTTTATTCAAAAACGGGCTTTGGGAGGCACACGTACCTTTAAACTCTCCATTTTTCAAAAAAAGTAGCCTAACAGACATCAAAATGAAGAACAGTGCAACAAATCCAATTCCATATAATAGCGTCTCAAGCATTTCTCTCTATTTACTTATAAGTATAACGTAAAAGCTCTTGCCAAAGTTTCCATTTTAGCTATTTACTTGGATAAACTTATCCACATCTTGGGATTTTCCCAGCAGAATGATGATGTCCGTCTCAAATAAAATGGTATCTGCCTTGGGTACACCAACGATATGCTCTACAATCACTTTTTCATCATTTTTCATCTCCTCAAATTTACGTTTAATAGTAATCAAATTTAAATTATATTTTTCACGTAAACCTACCTGCGCAAGCGATTGATTAGCAACGCGCATGGGAGTATTTATTTCAACAATTTCATAATCATCAGGCAGTGGCAAAAACGAATGCATATTTGGGTGGAGTAACATCTCAGCAACAGTCTGTCCAACAGTATCTTCTGGCGATAAGATCTCTTGCACTCCTAATTTTTCGAGGATCATTCTTTGTTGATCATTGGCCGCTCTCGCAATCACACGCTTAACCTCTAGCTCGATCAATATAACAGTGGTGAGTAATAATCCCTCAAAATTTTCTCCGATAGCCACCACCACAGCATCCATATCCTGAATGTTTTGAGCCTTCAGGGTTTTTTTATCCGTAGAGTCTAATGCCACCGCGTAAGCAACATCTTCTTTCATAGATTCTACCATGTCCAGGTCAATATCAATGGCTAACACTTCAGCACCTCGCTTAGCTAATGTACGGGCAATGGATGTCCCAAACTGACCCAAACCTATTACGGCAAACTTATCACTCATTGGCTATTATGGTTTTAAAATAAGTTTTCATCACATTCAGCGCATGATCAAAGTGATCATTATTAGGAATAATCAAATCCGCTTTATATTTAAACGGAGCAATAAACTTCTCATAAGTAGGTACAACGTGCTTTTCGTACCGGTAAAGCACATCATCTAACTCATATCCACGTTCTACTTTATCCCGTATAATACGTCTTTTTAGTTTAATATGCTCTTTTACATCAATAAATAACTTGAGGTCAAGCTGCTCCATAAGCTTTGTAGAATAAAATACAAAAATCCCCTCTACGATAACTATCGGGCTGGGCTTAACAATAATCGTCTTTGGAGTAACCTTTGGGTTATTAAACGTATATTCTTGCCGCTCAATTTGCTTGCCTTGTCTGAGCAACTCCAGGTCACTAATATATTCTTCAAAATGAATGGAATCTGGTGTGTCAAAATTCTCGATGCCCATATCATCCAATGGTTGCTCATGGCGTGGACGGTAATAGTTATCTTGAGAAATAAGTGCCACATCCTCATCATCGAACTCACTCAATAGTTTGTTTAAAAACAAGGTTTTACCAGAAGCACTCCCACCTGTAATACCTACAAAAAAAGGTTTTTTCATTCTGATACTTAAATTGAACTGCAAAAATAGGGTTTTCAAATTGAATTGACAATGTAATTGGAGTGATATCGTTGATATCCTGTTTGACTAATCTTGTTAAAATCTAATTAATTGCCCTAAAACACCTCATTTTATGGTATTTTTTAAAGAAGATGGCCCCGTTATGAACTAATCCAGCTCTTCATAGTAGTCTAATCGATACATCGATCCAGTATAAATGAGCTTGTACAAACATAGGTTTTGATGCTTAAAGGTTTCCATTTTGGATAAATCATATCGAAACATCGTACAAAGTAAAATACGCATAGCTCTACCGTGCATGCATACAAGGATGTTTTCTGAAGGATCATGTTCAATGGTTTGCAAGGCCAATTTTAGGCGCTCCTGTACTTCAATTGGACTTTCTCCACCCTCAATGGCAAGCTGATAATTGCCTGCCTCCCATTGCTGGATCAGATTTAGGTAATACGCATTTTCTTCTTGATTGATAACTGAACCCTCTCGATTACCCCAATTAATTTCATTTAGGCCAGTAAGTTTCGTATGGCTAATACCATCATTTATAAATGCCTGCACAGATTGAACCGTACGCTGAAGTGCCGAAGTAAATACTTTGGTAAACGGGATTTTCTTATATTTATCATAAAACATAAGCGCCTGCTGCACACCCACAACATTAAGCTCACTGTCTATTCCCCCTCCCTGGACAATTTTTTTCTTGTTGTAGTCGGTTTGCCCATGGCGAATTAAATAGATATTTTTAATCATACTGTTCGGTTAAACCGGCAAATTAATTATATTTAATCCCAATTAAAATACTACGCATGAATTTAGAGAAAATTGAGCATATCGGTATTGCAGTAAAAAACTTGAGGGAAGCTGAAGAAAAATTTACCGAGCTATTTCAGGCCACTCCATATAAGAGGGAGGTTGTTGAAAGCGAGGGTGTTGAGACTTCTTTTTATCGAATTGGAGAAAGCAAAATCGAACTTTTGGCTGCAATTAATGAGCAAAGCCCTATTACTAAATTCATTGAGAAGCGCGGGGAAGGAATCCATCATATGGCCTTTGATGTAAAAAATATCTATCAGGAAATGGAACGAATGCAAGAGCGTGGTTTTCAGCTGATTTCTCCAGAGCCAAAACGGGGAGCAGATAATAAATTAGTTTGCTTTTTACACCCACGAAGCGCCAATGGTGTACTGGTGGAACTTTGCCAGGAAATTAAGGATTAGTCGATTTAATCTTAATTGATTCGTAGCTTTTTGGAACTACCTCATCTAAAATTTTATATTTAATTTTATCTTATTATTGAACATTATCCCGTTTATTTGTTAATAATTAATGAGGACTAAAATTCTCACAAAGCATGCTAGTACAAATAAATGCTTATAAAGAAATCATTGTTTCATCCTATACTGGTTATTTTCAGTACTTATGGAGCGAAATTACTACGCTACATTGGCAAAATTATTTCTATTGGTTAATTGGAATATCTTTGTTTGTGTGGGGGTTAGAGATATTAATTCCTTGGCGCAAAAAGCAACCTATTATTCGACAAGATTTTTGGCTCGATGCCTTTTATATGTTCTTCAATTATTTTTTGTTTTCGTTAATTGGTTATAATGCTTTGTCAAATGTAGGAGTGCAGGCATTTAAGGATTTTTTGGCACTTTTTGGATTAGAGAATAGTGTGGCTATCAATATTGCATCTTGGCCGGTGTGGTTGCAGTTTGCACTGATGTTTCTGCTGGCTGATTTTATACAGTGGAATACGCATAGGCTTTTGCACAGAGTACCCTTGCTTTGGGAGTTTCACAAGGTGCATCATTCGGTAAAAAAGATGGGGTTTGCAGCACATTTGCGCTTTCATTGGATGGAAACCATCATTTATAAATGCGCATTATTCATCCCATTTTCAATGATCGGCTTTAGCATACATGATTTATTTTTTTTACACATAGTTACAACGGCCATTGGTCATCTTAACCATGCCAATATTCCATTGACTTACGGGCCTTTAAAATATATTATCAATAATCCAAAAATGCACATCTGGCATCATGCCTATGACTTACCTCAATGTCATCAATATGGGGTGAATTTTGGTATTAGCCTGAGCCTGTGGGACTATTTGTTTAGCACAAATTATATGCCGAATGACGGTCGTGATATTGAGTTGGGGTTTGAAAATGATCAAAATTTTCCTAAAACATTTTGGCAGCAAGTTGTATATCCATTGCGTTTTGGGAGATAGATTTTCAATGATTTTTGCAGAATTAATTTAATTTATAATGACTATCCGCCTTTATACATATTCTTGCTTTATATATTTGATAAATAATGGTTTGTAATTTTATTCTGACATTTTTTATTTGGTAATATTTTAATTGAAATGCCTGACTTTAGTTTTTTAAAGCTCTATTAAGTTTTAAATTTGTGCTAATTATTAATGCTTTACTTTTACTGTATTTTTGAATATATTTTGCTAATTATATTCATTTTAGATGGCTAATCTAGAAAAATTGCATGAAATTTATAGTATTTTTTTATTTGGGGGTTACCTGGTCAATGCTTTGCATCGCCCAGGCCGGGCTGCTTGCGGCTCCCGTCTGCTTTCAGCAGACCCACCCTAAGGGCGGCCGCCAAGACCTACGGTCGG
This sequence comes from Bacteroidia bacterium, assembly GCA_030430325.1. Classification (GTDB taxonomy): domain Bacteria; phylum Bacteroidota; class Bacteroidia; order Cytophagales; family Cyclobacteriaceae; genus JAUIFR01. The sequence goes on along the minus strand of JAUIFR010000008.1, from coordinate 22,253 downwards.
TACCTCCGGCTTCCGCCTTGGTAGTCTAACCCAAATTGCACTATTCTAATTTTGTTATACAAAATTAATCTCGAACTGAGGTAAATTCATAATCATGTTTACGAGCAGCAGTAATGCCTAAACTGTGTAGCATTCAAAATCATTCGATTTTTAAGAACGTTTAACAAAGAATAAGGCTACCCAAATGGGGTAGCCTTGCGTCAGAACCAACTAACTGACGAATCTGGAATTATCGTGTCAGAATCATCTTTTTAACACCTACTTCTTGCCCATCGGCAATGAGTGTGTAGAGATAAATCCCGGCATTGAGTTGCCCAGCGCTGATCGAAATACTACCAGCACCGCGTTGCTCAATGCTTAATTTTTCTAATTGCTCACCATTCATATTATAAATGTATAATGTGGCATCTTTTATATGTTCTGGCACATAAAAGCTAATCTCTGTTTGCTCATTAAATGGATTGGGTTTGTTTTGCTTTAATGTAAGTTTTTGTGGAAGTACTAATTCCTCTTGACCCACTTTAAGGTTACTACTAGTTTGCAAAGCATCTAACTTGCTATTTTGTGCTTCAATGAGTTTTTGTTGCTCCTTAATTGCTTCTACTAAAACTGGAATCACAGAAATATAGTCGACTGATAAATACCCTTCTCCATCTTCATAAACGAGCTCTGGAAGCACTTTTTGTACATCTTGAGCGATAAACCCAATTTGCTCACGGCTGCTAAATTTAGCATCGGGATGTTGATTTTGATTAAATTGGTATGAAACACCACTAAGTGCATTTATTTTTTCTAAACTACCACCAAGGTCTTTTATATTCTTCTTAAACCTTTTATCGGAATTATACGTAAATGTATTGGCTCTTACAATGCCATTTACATCAAGCTCATAATAGGGGTTAACTCGATTAATACCTACAGCCTCTGAGCCATTATCAAAATCAATTGTAAGTACATCCCATGTACCAGGTCCCCACCCGTCTTTTCCTTGGAAGCTAAGTTTGTGTTCATCGAGTGATTTTACATATACTCTATTTAATCCATTTGAAAAATGCAAGTTACCCCCGAGGTCATTATCAAGAATTAATTCTCCATTTATTTGCGCATTGCCATTTACCATTAATTTTTGATAGGGATTACTTGTGCCAATGCCAACATTTCCATTTGTATAATACAAGTTGTTGCCAGCTTGCTGCCAATTTCCACCTCCACCTTGCAAGTTGGTTCGGGTCACATAGCCATTTGCATCAATCGCAAGGTAATCGCCCTGCCCACTCAGCTGCTCCAATCGAACACTTCCCTTTACATGAAGGTTTGCAGATGGGTTTGAGGTAGCAATTCCCAAATAATTTTTATCATTACTCGCATCAATCGTAAGTACATCCCAATATCCTGGCCCCCATCCATCCTTAGCTTTTAGTCGGAGTTTGTGATTAGTATCTGGAAAAAACTGTGTTTTCTCAAAATTACCATGATTAAATTGCATAACATGAGTTGTACTGAGCTCCAAGTCGCCATTTAGAAGTGCATTGCCATTTTTATAAATGGTTAGGGCATTACTTCGATTATTTACGCTAGTACCATTTCCTATTTCAAACAGAGGATCTGTCTCTACCCAATTTGTTAAATTACCATTTCCAATATTGAACCTACCAATTGCTAAACTACTTTGGCTATTTGCTGCTGTAAAATAACCCATAGTAGTAGCATAATTTCCAGCCGCTTCTGTGCCTCTACCTGATGCTAATGCATAACTTCCATTGGCTTTACTTTCATAGCCCATAGCTGTCGAAGTATAACCATTTGCTTGTGTGTTATAACCCATTGCTGTTGAAATATTCCCATTTGCTTTGGCGTACTTGCCAAATGCGGTTGAGTAATTAGCATTCGCGTTAGCCCCATAACCAAGTGCAAGTGAAAATTTGTCATAATCTAATTTCAATAGCGCAACATTATCAGCACTATTTCTAAAACTCATTACGCCATCCCCAAAGATATCTTGGGCAAAGTAGGCGTTTTTTGCCACATGAAATGGGTAGATAGGCGCTTTGGTCCCGATACCTACATTTCCTTCCAAGGCTGTTACAAATATGGCTTCATCATCACCGTTGTTAGTAATTGCCAGACCGACTCCTAACGAAGGTCGTAGGCGAATAAATGATTTATCTTGTTCATCTGTTCCGATGAGCAACATATTATTATTCTCCGTATCATGAATTCTTAGTAGCCCATCTCCATGAGGGCTATTGATACGGACATTATCTTTCGTGACAATAGTGCCGCCCTGATCTTGCCATTGTGCATTGCTATGCATGGCTAAAAGGGTTAAACATAAAAAGGTGATTGGTCTTAAATGTTTCATTGTGATTAAATTTAAGTTAAAACATGTGTACTAAGTTGGTTAACAGGTAAATGATGTCTTGATGAATTTTGTTTACAAAAAACTTGACATTTTAAATTTTAATGCTAACATTGAGAAAGTTACGAAGAGAAGCCGTGCATTATTGTTAATTATTCACGAGTGTCTTTTTTGACATCGTTCCACTCAGAAGCAAATCAACTCATAAGTACTTAGCGCTTAATAGTTTCAATATATTTTGCAGAATTTGTTGAAAAAAGCTGATATTTTTTGAATTTGAGCGTATTTGGTGCTGAATTAAGCGAGTTTATTAATTTTTTAACTTAAATTTTATAGATATGAAAGCGAAAGTAAAATTAGAAAAGCTAGCGTTGAAAAGTTTTGTTACCGTTGTGAAAAAAGATAAGGTTGTTAGTGGGTGCGTTACAAGTAGTGGTAAGATGTTTAATCCGACGGAAGAGAATTCATTCTAAAATATTAATTAATTAAAGTAAAGAAATAAAGAGGTAGCTTGCTTTTCAGGGAACCTCTTTATTTCTTATATAATCAATCTCGAAGTTTTGAAAATACTGTACGTTTTAGTTTTTATATTTTCATGTAAGAATGTATTTGCACTTCAAAATCATACTTCATTAAATTTAATTATTGAGAAAGCAGACTCACATAGAATCCTCTTAAATTTCAGTGATGCTCTATCTCTTTACCTAAAGGCATTAAATCAAGCGCAAGAAGAACGCCATTATAAAACCCAGACTGAATGTATGGTTAACATTAGTGATCTCAAGTTTGTTTGTGGTGACTATAAAGGTGCAGAACAATATGCAATGAAATCAAAATCACTTGTTGATTCATTTAAGTTAGATATAGAGCTAAGAGCCAAAGTTGATCAACAAATCGGCAAAGTTTTAATGAGAAATTTGGATAGTAATGCTGTTGGATACCTTTATCGGGCGCTTGAATTTTATCAAAATTGTTCAACAGGTTTAGAAACTGCTAATACACTTCGCTTGATAGGTAGCTATTATACTCAAACTGTTAATTTTGATTCTGCAAAAAATTATTTGGATAAATCATTAAATATATTAAATAATCATACTAATGCTGATCAACATTTAGCAACCACCTATCATGATTTAGGGTATTATCACTTTCAGTCTGGGGATGAAGAAAAAATGTTCAGCTATTATGACAAAGCAATGAAGCTGAGAAAAGGGTTGTATGAACACCCACACCCGGATTTGGCGGGTTCATTTAGTGATTTTGCTTACTATTATTATTTTAAAGGGGATTACATAAAATCTTTAAACTATTTTAAACAAGCCTCTTTTATTTTGAAGCAAATATTTGGACTTACACACCCAAAATTGGCTGAGAACTGGATGAATATGGGGTTTTGCTATTTTCAGTTAGAACAATACAAAAAAGCAATTCAATATCATCATAGAGCACAAAACATATGGGACACTTATTATGATGGAATACACCCATTTTATCCAATGCTTTTAAGGGGACAAGCACGTTGCTTTGAAATGCAAGGTAAGATTATAAAGGCGCATCATTTATTTATTAGTGCTTTGAGTAAGCATATACAACTTTTTGGTAAACATCATCTAAAAACTTCATATAGTTATCGAAGTTTAGGGGACTTTCATTTTAGAAATGGTTGGTATGACTCAGCTCAATTTTATTTTTTGAAAACATTTGAAATTCATAATAAGGAATATGAACAAAATGTAACTCTTAGTGGAATTTATCTCCGGTTAGCAAATACGGAATTAAAACTGAAGGTTTGGGATAAATCACTTAAAAACTACCAAGAAGCCCTAAAATGTATTAGTTATGGGTTTAGCCCGACAACTTTGTATGATAACCCAACATTGCCCCAAATAAAGCTTTCAAATAGAGCTTTGGAACTTTTGAGTTCCAAAGCTGAAGCCTATAAAACTTACTTTGGAGAAAGTAACAGTATTTTTCATCTCAAAGTAGCCTTAAATACATATAAATTATATACAAAATTGGTGGACAAGAGCCGTTATACTTATTCTAATGACGGAATTATTCAATTAAATAGATCTACTGCGGCAATTTTTGAACAAGCAATTGAAGCCTGTTATCTTCTATTTCAACAAACTAAGGATAAAATTTATTTGCATCAGGCATTCCAATTTGCTGAACAAAGTAAGGCCTTTATGCTATTACAGGACATCAATGATGCGCATGCCAAATCTATTGGTAAGGTACCCAGGGAGTTAATTAATTCAGAATTAGAACTAAAAAAGGAGATTGCTCATCATAAAAAGGCTTATTATGAATCAATTAATGATAGTTTAGGCTCAAAAAAAGAAGAAATTCATAAAAAATTGTTTAGAGCAGAGGAGAAACTAGCGTTACATATAAAAAAAATTGAACAAAAGTACCCTAAGTATTATGAGTTAAAGTATAGAAAGCAATTTGCTGATATTCAATTAATACAAAATTTTATTCATGATGATATTGCTGTACTGGAGTATTTTGTGGGAAAAAGTAATATTTATTTGTTTTATATATCAAAAAAAACATTTACTCTTTTTAAGCTAGATCAAGCGGATAGCATTAAAAAAAGTGCAAATCAATTAGTGTCGTATATAAATCAAGAGCCATTTTCTTCTAGTTATCGAAAAGATATTCAATGGTTTGCTAATATTTCTTATCAGCTTTATCGAAATCTAATTCCCAAAGAAATTAGCAAAGAAATGATTATCATTCCAGATGGTGAACTAATGAAGCTTCCATTTGAGGTTTTAACAGAGCAACCTAACTCTGCTGATAAGTTTAGTGAATTGCCCTACCTTCTTTATAAATCTGACTTTAGCTATGCCTATTCCTCAACACTTCTTTTTGCCTCAAATAATAATAAAAAATCGACTCAATATAGTGATGAATGCATTGCATTTGCCCCAAGTTATTCCCAAAAAACAAAAAATTCACAATTTATTAGTCGTGGATCATTAAGTACACTTCGAGATCAAGATCTTATTGAGCTACCAGGTGTGCAATTAGAAGTTCAGGCAATAGCACAATACTTTAGTGGTGAGTTTTTATTTGGTGATCAGGCTAATGAATTGAATTTCAAAAAATTAGCACCAAATTATAGGATTGTACATATCGCTTCTCATGCAGATGCCCATGAAAACCCATTATTATCAAAAATGAACCTTTCGAAAACAAATAAGGATGACGGCAAGCTCTATGCTCATGAAATTTATAACACATTAATTCCTGCTGAGCTAGTAGTGCTTAGCGCTTGCGAAACTGGTAAAGGTAAGCTTATTCGTGGCGAAGGAGTGATGAGTATTGCACGAAGTTTTATCCAAGCAGGCAGCCAAAGTGTGGTTCAAACGCTTTGGAAAACAGATGACTTAGCAAGTGTTGACATTATGCGAGCATTTTACAGCAATCTATCTCAAAGAATGAATAAAGATAGGGCGCTTGCTAATGCAAAACGCCAATTTATACGGTCAAATCATGAGCGCAAGAGCCACCCTTATTATTGGGCAAGCTTCACCTTTATAGGAGATGCAAAACCCATTTCAAAAAATGAGGATAATGCGTGGGTTTGGATTATTACAACCATTGTTTTGCTACTATTGCTAGGAATAATTTACTCCCATCGCCAATTGCCACCGGCCATCAACTCCTCTTTTAAATTAGTCTTCAAAAAGAAATTTTTAATTTCATCTTCGGACTGATAGCATTGTGCAGGAAGCTTTTCTGCATCCGAAAGTGCATATAGCATCATGCCAATAAACCTTACACTATTAAGCAGCTGAGGTTCTGTAATTACGTCAAGTTCATCACAATCAGCGTGATAGCAATCATATACAATGGGCAGTAAATTACTTACCGGTTGCAGTACAGGGACGCCAAGTTGCAAAAAGGGCTGATGGTCACTGTGCAGCTCTGGATGATTCTTATTGGCATTTTTAAATGTTGTATCGATTTTATTAATTATGCCTCCTACTTTAGTAAAAAATGCTGTTGCTTCATCTCTTCCAAAATGATTAAATCCGATGGGGTTACCTTCTCTGTCTACATTAAAAATATATTTTATTTGACCAAAGTTGTTTTCGTCTTGCAGTTTTTTAACCATAGCTTTCGAGCCAAATAATCCTTGTTCTTCACCCATATACATTACAAACTCAATGGTTCGTTTAGGCTCTAAGTCCAACTTCTTAAAAATTCGAGCAATGTCAATAATAGTAAATGCTCCAATTCCGTTGTCAGCTACTCCACTGCTCAAATCCCATGAATCTAAGTGCCCGCAAAAAATTATTTTTTCTTCTGGTAATTCACTTCCCTCAAGCGTTGCGATAACGTTTCTTGCAGTTTGTATTTGACTTGTATTGGTCATTTTGATGTGTGCATTCAAATTGGCTGCAGCCACTTGCTCTTTGAGTGCCATGCCATCTTCAAATGTTATACTTACAGCAGGGATTGTTATCAGCACCCCTGTAATTGAAGCGGTACCTGTAAAAAGTATGTTTCCTTTGGCTTTATTAATGATAATGATACCTTTTGCACCATGTTTTTCAGCTAGGTCTGTTTTTTCGGAGCGGTGCAAGTTTTTCAGTTCTTCATCCCCTGGTAATAATCCAACAAAAGCCAATACTATTTTCCCTTTCACCTCTTCTTCTCTGCCCTCATAGTCAGCAGGGAGCCCATTGCCCATATCAATAATTTCACCAGTAGCTTCTGCCTCTTCAGGAGAATGACCAAGCGTAACCGCACGCATTTGCTTCATTGAATCTTCTTCTAAGCCAATTGTTAGACTCATTGTGCCACGTACCCATGATTCCATTTCAAATTCCTGATACTTTGGCTCATACCCATATTTTTTAAACAAATTAAATGTAAATTCTTCAGCCATTTTGCCATTTTCAGTGGCCGATAGCCTATGACCAATCTGTTCGGTTGCGTCTTTGAGATCTGAGTAAGCAGTTGACAAAGTCAAAGCCTCTGTATCAATTTTTGAGAATATATCAGACAAACCATCAGCATTTTTTTTCTCTTGGCAGGTATAAAAAATGATGATCAAGCTTAATGAAAAAACGGGGACCAAGTATTGCCGTATAAAATTTACTTGCATAACTATTATTTTTAAAAATTATTGACCCTAAATTAACCATAGATGAGCTTAAAGAATGTTCAAAATGAATATAAAAATCACTTTTGAATGAATTTAACTTGTATTTTCTGTTTTAGGAGCCTTAGGTGTGTAATTTGTATCTCAATCATGCATATTTGTGTAAGTTAGCCAAAAATATTGTAATTTTATATATGAAACTATTTTACCAAAAAATTCGTATATATAATTAAAAGATAGCATGAGCAAAAAGGGAAGGGTATTGGTAGCGATGAGTGGGGGTATTGATAGCTCTGTAGCAGCGGTGCTATTGCACGAGCAAGGTTATGAGATCATTGGTATGACGATGAAGACTTGGGATTACGCAAGTTCAGGCTCATCATCATCCAAAAAAGAGACAGGCTGCTGTAGCTTGGACTCTATTAATGATGCTCGGAACATAGCTGTTGGGCTTGGTTTTCCTCATTATATCTTAGATATACGTGAGGAATTTGGCGATTATGTTATTAATCACTTCACCTCGGAGTATATTGGAGGGCGTACACCAAACCCTTGTGTATTATGTAATACACATATAAAATGGGATGCTTTGTTACGGCGTGCTGATCAGCTGGACTGTGATTATATCGCTACTGGGCATTATGCAAAGGTTCGTGAAGAAAATGGGCGATATGTGATTTCGAAAGGAGTAGATCTTGATAAGGATCAGTCCTATGCGCTTTGGGGTGTTTCTCAAAAGAGCTTAAGTCGCACAATGTTGCCTCTTGGTGACCTTACAAAGGCGCAAATTAGGGAGTTGGCTGCTGAGCGTGGCTTTAAGGCATTGTTGAATAAGCCAGAATCCTATGAGATTTGCTTTGTGCCTGATAATGACTACCGAGGGTTTTTAAATAGGAGAGTGCCAGGGCTTGCAGAAAAAGTAGCAGGTGGTGAGTTTGTGTTAGAAGATGGCACGGTTATTGGGAACCATAAAGGGTATCCCTATTATACAGTAGGTCAGCGTAAAGGTTTGGGCGTAGCACTGGGTTACCCGGTTTATGTGACTGAAATTAATAAAGATCAAAACAAAGTTGTGCTAGGAACCTTTGATGAATTGGCCCGAGATGGTATGTATGTAAACCAATTAGTGATGAGTAAGTACACTGATCTAAATGGACAAAGGATGGATACTGTTACCAAAGTTCGTTATAATGATTCGGGTACACCTGCAGTGATAGAGCAAAGCGGTGATGTGATGAAGGTTTTCTTCGGAAAAGGGGTTAATGCTATTGCACCAGGTCAAGCAGCGGTATTTTATGAGGGAGATGATGTGATTGGTGGTGGGTGGATACTCCGTTCATTTAAACAATAATTTGAAATGAATTGTTCAAGTATTTTTTTTAAGGTATTTGTAGTTTTTTTGGCATCAGGAATATTTATGTCTTGCTCTGTTGATGAAATACAACCTGGCGATGTAGATTTTGGTTGGGAGTATTTTCCGTTGGAAATTGGACAATATCGGATATATGATGTTGAGGACATCGCCATATATGTTGCAGACGATAATGATAGCCTCTTTTATCAATTAAAGGAAGTTGTTGCCGATACATTCACGAATGAAGCTGGTACGCTAAGTTATATGTTGGAACGTTATAAGCGAGCGAGTCCCGATCAGCCATGGATGTTTGACTCCATTTGGACGGCCCGTAGATCTGAGCAGCAAGCTGTGCTGGTACAAAGCAATATTCCATATGTAAAACTCAAGTTTCCCAGTGAAAAAGGCCTTTTATGGGATATGAATATCTATAATGTAAAAGATAGTGATGCCGTTGAAATAGAATACATAGATGAAGCAAGCATAATTGGTGGTCAAACATATGATAACACGCTAAAGGTCTTACAAAATCTCCAAGAGGATGAGTTCACATTTACCGATAAACGGCATGAAATCTATGCTGCAAATATTGGCCTGGCCTATAAAGAAATAATCTACTATGATTATTGTGGGCAAGTAGGCTGTGCAGGAGAAGTTGTAGCGGGGGTGGAATATAAAGAGACCTTAATCGAGCACGGCCAGGAGTAATGGATGAAATCAGGCAATATTTTGATGAAATAACCCAAGATCAAGCCACCCGGTTGCATTTGTATGAGCAAGAACTCTTGCAATGGAATGCTAAAATTAATTTAATTTCAAGGAAGGATACCTCATCTTTTAAGATGCATCATTTGCTTCATGCCTTGAGCATTGCAAAAGTAGTTACCTTCAAAAAAGATACTACCATCATGGATATTGGCAGTGGGGGAGGGTTGCCTGGCATACCTTTGGCGATCTATTTTCCAAATGTACACTTTCATTTGGTGGATTCTATTGGTAAAAAAGCTATGGTGCTTAAGGAAATTTGCAGCATACTCAACCTGCAAAATGTGACTGTTTGGCATAATCGTGCAGAAGATGTGGATGTAAAAATTGATTTTGTTATTTGTAGAGCCGTTGCGCACATGTCAAAAATTATTCATTGGTCGAAAAATAAATTCAATAACCACTCCAAAAATAAATTTCCTAATGGATATTTTTGCCTTAAGGGCGGAGATCTTACCCATGAGTTAGAAGATACGAAAAAAAAGTTTAAAAAAATTTTATTATCAGAAATGTTTGATAATGAATATTTTAACGAGAAATTTATCCTTTATACTAAGGCGTAGCTCATAAAATTTGTACACCAAGTTAATTTACTCCATATTATGTTGGTGAATGCGAATGAAAAAAAATGAGTATGAAAGTTTAAAGATATTAAAGATCACTTTTTTGTTTTTTGATTATGGGTTAATAGCGTCTTCGGGCGCTATTGGCTTTTATAGAGGATTATAAGTCTGGTATTGCCACTTCAAGAAAACTTTAAAAGACAGCAATGAGTCTTTCGAATAAAATACGAATAATTTGCAGATAATTTGATATGGGTATCCGCTTTCATGCCCATTGATGAAATAAGATTATCCTGGCGCAGGTTCCCCGAACCTGTGCCTTAGCGTAATTTATCTTGGCCAGAAATCAAATAAAAACCAACAATGATTTGCATATTTTGGGTTCAAATTAGTTGAGCACCATATGGGCGCAGGTTCGGGGAACCTGCGCCAGGATTCAGTTCGGTATTTTAGCAGCTAGTCAGGTAATTTGATTTAGTTTTTTCGTCTAAATTAAGAGGATATCAGGTTAAACTTTAACCTATTCCTTGCGAACAGAGCAACGATAAGGATTATAGCCATTCATTTGAGTGGCATAGTATCCCGTACCATCATAAGCACGTTTATCAGGGTGCGATTGGCAAGTTGAGGAGCAAGCGCCCTCGTATTTCACACCACAGGCTTCACAAATTGGGACATGAATATTACATGTTGGGTTAGCGCAGTTTACCATTCTGTCATTGGGCTCATTGCAGATATAGCATGTTGCCACTACACTTGGGTTTACAGCATTTACAACTACGGCAATTCGGTTATCAAATACATAGCATTTGCCCTCAAAATCTTCCCCGCCAGCCTCTAAACCATATTTAATAATGCCTCCTTTAAGTTGATACACGTCTTTGAACCCGCTTTTAAGCAACATGGCAGATGCTTTCTCACACTTAATACCTCCCGTACAATATGTAATTACTTTCTTGGATTTAAGCTCCTCAAGCTCTTGAATTTTATCGGGAAAATCTCGGAAGTTATCAATGTCAAGCGTTTTGGCATCTTTAAACTTTCCTAACTTGTGTTCATAATTTGATCGGACATCTAAAATGACTACATCATGCTCATCTTTCATTGCCAGGAACTCCTCGGGCTCCAAATGCTTGCCTGTTTGCTGATTAGGGTCTATTTCTGGTGCACCCAAGTTCACAATTTCAGATTTTTCTCTGACATGGAGCTTTTGAAAAGCATGCTGATGGTATGGCTCCACTTTAAATTCAGTTGATTTAAAGCGCTCATCTCGTTGGATGGCCTCCATGTATTTTTCACAATTGGCTTTTAGCCCAGATACCGTTCCGTTTAAGCCCTCAGGAGCTATGATGATTCGTCCCCGCAAATCTAATTCCAGGCAGAGCTGATGGTGCTCATTCCGAAAACTGGCTGTATCCTCAATGGGGCTATAGCAGTAGTATAGTAGTATTAAATAATTATTTTCCATATCCTGGTGCAAACAGGTTGATTAATAATTAAAGGAGTGAGTTAAACCCACTCCCAAAATCAATATTTTTATCTTTTTTGAATAGTGACCGTCTCACCAATCCAGCATCCAACCTTCACCGATTGTCCTAATTCTTTTCCTTCACTGAAAATCTCTTCCATTGACGGAAACTGCTCCTTGGCATTGTTCATCCCAGAAGAATTACCACCTCTCTTGAACATTTCATAAGCAGCAATAAATACAGCTCGATCATCCACACGGCTTACCCCTTGTTTACAGTCATCATAACTTTTGAAATACAAATACCCAATTTGACTGTAGGCCTTCTTCATGGAAGGGTCTGTATTGGCTGTTTTTAGATAATATTCACGTGCTTTTGACTTATTTCCTCGCTTTGCATACAAGTCACCAATTTCCATGTACATTTCAGCTTTTTCAACGTTTGTTTCACCTAACTCAGCGGCCTCCGAAAAGAAACTTAAGGCACAGTCATAATCCTTACTAGCTTCACACTTTAATGCAATTACTTTCGCCATGCCATGCGTAGGCTCTCCTTTATGTACAATTTTAGCCGCTTGTAAAAATAGAGGACTGTCCGAACATTTTCCAGCTAATGAAAGTTGAACTATTTTTTTGGCTAGATTTACATCGGTTGGATCCGCGTCAAGCTTTGGGCCTAACTTATCGTCAATAAAGGCACAGTCAACTTCACCAATCATGTCGGTAAGCATTTTGTCGATCGTGTCCTGATAACCCTTAAGTTTTTCCGCCTTTTGACTATTGGCACCAATCTTATATTTTATAATAGCCGATACCTCATCATACATAGCAAAAATTTCATCTTGACTGAATTTTTTTGTTTTATGTTGGATTCGCCTTACAGCATCCATATAGGCCACTAGGTTGTTATCATAAACTTTATTACCATTTAGTTTAAATGCTTTTTGTAATATAGCAAGTAGCTCCTCATGTTTATCTTCTCTTCCCTTATAATATTTATACGCCGTATATGCCTTACGATTAATAACTTTTGCTTCCTTTTGGAAATACTTAATGCGCAAGTCATACATTAATAAGGCAGAGTCTTGTAAAATAATCTTACGAGCCGGATCCTTTTCGCTGTCGGCCAAACCTTTATAAAGCTTTGCTCCATTAATATATAGTGACGGATTAAGATCGGGAGCATTAGTAAGTAGCCAATAATGTGCCGCTTGGGCTTCTTTGAAGCTACCTTGCTTAACATAGTCTGTATAAATAGCATTTTTTTCTTCTGCTGTGGCTTTATCCTCTGGCCAATTCCATGTACCTTGGGCAATCCCAAAATAGGAAATGGACAAATATAGTATTGCTAATAATCCTTTATAACTCATCATCCTTCTTGTTTAGTCTTACATTAATCAAATTTTCTTTTTCTAAACCAAAATTCATTAATTGAGGCGCCAAAATAGATCCTAAAGTAATCCTCCTGGATTAGTCCGGCATTTGTTGTTCCTCTTCTTCCTAATTCAAACGCAAAATTCAGTTTAGAATAAGAAGCTATTGGTAATGATATACCAAAATTGATACCAAAGTTGTTAATTGCTGTTAAATTTATGAAATATGGTGTTTTTTCATACTGAAAACCAATGCGATACGTAATTCGCTCAAGATAATTTTTTACCGAAGTTGGGTCTGGTGTGATCGCTCCACCAACTCGAATAGTCCAAAAATCATTAAAAGATTGGTTGGAACCATCAAAGTTTCGGTAGGAGGACCAATTTTTAATGCGATAATCTACTCCAACTTTCCAAGTCATATTTTTACTGAGGGAGAGACCAGCACCGAATCCGCTAGGTAACACAATACTTCCTGTTTCGCTAAAGACGGTATCGGCATTGATGCTATTTCCACTATAATTTTTTTGGCTAAAAATTTGAGTGGAGGCCCCCGATATATTAGATGCAAACTCATAAATCGCTCCGAAATTCACATTATAATTTTCTCCTAACTTAGCATCGTAATGCATGCCTGAAGTAAAGCTAAAATCACCAAATCTTCTTTGTTCACTAAACTCAGAGATATATTGTGATAGCGTAGGCCCTGTGCCTGTCGTAATAGATGTAGTATTTGAAATGACACCAAATAAATAACTAATCTTAAGCCCAAGCGAAAAATTTTTGTACGATACGCCATTTGAAAGGTAAGCTTGAGTTATTCCACCATCTCCACTATAAATATAATTTACGATATCTTCGTTTGGTAATGATTGGGTATCGTTTAGGTTATAATTAACATTGCTATATGGTGTTAAGCCAAAACTTAACCCCCAACGGGAATTGATAACTGGATAGGTAAACGTCAAATAATTAAGACCCCCATTATACTTGAGCTCGGACTGGTCAGACGAATTCGACCTTAACTGTCTTGTTTCAAAGTCTAGTGCTGTCTCAAATAAGCTAAACTTTACTTTTGCAATTACAGCTGGGTTCGTAATATTACCATGATATGGGTTATACATACTCATAGACAAGCCTCCCATGGCCTTATTTTGAATTAAGGTGGTATTCGAAACCTCTCCGAGGCCATTAAATGTATACGGAGAGCTGGTGTTTTGCGCGTACACTGTACCAAGCAATACATTTAAACATAGGAAGAAAAGTCTAAATTGCAGACTACGTCGCTGATTCATTATACTCTAATATGCTATTTAGGCCAATCATAATTAATTCGGGAACTACAAAGATGCGTTCTTTTATTTTACTTTCAAAATATTTGGCATGTCCACCACAAAAAATTATCCTTAGTGGTTGGTTTTGGGTCAAAAAATGCCGTATCATTCCCTCCATTTCATGAACTGCCCCGAGCATGACTCCCCCCAACATGGCCTGTTTAGTATTTTTACCTGTGAAATCAGTATGGTTAGGATCAAAACTTAGCTGGGGGAGATTTCCCGTGAAATTATGTAAGGCATTGAATCTCATGTCGATACCTGGTGAAATAAATCCTCCATCAAACATGCTGTTTACCACTAAATCATACGTTATGCATGAGCCAATATCAATAATAAGGCAATTTTCTTTTGGAAACAGAGAGTGGGCTCCTACTGCAGCCGCAATACGGTCAACTCCTAGTGAATGAGGGGTATCGTAATTAATTTTAATCGGGAGAGCTGTCTGATAAGATAAAATCGTAAAATTTTTGTTGTTTCGATCAAGTGGAATGGATTTCCCACTTACATTTGAAATAATGATTTTCTCAGTGCCCCACCACGAGCAACTTATCAACTCATCAATTGATTTTAATTGGAAAAGTTGAATGAGGATACCTGATTGAAAAATAGCTACCTTAATAACCGTATTCCCAATATCTACACAATATGTTTGGTTTAATTTTACCAAATTAAATATTAATAAAATACAACAAAAACCGGTACTATTACCTAGCTTTTTCTTGTAAAAATACAAATTGTCATATCAAATACTAGGTGGTAATTGAATTGGAAATTTAATGATAAAAATGTAAATCGAGGGAAAACTAAGAAAAAATGATGGGATCAGACTTAGGTATATTAGAGGAGGCACTTACAAAACTTAATGTGGGCTTTGCCAAGCTCCCGGCATTTAGTCAAGATATTGATCTTGAAAACTTAAGAAAAGTAATGCTTGAAACAGCCACTGCCATGCATAATAATTACCCCTACCATCACCCCAATTATTTCGGGCAAATGCTCAAACCACCACACCCTATTGCTCGATTGGCCTATATGCTTAGTTTATATATCAACCCAAATAATCATGCGATCGATGGAGGGAGGGCTAGCTCAGCGATGGAGAAGGAATGCATTCAAAAGATTGGTGTAATGTTTGGCTGGGAACAACCGCTTGGTCATTTGTGTAGTGGGGGAACTATGGCTAATTTAGAAGCACTTTGGGTAAGCCACCAGCGCAGGGATGGTATAATTGTTGCTTCTGAGCAGGCACATTATACTCATCGGCGCATCTGTGGTGTGCTCAAGATTCCATTTAAAGCAATTGGTTCAAATAACGTTGGTTGTATGGATGTTGAGCGGCTTAAGATCGTGTTGGAGAAAGAAAAAGTAAGCACAGTGGTGGTAACAATGGGTACAACTGCTTTGGGAAGTGTTGATCCGTTAATAGGAATATTAGAACTTCAGCAGCAATATGGTTTTCTCATTCATGCGGACTGTGCCTATGGAGGTTATTTTACGTTAGCGGATAATCTTGAACTTAATATAGATAGGCAATTTCAGCAGCTGCAACAAGTTGATTCTATTGTGATTGATCCACACAAGCATGGACTACAGCCATATGGTTGCGGTTGTGTGTTGTTTAAGGATCCTCGTGTGGGCAAATACTATAAGCATGACTCTCCCTATACTTATTTTAGTTCAGAGAGTTTACACCTTGGAGAAATTAGCCTTGAATGTTCACGACCTGGGTCGGCTGCAGTGGCCCTTTGGGCTACTATGAAAATGCTCCCATTAGTAAGGGGAGGTGATTTTTCAAAAATGTTATCTAAAAATATTAGTACGGCAATTCGATGGCATCAATTTATTGAAAATGCACCGCATTTTGTCGCTGGGCCCAAACCATCTTTGGATATTGTTGTTTGGGCATTCGAAGCAGAGTCTGCCCAAGAAGCATCTGTTTTGGCACAAGCATTTTTTAAGTATGCTGAGCAACAGCATCTATACTTGGCGCTAGTGAAACTTCCCACGGTTTTATTTCCAAAGTATGCTGACAGTGAAGTAATCACGTGCCTGCGAACTTGCTTTATGAAACCCGAACATGAAAAAAACTTAGATCAACTGATAGATCAATTTAATAAGGTAGTTGATGATTTTTTATCTAACCAAAATTAACTACAAACCCAAGCTACGGCTTCCTCTTTGTTTTCGAACATATCAGGCTCTACCATGTCTTTAGCTGCTGATTTGATATAATTCTTAAGGGCAAATTGACCAAATGCATCTTTAGGAAATATTAATGCAATTTTTCGTACACCGGCCTTTACCACTTCAGGCACAAAATGTTCCATGACCCACTTTTGGTTGGCAGGGCTTGTGCCTTTAAAATTTTTAGCATCAAATATTATATTGGTTACCTTTTGTTGTTGAACTTGGTTAATCATTTCAGTTAAGTTAACCCTGTATTGTTCATCGTTTGAAAATTGCTTATTAAAGCTAAAAATGTAATTTTCACCTAAGTAATAGGTCATAAAATCGTTTTCAAATATTACTTTTTCTTCCATTTTAATTTTTTTAGTATAAATAAAATTATTTTTTGTCAACTTTAAACCATGTTTTTTTATTACAATTACGGGTGTACTTTTAACCAAAACATTGAACTATTATTAATAAATAATAAGAAACTTTTTATGAATAAAATAGTGGTATTGTCAGGCGCGGGAATTAGTGCAGAAAGCGGTATTCCAACTTTTAGAGGGAGTGGGGGACTATGGGAAGGTCATGATATCAGAGAGGTTGCGTCACCCGAAGGGTGGCGGAGCAACCCTCAGCTTGTGCTTGATTTTTATAATAAAAGAAGAAAGAATGCCAGGGAGGTGAAGCCCAACCCAGGTCATCTTGCACTGGTTGAGTTGGAACAACATTTTGATGTGCAAATTATTACGCAAAACATTGATAATTTGCATGAGCAGGCCGGTTCTCAAAATATACTCCACTTACATGGCGAGTTGTTCAAATCGCAAAGCACGGCGGATCCCAATTTAGTTTATGAGATTGATGGATGGGAGCTCAACTGGGGTGATACTTGTGAGCGTGGCAGTCAACTAAGGCCACATATTGTATGGTTTGGGGAGATGGTGCCTATGATAGAGCCAGCCATGGAGATGTCTTCTCAGGCTGATGTTTTTATTGTTGTAGGAACATCATTAGAGGTTTATCCAGCCGCTGGTTTGATAGAGTATGTGCCACCGCTGGCTGAGATTTATATAGTTGATCCAGGTACACCAAGACTAAGTCCATCAAGAAATATCGAGTTTATTTCAGAAAAAGCCTCTGTAGGTTTACCATTATTGGTGGAGAAGTTAACTAAAAATAATTCATGAAATTGGCAAAATATATTGAATTAAATTTAGAATTTGAATAAATTGTGCAGAATTTGTTTATTATTACTAGACAGAAGATTTATTTACGTCGTAGCACCGCCACAACTTGAGCCAGCACCAGCTGTACAGCCAAAGCAGTGCTGACCAATTCGAATATTTCGTGATTGAAGACTTTTGAAATCTATATTGCTAATATGTGTTCCTGAATTATTTGTGACAATCTTCATATCAAGCATTTGGTTAAAATCGCAATCATAAAGGTAGCCATCCCAACCGATGGAGAGTGTATTTCGACACATAACGTTTTTCGCTGCAGTGGGGTTATATGTGGCAATTAAATTTTCCATATAAGCCTCATAATTACCACTTTGCTGTAAATAATCTAAATATCTACTAATAGGTAAGTTGGTAATAGTAAAAAGCTGGTTAAAGTCAACATCATATGTTGATTTTAACCGTGTTTTAAATTCCTTTTCGAGGGCAAGCTGATCTCCAGGTAAAAATGCTCCACTTGGATTATATACCAAATTTAATAGGTATGTGGGCTCTCGTCCATAACCAACTTTATTTAATAGTTTTAGTGCCTGGATGGATTTCTCAAATACCTGACTCCCTCTTTGGGCATTTGTCCTGACAGCTGTAAAATGTGGTAATGATGAAATGACTTCTATATTATTGGTCTTAAAAAATTGGGGTAAATCATGAAACTTGGGGTTTGCCAAAATAATAGTCAAATTGCATCTCACTATAATATGCACTCCTAATGAAGATAACTCTTCTACTAACCATCTAAAGTACGGATTCATTTCAGGAGCACCACCTGTAAGGTCTACCACTTTAAGCCCATGACTTTTAATTTGATCCAAGCATTGCAACATGGTTTCCTGTGTCATGATTTCCTTACGGTCAGGCCCAGCGTCTACATGGCAATGCCTACAAGTTTGGTTGCACATTTTACCCAAATTCATCTGAAAGATCTCAATTTCAGTAGGTTTTAGTGGAAATAGGCCTTGTTCAGCTAGTTTTTCTTTAAAACTTGGTCCAATAAAACAGTCTTTTTCAAGAAAATTAATCTGGGCCTCAGATCTTGCTAGTGGATGTTGTTGCTTTGCTAAACTAGCCATTTACATTGTTATTTTTTTAACTTTATTCATCATTTGTACACCATGTACGAGCGAAGCTCCGCCACGAATTGCAGCAGAAACATGTACGGCTTCCATCATTTGGCCTTCACTTGCACCCTTTTCGAGTGAGTCACTCGTGTAAGCATCAATGCAATAAGGACACTGAATGGCATGAGATACAGCTAAAGCGATTAATGATTTTTCACGCGAAGTAAGTTCCCCTTCACTAAATACATCACCATAATAGTCAAAGAACTTTTTGGCTAGGTCAGGCTGAAACTCTTCAATCTCACCAAATTTTTTGAGATCTGCTGGATCGTAATAGGTGCTATTCATGCGTACTGCTTTTTTGATTTGTTAAAAATTGATTTCGCTTTATATTTTAATTCTTGATAAATCAATACAAATAAAACGATATATTCTATGGCTTTAACATAGTAATTTTCGGTGTAACCTTCCGGTCCATATCCAATATAAGTATAAAAGACAATAAAGGACCACCAAATATAAATTCGACTTTTTGAGAATATACCAAAAGCTACCATCGGGGTAATATACCAAGGGTGTACGGTGGAAGAGCAAATTATATATATAATCATAACCCACATCATAGAAACGGCTAGTGTGCTATTTAATTTTGATTTTTCGATACTTATATACCCAACTATGAGGATCATTGCTGTCACTGGCATGATAACACTAGCAGATTGTGTGATATAATATCCTTTAAACCAATACCCAACCTGCAAAAGTGCATGGTATAGGCTGGCATTAAATTCAAACTTTTGAAAATAAAGGCCTAGGCCCTTAAAAAGCCCAATAATGGCATCTTTGTTGATAAATGGGATGCAAAATACTATAATTAATAAAGATATGTAAAGAATAAACTTTACATTTTTGTTGTTACTCAATCGCTGAAAAAATAGTGGTACAAACATAGCAGGAAGTAATTTAACTAAAATGCCTAGGCTAAATGATAACGCGCCACTCCCTACTTTAGCTTTTTTAATAAAATAAATACCTAAAAGCACGAAAAAAATCATATACGCCTCAAAATGAATGCTTCCGTTTAATTCAATGATAATCAGTGGGTTGAAATAATAAAAGTGGGCGTTTGATGGTTTTACTTTATAAATTTTGATGAGTTTTCGAATAAGTAAAATACTACCGATTTCGGCAATTAAAATTTCAAAATGTAACGTTAGCAAGGCCATAGTTATTGAGCCATTACCAATAAATGCGGCAATTGCAAAGAACCCTTGGCATACAGGAGGGTAAACAGAGTGATATGAGGGGCTATTCATATTAGAAAGCAGCTCTAACTGAAGCTTACTTAAAGTAGTGGTATCAAAGGCTGAAGGTATGTACATGTACGGGTTTTTACCTTCCAACAACAGTATACCATCCCAAATAAAGCGATAAAAATCATCCGTGAGCGCCGGAACAGCAAAAATGGGGATAAAGCGTAAAATTATAGCTAATAAAACAAACTTGGTTAAGCTGGATGTTTCTTTATGATAGTACCAATAACCTAATAAGCCGCCAAATAGCAAGGTATACCCAGTAAACAGGGCAAGGTGATTTTCTCTATTTACAAAATAAAATAGATAGCTATAAATCAATGCTGAGAGCACAAAAAACAGGATGTCTGCAAGGGTTAATTTAGTGCGATTTATTCTCAAAATATAGGTTATATTTTTTGTATAACTATTCAGATAATTTTGGGCCAAGAATTTACTAAATTAATAAATAGATATTAGCTTTGCGCTTAAAATATCAAAAATGGATAAAAAAATTAAATTAGACCCAATAGATAAAAAGATTCTAGCGATACTACAGCAAAATGGAAAGATCACGAATGCGCAGTTATCAAAGGAAGTAGGCCTCTCCCCAGCACCAACATTAGAGCGGGTTAAAAAGCTCGAAACAAAGGGGGTAATCAATAGTTATCATGCTAAATTAGACCCAAATAAAGTAGGTGTAGGGGTCAACACTTTTGTAGAAGTGACACTACGAGGTCATAATAAAGATACCATCAAAAAATTCATTGATGCTATATCCAATATTGATGAGATTGTAGAGTGCCATCATGTAACAGGATCAGCAGATTTTATTTTGAAAGTTGTAGCAAAAGATATCCCGAGTTACCAAAAGTTGATGCTTGAGGTGGTAAGTGATATTGATGTGGTTGATAATTTAGAGTCGATGATTGTACTTTCAACATTTAAGGATAGTAAATCGTTGCCCATTAATACATAATATTTGAATTTAGGACATCATGTAGAAATGAATGTATTTTGCAAAATACATTCATTTATATTTGACATAATATCATTTTTGATCAATTTTTGCCAAATACATTGAAATTTAGTTCGCGGGCTGCTTCAAAAAACCTTTCCGCTTAAGGATCGTCTCCACAAATTTACGGTCGTTTTCGGTGTTAAAAACCTTGTTAGGCAAGTAAATAAACTGACCTTTGGAGATGATCAACATGATGTTATCCTTGCCTACTTTGGCACTTTTAATTTGATCCCATTTTATGGGCATACCTTGCTTGGAGCTAAGCTTCATCATGATGTGTTGGCTGTTGATCTCGTAGTTCATCTTATTGAACATGATTTTGTTTTGGTCGAGCTGGGTTACACCCACAAACTGAATATACCAGAACAACACATAGAGCCCATAGGCTAATACTGCTCCGATCACAAACCAAGGAGTAGTTGGAATAAAAATGGTACCACCAGCAATGGCTAAAGCAATTAGGATAACCCACCACTGGTCTTTTATTGCGTTGACAAGCCCCATTTTAATATATTTTTTGGTGGCAAGTTGGTATTTTTTTGTCTTTACGATCATGATTAATCTATTTTTGCTTTCAAACTCAAATCTAAGCTTTTATAAGAATGGGTCAAAGCCCCAACTGAAATAAAGTCTACACCGGTCTGGGCAATTTGTACGATGGTCTGCTCATTAATCCCTCCAGACGCCTCCGTTTCATACTTATTATCAATAATTTTTAGGGCCTCTTTCAACATCTTAGGGCCCATATTATCCAATAATATGCGATGGATATTTCCTGCTTCCATTACTTGTTGTACCTCATCTAGGTTCCGAACTTCCACTTCAATAGGAATATTTAATTGCTGATCAGCAAGATACTGGTTAGTGACTCGAATGGCCTGAGCAATATCACCAGCAAAATCAATATGGTTGTCCTTGAGCATGACCATATCGTATAGCCCGAAGCGATGATTTTGCCCCCCTCCAATTTTTACAGCCCATTTTTCCAGTGCTCGAATACCAGGCGTAGTTTTTCGGGTATCCAGAAGTTTAGCATTCGTATGTGCGATCATCTTGGCGAGCTTACTTGTATAAGTAGCAATGCCACTCATACGTTGCATGCAATTCAGCACAAGCCTCTCCCCAGTT
>JAUIFR010000236.1 GCA_030430325.1 Bacteroidia bacterium | reverse complement strand
TGTTTATATTGTTGATTTTCAAAACTTTAATATAACAAAAAGGCATGATTTTTTCTAATATATAACCATAATTATTCCCTATTTTTTATTGAGTTCTTAACGCAATTTATTAATCGAACTCAGGTAAATTATAAAAATGATTGAAACCGGATAGCATATGACAAATTATTTTAATGAATATATTTTGCTAATTACGTTCAATTTAAATAAATTTTGAATATATTTTGCTAATTATATTGAATAATTAATTACACTTATACCTAACATGGTAGGCTTTCATTCAAAAATAATTTGGTGTTGAGGGTAACATTTTGCTTCAAATTGGCACTATTAATTAGGTTGAGTCAAAAAATTCCCATTCATTTTTAAATATACTTTAATATTTGAATAATCAGATGACAATTAAATATATTTGTCACATATTAAAAATTACATGTAACTTTATTTATTAAACTTAGGTAATAATGAAATTAACACACATTTCCATTGTATGCTTGCTTTCTATTTTTTTTGTGAATTTAGACGCCGCGCCAGACAAAAATCGGGTAGGTAAACTTACAATAAATGATATAAAGAATACGCATTGTCCTTATGATTCAGCGGCTGGTGCTTATTATATATACAGTTATGGAAAAACAGGTCTTTCCTCACAATTAATGATTGAATTCACACATGTGGTACGCCTAAAATTTGTGGATAAAAGTGAGCTGGATAGAGCCAATGTTACCATTCCTTTTGGAAATAAGTGGCCTGTACAACGGCTCAAAGGTTATACCTATAATAAGGTAAACGGTAAACTTGAAGTAACAGAGCTTAAAAAAGAAAATATGTTTAAAGAGAAGGTTAATGATGAGTATTCTAACCTTAAGTTAACGTTTCCTAATGTGAAGGAAGGCTCTGTGATAGAATATAGTTACACTGTTGCATATGGTAATATACGCAGCCTTAATACTTGGTTTTTTCAAACTTCGATTCCGGTGCTACATAGTGAATACCATGTGCTAATTCCAGAATATTTCGTTTATCAAAAAATAATGGATGGGTTTATTGGACTGGATGTGGCCCAGGTGGAAAATGAATCCATGACTTGGGGTGATGAAACAATTTCCCTCCAATATCATCAGTATATAGCCACCAAGGTACCAGCCTACGAAGAAGAAGCCTTTTCGCCTGCAGAAACGGACAATATATCGAAAATTGGTTTCGAATTAAGGGCAGTCAATGTACCAGGGCGAATATATGAGACTTATTTGCCAAGTTCTTATGGAAAACTGGCTCAAAAATTAATGAAATCAGAGTATTGGAATCAAGAAATTAATAACGCTCCTTGGGCAAAGGATGCCTTACAGCAAATTGTAAGCGATACCGCTGATGCACTGACTAATGCCAAACATATTTATGATTATATTAAAAACTTCAAGAAATCAGAGGAGTCATCCAATAACTTAAAAACTGCATTTAGAGACAAAAAGGGAACAGATACCGAACTAAATCGAATGTTAATTGCTGTGCTTCGGCAAGCTGAATATGATGCGGTACCTGTGCGCATTGCGACTTATAATCATGGGCGAGTTAACCCCTTCTACCCTATGAATAAAAACTTTAATTTTACGATTGCTCGGCTCACCATAGATGATAAAGAATACTTGCTTGATGCCTCTGAAGAGGACCATCAATTCGGGTTCTTACCAAAGTACTGTGTGAATGGACGTGGATTGGTGATACACGAGGGGCCTGAAGAATGGGTCGACCTTACTCCCAGCAAACTGAATCGTAAGATTTTCCAGGCCAAACTAAAATTAGATGAGGATAATTTGCTCGTTGGAGAATTAGCCATTAAGCACAGTGGTTATAAAGGCATGGCATTTGGTAGAACCATGGAAGACATGGGGGAGGAAAAATACCTGTAGGACTTCGCCACCGAACACGAGCAGTGGACCATATTGGATCATGCCGTAGAGCAAACTTCCCCAACACAAGCTAGCGAGGCCATTCAAGTCGAAATTGATGGAAATGTTCAGGACTTATCCACTGTTTTATACTTGAATCCATTTGTAGCAGGAGATTTTTCAGAAAACCCCTTCAACTTGGATGAAAGAAAGTATCCGATCGACTTTCGAGTACCTTTATCATTGATGTATACTGCTGAAATTGAAATACCAGAAACTTTTGAGGTTACTTCAGTACCAGAACCATTGAAACTATCCTTACCAAATAAAGCAGGGTCCGTAATTTATAGTGTGAACGCTGTTGGCAACCGCCTCATTGTTAATCAGGTATTTAAAATCCGTCAAACGAATTACCAAGCCAACGATTACCCCGTTTTGAAAGAGTTTTATGCCCAAATTGTTGAAAAAGATGGGGAGCAAATCGTGCTAAAACGTAAAGGTGGAGAGTAATCTTCAATTATAAATATACCATTTGTTCTAAAAACGATATTTTTAAGAAATGAAAAACATACTAATTACTCTAGTTATAGTATCCATTTCAACTTGGACCGTTGCACAAACGCAGGATTATTATTCGGTAGCGAAAATCCCAGATTCATTGCAGCAAGATGCTCACGCAGTAGTTCGATTAAAACATGGTGCTTTTGAAATCTTGGACATTGATCAAGCCAAATATACCTTCAAAACGGTCGTTACCATACTTGATGAAAAGGGTAAAGAAGAAGGTTATTTTTATGAATATTATGACAAATTAATGCGTTTAGAGCAAATAAAGTATAAAGTTTATGATAAAAATGGCAAACTCATTAAAAAAGTAAAACCCTCTGAAATAAATGACCGAAGCGCCATCAGTGGTTATAGCCTTTATGAGGACAACCGAATCAAATGGTATATGCTCCCAGAAAATTATGAATACCCTTATACGGTTGAATATTCTTATACCTTAAATTTCAAGTTTTTATATTTTATTCCAAATTGGTTCTTTAATACGAGCGAATCAGTTTCAACACAGTACTCTTCCTATACCCTTACCTACCCAAATGATGTCGGTGCACGGTATAAAGAACATAACTTTAATGGTGAAAAAAGAGAGACAAAACAAGATGATCGTACCTCCATCACTTGGCGTGTTACTGGAATTAAATGCCAGAAGTTAGAGCCCTATGCTGGAGCATGGAAGGACATCATGCCCCGTATCGATGCCGCGCCAGCAAAATTTAGTTTTGAGGGTTATACAGGGGACATGTCCACATGGAAGGGGTTTGGGGATTGGATTAACAGTTTAAGCACTGATTTAGAACCAATTTCAGAGCCACTGAAGCAAAAATTAACACAGCTTACTCAAGGTAAAAGTAAAGTTGAAAAAATAAGGATAATTTATGAATACCTACAAGAAAACTCTAGGTATGTAAGTATTCAGTTAGGCATTGGTGGGTTTAAACCTTTTGATCCTGCTGTAGTAGAGCGCACGGGATATGGAGACTGTAAGGCCCTGTCTTATTTTACAAAAGCCATGTTGGAGGCGGTAAATATACCCTCTTATTACACACTAATTTCAGCCGGGCCAAATCCCAACACAATAGATAAGAAGTTTCCAATAAGTAATTTTAATCATGTCATATTATGTGTACCCACTCAACAAGACACCATTTTCTTAGAATGCACCAGTCAAACCAATTACTTTGGCTATTTAGGCATGTTTACAGGTGACAGGCAAGTACTTTTGATTCATCCGGATGGTCCAAAAATCATCAACACAACCTCCTATCCTGAAAAGCAAAACTTAATTGAACGACATCTACACGTACAAATTGATGAGCATGGCAATGCCATAATCCATCAAAACGAAATATATAATGGTTTATTTTCTGGAGATTGGTATCAGGTATACCACATGCCAAAAGAAGATCAACAAAAGGAAGTCAAACAATCGATCAACTTGGCTACCTTTGAATTGGAAGATTTTCAATTGAATGTAGTGCAACATGGCAATATTGAACTAAAAACTAACATAAAAGCAAATAAGCTATTGAGTAAGGCTGGGAATAGGCTATTCTTTGCCCCAAATATTTTGAATAAAAATACGTTTATCCCTGAGCAGAACTCAGAACGCCAAAATGATATTGTCATTAAATACGGCTACCAACATCTCGATACCATTTTACTTCAAATACCACCATCTTATGAGTTAGAAGCGGCATTTGAACCCTTAAATTTAAGCTCTGAGTTTGGGGAATATGCCATTAAAATAGAAGCACAGCCTGATGGTAAAATACGCTATGTTCGTCATTTTTACGAGAAAAAAGGAACCTTTGATGCAGGTAAATACCAAGAGTTTCTAAATTTTCATAAGAAAATAGCTCGAGCCGATCAGAAAAAGATTGCCCTTATTTTGAAGGAATAGAATAATTGATTGGGTTTGATGGCACATTCGCTGCCCCGCATTATTCTCCAATTTCTAAAAAATAAAAGAAAAAGAAGCCAGCCACCCAAGAAGCAGGTATTTTCTCAGCTTCACCTATTCTATTACCATCAAAATATACATCTCCATCGGATTCAATTTGCCCAATGCGATTACCATCCTTATAAACATCACCATCGGATTCAATCTGACCAACCCTTGAACCATTAAGGTAGAAATCGCCATCAGATTCGATCTCGCCAATTCGATTACCATCTTTATAAACATCACCATCTGATTCAAACCTACCTACTCGCTCACCATCTAGGTACACATCACCATCCGGTTCTATTTCACCTATTCGACTACCATCATAATAAATATTACCAGCAAATGCACTTGCAAATGAGATAAATAAACTCATTATTGTTCCATAAATTTTCATAATTCTAATTATTTTTACCAATATATACATTAATGTAATTCAAAGTGCAAATGTTACCCTAGAAAATGATCTTTATTACTATTCAATGTTGTCCGACGACTTTTTTTGGTGTTTTATTGACAAAATCTAATAGTAATAATTTGTACTTTTCTAATATTTGCATCAAAATTATACTAATTCATTAATTTTAAAAAAATTTAGAATTAGTTCTAAATAACAGTACTTTTTTTGCTTTTACACTAATTTTAATACAACCTGAGGAATTTTATTTAATATATTTAGCCAAATACCTTCAATATTTTAATATTATTTTTCCTATAGAATTAACTGAAATAAGCAAAGTCCAACTACAAGCTGACCCTTTATAATTTTTATAAATTGTATTTTTCTAATATATATTTAATCCTTACATCTAGAGTTGCTTGCTTTATTATTACAAACAGAGGTTTTTAATAATACAACTAAGACTCAATGACCTTTAGCCATTTCTAACTGATGATGCCCTTTCCCAAACGTCTCCACAAGGCTTCGCTCTCCTGGATCTGGAAAAAGCTTACTTAAAAATACAAAGCTACGAATGGCAAACCGCGTAATACCCTGCATCACTTTAGAAGGTTTTTGGACCTGGTGCACGGCCAAAAGTTGATCATCAAAAAGGCAATAAAATGCTTGTTTACCAACGTTTTTCATAAATTTTGGAAACCATTTATCCGCAAAGTCATCCGCAAGCTTCGCCACAATAATTCGACCTGCTTCGGTACTTTTATAAGTCGATTCTTCATAAGCTACACACCACTGTTGCATCAATTCTGGTGTCTTGGGAATATCTCGAATACCCATAATTTCACCTACATCTCTCCAAAAATAATAGGAAGCAGTTGACTCTTTATTTGTAAGAATATCTTTACCAATCAACATGGTTCCGACCCGACTTGGCAAGGTAGCAAGCGTTGCTAGTGTGTATAAATTTAATTCATTAGCAATAGCATGGGGCTTATGCATCTTAACTACTTGCTCTATGATTTTACGCCCTTCGCTCTGACCTAGATACCGATACATTAATCCGAAATAAGTCAGCGTACGCTCATTTCGTTCTCGAGTGTTAGTCATAATAGAACCCTTACCTTCT
>JAUIFR010000235.1 GCA_030430325.1 Bacteroidia bacterium | reverse complement strand
GGAATTTTTAAATGATGATCAAAAATACCCTTATGATCCATTAATTAAATTAGCAATTTCTCATTATCAATTTGAGGCAATTCACCCCTTTAGAGATGGGAATGGGCGAACAGGAAGAATACTTAATTTACTAGTAATTCTACAAAAAAAGCTTCTAGATATTCCAATTTTGTATATGAGTGCTTATATCATTGAGAACAAGGATGAATATTATGCACTATTAAACAAAGTGACTACACTTCAAATTTGGGAAGAGTGGATCATTTACATTCTAAAATCAATTGAAGAGACTGCTGTTTACACTATAAATAAAATTAATGAAATTGATAAACTTTTTACAAGTACATTAAACCTGATCAATCAAAACCTACCAAATACCAGAAAAGAGACCGTTGAGAAAATTTTCGAACAACCTTATATCAGCCCTAAAATGCTTATAAGTAAAAATTTAAAAAGTATAAATACAGCTAAAAAATACTTAGAACAAATGTGTAATGTGGGTATTTTAACTTCAAAGAAAGTGGGCAAAGAAACTATATATTTAAATATTGATTTGTTTAATTTATTATCAGAAACTTAGTATTTCAACAAATTTAGCAAAAATCATTGAATTATTCTTTAAAAACTACCCTTTACTGTCAAAAATCGCTAACTTTTGACAGCTACCCCCAAAAAGTGTCAAGCAGTGACATGTTTCAGTTGCAAATGTCAAAAATGATGAAAATTTGACACTTGGCATCAGATTTTCAGTAATATTGAATAAATTCTGCAAAAATCGATCAAAATATTATGCTGGAAATGTATTTCCAACCACCTCACAAAATCCATGTAAGATCCCTTAGAAACCATTCATGGAATATCCTGCCTAAATTTAGGCTAGATAGTCGGAATTTATTAGCTTTGCGGTTTAATGAATTGTTGTAAATAAATCGTACGCAGATGTCAAAATTAAGGGTAGCTATCAATGGTTTTGGAAGAATTGGCCGATTAGCCTTTCGTGCTATGTTGAATAATGATCAAATTGAGGTGGTCGCAATCAATGATTTAACAGATAATCATACACTGGCCCACTTACTAAAATATGATTCGGTACATGGTAAATTTAATGGTCAAATTCAGGTAAATGATGAGGCTATTATTGTAAATGGTCATGCTATAAAAGGTTTCGCTGAAAAGGATCCTTCGAAGCTCCCTTGGGGTGAATTATCCATCGATGTGGTACTTGAGTCAACAGGGCGATTTACGAATTCAGAAGGCGCCGGAGGCCATATCAAAGCGGGTGCCAAGCGTGTAGTTATTTCGGCTCCTGCAAAAGGTACAGATATACCTACTGTCGTTCTTGGTGTGAATGACCAAGAAATTGTGGGTAATGAGACGATCATTTCGAATGCCTCTTGTACGACCAACTGCTTAGCGCCCATGGCAAAAGTGCTGGATGACAACTTTGGCATCGAGAAAGGTTATATCACGACCGTACACGCTTATACGGCCGATCAAAATATTCAAGATGCGCCTCACAAAGATTTGAGAAGAGCGCGCGCAGCAGCTTATTCTATTGTACCTACTTCTACTGGAGCTGCGAAAGCCGTAGGCTTAGTGTTACCACACTTGCAGGGTAGGCTAGATGGTATTGCTATGCGGGTACCAGTGCCTGATGGTTCGTTGACCGACCTTACTGTTGTGCTTAAGCAGCAAGTTAGCGTAGATCAAGTAAATGATGCAATGAAAAAGGCAGCTGGTGATCATTTAGATGGCATATTAGAGTATACTGAAGATCCTTTAGTTTCTGCTGATATTGTGGGCAACCCACATTCATGTATTTTTGATGCTGGCCTAACTTCAGTAAATGGTACCCTCATAAAGGTTGTAGGTTGGTATGATAACGAAGTGGGTTATTCGCACCGACTCGTCGATCTGATGACTTATATGCACAAAAAAGCAAACACGGCCCAGTTGGCCTAAAAATATAATTGAAGGAGTTTAATCGTTGCAAAGCTAAGATTAAGCTCCAATTTTCTCACCTAAAATTATTATAGTTATGTTAGACACAATTACGAATAGCCAACAGGCCATTGAGCTCGAAGACAAATACGGCGCCCATAACTATCATCCTCTTCCGGTAGTGCTTTCACGTGGCGAAGGCGTATATGTATGGGATGTGGAAGGAAACAAATATTTTGACTTTTTATCGGCGTATAGCGCTGTAAATCAGGGTCATTGTCATCCTAAAATATTAAAAGCTCTCGCGGATCAAGCCAGTCAACTAACGCTTACTTCTAGGGCTTTTCATAATGACGTGCTCGGTAAGTATGAAAAATATATTACTGAATATTTCGGATATGATCGCGTTCTACCTATGAATACTGGGGTAGAAGGGGGCGAGACTGCCGTCAAATTATGCCGAAAATGGGCCTATGAAGTTAAAAAAGTACCTACGAATCAGGCTAAAATCATTTTTGTAGAAGGAAATTTCTGGGGTCGTACATTGGCCGCCATTTCTTCATCAACGGATCCATTGAGTACGACAGGGTTTGGGCCATTTATGCCAGGTTATGAGCTCATTCCATATAATGATTTAGCAGCTCTTGAACAGGCTTTGCAAGATCCAAACGTGGCAGGTTTTATGGTGGAGCCTATCCAAGGCGAGGCAGGTGTTGTGGTACCTGATGAAGGGTACTTGAAAAAAGCATATGAGCTTTGCCGTTCTAAAAATGTATTATTTATTGCCGATGAGGTTCAGACAGGGCTAAGCCGAACGGGTAAAATGTTAGCTTGTGATTATGAAGGCTTCAAACCAGATATTTTAATATTGGGAAAAGCTCTTTCTGGAGGTGTTTTACCTGTATCAGCTGTACTAGCTCGGGATGAAATTATGTTAACGATTCGCCCAGGCGAGCATGGCTCGACTTACGGTGGTAACCCACTAGCATGTGCCATAGCAATGGCCGCATTAGAGGTGCTTAAAGAGGAGCAGTTATCCGAAAAGGCCTTTCATTTAGGTAATATATTCCGATCACGCATGCAGCAGCTTTGTGATGAATCAAATTTAGTAATTTTAGTGCGCGGAAAGGGCTTATTAAACGCCATCGTGATCAATGATACCGAAGAAAGCGAAACAGCCTGGAATATCTGTGTAGCATTGAAAGAAAACGGGCTTTTGGCCAAACCAACGCATGGAAATATCATTCGCTTCGCACCGCCACTGGTGATGAGCGAGGATCAAATCCATGAGTGTAGTGATATAATCATCAAGACAATCAAAGACTTTAAATAAAAAAGCAAAATATGAAAAAGACAATCTTATTATTTGCCTTAATTGGTATCGTTTTTTTGCATTCTTGTAAAAATAAAGAGGGTAAAGGGTCTGATAATCAAAATGTTGATATATCAGAAGTTGAGAATTTTTTGAAAGAGTATGAGCAAAAGTATGTGGAGCTGGTAACTGCAGCTGGTGAGGCTGAGTGGGCTTCAAATACGTATATTGTGGAGGGAGACACAATTACTTCAAAGCGTGTGCAAGAAACTCAAGAAGCGCTATATGCATATACTGGTAGCAAAGAAGTAATTGAGAAGATAAAAGCTTATATGAAGCTTAAGGATCAATTAAGCCCCGTGCAGCAAAAGCAATTGGAGGTGATGCTATACAAGGCTGCTAACTTCCCTCAAACTGCAGAAGAGCTTGTATCAGAGCGAATTAAAGCTGAAGATGCACAAAATAAAACGCTTTACGGGTTTAATTATGTGCTTGATGGGGAGACGGTCTCTACTGGTCAAATTGATGAGTGGTTAAAGACAGAGACAGATATTGCCAAGCGTCAAAAAATTTGGGAACTCAGTAAAGAAGTTGGCAAAGACTTAAAGCCGGGCCTAGTGAATTTACAACGCTTAAGAAACGAAACGGTAAAAAGCTTAGGATTCACCGATTATTTCTCTTACCAAGTATCAGAATATGGTATGACTACGGAAGAAATGATGACTATGTGTAAGCAGCTGATCAAGGATATTTGGCCACTTTACAGAGAGCTACATACTTTTATGCGGTATGAATTAGCTGCCAAATATGGGAAAGAAGTACCTGAAATGATTCCGGCGCACTGGTTTCCAAACCGTTGGGGGCAAGAAGCATCATCGCTTGTAGATGTGCAGGGAATTGATTTGGATAAGATTTTAGAAGAAAAAGGCTCAGAATATTTAGTGCGCCAAGCGGAGCGATTTTACTTAAGTTTAGGGTTTGACTCATTGCCAAACTCATTTTACGAAAAAGGGGATATGTACCCACTTCCAAAAGATGCTAAGCACAAAAAGAATAGCCATGCATCAGCCTGGCATATGGATTTACAACAAGATGTTCGTTGCCTAATGAGCGTAAAGCCAACGGCGGAGTACTATGCTACTACGCATCATGAACTTGGCCACATTTATTATTATTTAGAGTATGCTAACCCTAATGTACCTATGGTACTGAGAGAAGGTGCAAACAGAGCATTTCATGAAGGAGTAGGTTCTTTGATGGGGCTAGCCGCTATGCAAAAGCCATTCTTAGCTGAGCTGGGGTTGATTGAGCCAGATGTGAAAACAGACGATATGCAAATGCTGTTGAAAGAGGCGTTGGATTTTGCGATCGTGATCCCTTGGGGAGCTGGTGTCATGACGCATTTTGAGCAGGCCTTATATAATGAGAATTTGCCAGAAAATGAGTTTAACAAAAAATGGTGGGAGCTGAAAGAGAAGTATCAAGGTATTGTTGCGCCAACAGAGCGTGGTGAAGAATACTGCGATGCAGCTTCCAAAACACATATCAATAACGATGCGGCACAATATTATGATTATGCCCTTTCGTATGCGATTTTGTTCCAATTGCATGATCATATTGCTAAAAATATCCTGAAGGAAGACCCTCATGCCACGAACTATTTTGGAAATAAAGATGCGGGTCAATTTTTACAAGGAATACTATCTGTTGGAGGTACAAGAGATTGGAGAGAGTTACTTAAAGAAGCTACGGGCCAAGAGCTAAATGCTAAAGCTATGGTAGCCTATTTTGAGCCATTGATGGGGCACCTCCAAAAAATTAATGAAGGAAGAAAATATACACTACCTGAAACGATTGACTAAAAAGTATTAATATTTACAAGAAAAAAGCCATCTCGATCCCGAGATGGCTTTTTTGATCAATTTTCTTGAGTTTGACAGTTTGGGGCTGATTTTTGGTAACAATGTATAGCAGGGTATGATGAATAAGTGGTTTTGGGAGGTTGAAGTGGAAAAAATGAGTAGTGCGAAAAAATTTGGATTATTAAGAATTTGGTTTTAGTATTGGCCCATGGCTTTTTTACGGATAGAGAAAAAGAAATCGGGCACGTATTTACGGATCATACAATCCTATAAGCAAGGGGGCAAAAGTAAACATAAAACACTTCATTCGTTAGGGAAAGTAGAGGATTATTCACCCGAACAACTGGAGCGTATAGCGAGCAAATTACTAGCGCTGATCGATTTAAAAATTGAAGAATGAAAGGATACTCCAAAGATGGGAAGGCCCACAAGACACAAGTAGTGCTAGGGCTGCTGGTGGATAAGTATCGTAATCCGATCAGTTATCAACTCTATCAGGGTAATACCTATGAGGGAAGTACTTTAATTGAAGCGCTCGAAAAGATGCGGGCCCAGTATACGATCGATCAGGTGATCGTAGTAGCCGCTAGTGCGATGATCGATCAAGATAGCCGGGATTTGACGGTGCCCAAATCAATTACATCATAGGCGATAAAATCAACCAAGATCAGCGATATGATGGATTTAAAGCCTATGCGACCACGACCGATTTAACGATAGAGCAAATTTTATATAAAGTCTAATAAATAATTACGAATAAAAGTATTATATTTCCCTCAAAAAAGATGAGCAGAAAACAACTAACAGTTGAGGGTTATAGTAGC
>JAUIFR010000234.1 GCA_030430325.1 Bacteroidia bacterium | reverse complement strand
TCAAACATGGTAGTAGCGCCCCCGTAATTTAGTGTTGCATTGTCTGCGTTGGCCCAAGTTGAAGCCACATTCGATCCGTCGAGGTTACCTTCTAGTGTAACGGTACCGTTATTAGTGATTTCAAAAGCACCATCGATGAGCAGATCAGGAGCAATGGTAAGGGTAGCACTTGAAGGGATGGTTTTATCACCAGCTGTTATTTGAAGTTCATTACCGGTACTAATTTGTCCCACACCACCTAAATTGACATTACCAGCACCATTAAGGATGATGTTTTCAGTAGCATTTTGATTTAGTGTACCATCGACAATTAATTTACCACCAATGTTTAAGTCATTATTTCCAGATAGGGTAAAGCTGGTATTATCAAGCACTTCAAGGTCACCACCAATATTAACTTCAGCGCTATTGGTAGAGGCCCCGGTACCATTGAGCTGTATGCTACCGCCCCCAGCGATGGTAGTTTTGCCGTTATTAAAAGTAAACACACCAGCACCAAGGGTTTTTAAGATACCGTTGATGGTTAAAGTTCTGTTCGAGCCAGTAGTACCTTGTAGGGTGCTTCCATCCTGAATTTCTAAGGCATTGGTTGTAGCACTGCCATCGAGTGTGATGGTATTATTATTTTGAATAACGACCACGACACTACCGTTAGGGCTAGTGCCATCGGGGTTACCATCAAAATTACCATCGAGGCTATTGTCCCAGATATTATCGGTCCAATCACCAGAACCAACAGAGCGATATTCCTCAGCGCCTTCGATATCTCTAGTGCCTGTAGGGTCACCGCCACCCGTAAAATCACCTCCAACATCAGATAAGATGGTTGTACCGGCATCGTAAGCTATGGAATCGAGAGCAGCATCCGTTACATTATCAGTGTTAGCACCAGAATTAATATCAAAAGTAAGCCAAAAGTAATTAACACCAGTAACTAATTCTTGACTACCCGTGACGGTGATGGCACTTCCAATAGAGGTTGTTTCACCAAAGAGATCAGCAGAGCCCACATCGAGGGTTGCAGTAGCGCCAGTATACCAAACTTTAGCTTTATCGACATCGGTAGTGCTCTCACCGCCATAATTAAAATAGAAATGGCTGATATCTTTGGCTGTACAATTACCAGTAGCATAAAGGGCAATTTGCAGTATTTCACCATTAAAGTCATATTGGTTAATGGTAGCGGTAGAAGCTTGCGCCACTTTAGTAGAGTCATAGGTTTGAGTAGCAGAGCTAATGCTGACTACATTTATATCACCAGCAGAGCCATAATTAAAGGAAGATTTGGAATCGTTGATTTTCATATTCCCAGTAGCGGTGGCAGTCGCTCTAATATCGACCGTAACGGTAATGATATCAGATTCATCTTGTCCGGCAGATCCATTTTTAGTTCCGAGGTTATAGATTTTAAGTTCGGAGGTTGTAACATTGATGCTCGGAGCAACTGAACCTTCTAATACATCTGCCGTAACAGGTGTAATGTTTAAACTTTCAGTGCTAGACACAAACTCAAAATGAGCATTGTCAAAATCAATAATAATAGAATCTTGAAAGTTTGTTCCTCCACCGTTTTGAGCATTGGGAAAACATGAATTGCTATTTTCTTGAATGGTAAAGGTAACAGTAGTACTTGCGCCAATAGGGCAAGTGGCAGCGATATCTTCCACAATAGTCGGGCACTGAGCTTGTGAAGCCTGATATTGTAATATGACGAGGCATGCCATTAGGGTATACTGCACTAATTTGGTCGTGTTTTTTATCATAACAATTAATAATGTTTATGTAAAGATAAATTATGTTACATTTAAAAACATTATTTTTGTAATATTAAACTTGCATCTTGTTTATGAGGTCGATTTTTCACATAAAATGGCACTAAAATGCCTAAAATACTAGATTGTTAATCAAAAGTAGGACTAAAATTAGTTTAAATTTCATTTTATTGCAATAATATTTATGCATTATTCTGCATAAAGGCGTAAATTTAATACATTAAAAGGCTATAATGCGTAAATTAACCTACAGCCATTTATGATTGTAAAAACCTAAAAATAGATAATATAGAAATTTTAATACATCCAATTTGTGAATATTTGAGTTAAAATTCATATAAAAAAGATAAAATAATTTGCAAAATACTCAAAACCTGAAGAGGAATTAAAGCAGTACTAACTATCCACTATGGATATAATTTAGTGAAAAATTAATATTTTTGAATAAAATATGCTAAATTTATTCAAAATTAGTATGCATTTACAGCAAATCATTAGCTAAGTTTGCAAGTTCTGACCTTTCACCTTTCTCTAGTGTAACTTGTGCATAAAGGGTATGGTCTCTAATTCGATCAATTAAATAAGAGAGACCATTACTTTTAGTATCTAGGTATGGTGTATCTATTTGGTAAATATCACCTGTAAATATGATCTTTGTATTTTCTCCGGCTCGCGTAATGATGGTTTTAATTTCATGAGGTGTCAAATTCTGTGCTTCATCCACAATAAAGCATATATTTGATAAACTTCGTCCTCTTATATATGCTAACGGAGTAATTAATAGTTTTTGCTTTTCAACCATTTCAGTAAGTCTTATATGTTCACGATCAGTTTCTTCGAATTGATTTTGAATAAACTTGAGATTATCCCACAAAGGATCCATATAAGGGTTAATTTTGGACTGGATATCTCCTGGCAAATAGCCAATATCTTTATTGCTTAATGGCACAATAGGTCTTGCTAAGTATATTTGTTTAAATTCACGTCGTTTTTCTAAGGCCCCGGCCAGTGCTAGTAATGTTTTGCCTGTTCCGGCGACACCCTGAATCGTAATTAGCTTGATTTCAGGCTGCATGATAGCATGCAATGCAAAAGTTTGCTCGGCATTTCTAGGTGTAATTCCATATGCAGATCGTTTGTCTACCCGTTGAAACATGTTAATGGTAGGATTAAAATAGGCAAGGGCTGAATTTCTATTACTTTTTAATATATAATATCCGTTGTGTTGGGGTAGTTGATCTTCTAAAATTTCCTCCGCTGAGCACTCGCCTTCATCGTATAATTTATTAATAACAGCACTGTCAACGTTTTCTAGGCTATTTTTTCCTGTTTGTAAGGTGTTGATATTTTTAATTTTACCAGTCTCATAGTCTTGGGCATCCAGATCAAAGGACTTTGCCTTGAGCCGTAAGTTGATATCTTTGGTAATAAGCACAACTTTTTTGGTTGGCTCTTGTTTTTTAAGGCACAAGGCAGCATTTAATATTTTATGATCTGCTTTTAGATCTAAAAACGACTTGCTGATTTCCTCCAGCAGCACTTGTGTTTCCATAAGTACCTTAAACTTGCCTTTTTCTTTACCATTTAATGGGATCCAGTCATTCAAAGTATGATTTGCAGACAATTCATCAAGTTGACGAATAAATTCACGAGCCTCAAAGTTTTTTGTGTCATTGCCCTTTTTGAAGTTATCTAATTCTTCAAGCACTGTGATAGGAATGGCAACATCATGCTCAGCAAAGCTTGTGATGGCATTATGAGCAAATAAAATTACGGAAGTATCGAGTACAAATATTTTTTTTTCTTTTTTTGTTTTAGCCATAACTAAAATATTATTATGAATGAAATTGAATATGAAAGGTCGTGCCTTTACCTACTTCGCTTGTTACATGAATACTCCCTCCGTGCGATTCAATAATTGATTTTACATTGTAAAGACCAACCCCATTGCCTTGAATGTGTGTATGAAACCGTTTAAACAAGCCAAAGATTTCTTTTTTATATTTTTGGAGATCAATTCCTAACCCATTGTCTGAAATACTTAGGCAAGGAATACCATTAGATAGGAATGTTCTGATATTAATTTTTAAGGCACGTTTTACATCCCTATATTTGATCGAATTGCTGATTAAGTTTAGTAAAATGCTTTTTAAATGTACTTGAGGGTAATTAATTTGTTCAACCTCTTTTAGGTCAAGCGTAATTGCAGCATTGGCATGATCAATATGTTCTTGAATGCTAGCGCATACTTCCTCAAACACTTGTTGAATGTTAATAGGATTCGTATTCTTTGTTGATAATCTCCTTACAGAGATAACTTCCATTAACCCTTTAAGCGTATGATCTAAACTATCAATTGAAATCTGCATTTTTTCTAATATTTTTTGTGTGCGCGTCTGTTCAATTGACTCTACATCTATCATTTCCATGAGCTTACGAAGATTAGCAATGGGTCCTTGAAAATCATGCGATGCTATATAGGCAAACTGTTCTAACTGTTTATTTGACTCTTTTAATTTTTGAGAATTCTTCTTCAGAAGCAAAGCAGCTTCTTTAGTTTGAGTTATATCTTTTCCGTTCAAATACCACTTTTTATTTTTATGGCTGATGGTCCAGTTGATCCATTTTTTACCAAAATTTGTCTGAATAAAGTTTTCTAATCGAAAGGATTTCTCATTTTCATTGGTGAGTAAAGCTTGCTTAAATGATAAACGTTCAGCTTTATTTAAATACTCTAATACACTAGTGCCAACAAATGGTGCGCCATTTTTTTCAAAATGCTCAAGGCATGCGGGGTTAGCTTGCTCAACAATAAAGTGTTTGCCAGCGATGGACAGCATGATATCAGCAGAGTTATTTACAAATTGGCCAAAACTTTCTAACGTGATATTTTTTTGTTTGAGCTCCCGTTGTTGTAAATATATTTGGATAAACGAATGGACTTTTGCCCTTGTCAATTCAGGGTTTAGTGGCTTAAATAGATAGTCAATACCGCCTTCGCTATATCCTTGAATCATATCGGCGTGAGTATTACTGATTGCTGTCACAAATATAATGGGCGTGTATTTAGTCTTTGGTATTGATTTTAGATAGCTAGCGACTTCAAAGCCGTCCATGTTCGGCATTTGAACATCAAGCAGAATAAGTGCTAGGTCTTCATTTAAGGCAATTCGAAGGGCTTCTTCACCTGAACGCGCATTTAAGAAATTTAAGTTATTATCATATAATAATGCTTCTAGGCTAATTAAATTACTTTCTTTGTCATCAACCAGAAGAATATTAATTTGGTCTTGTGTTGTAATTGATTGCATCATATCTTCCACCATTCGCTAAAATTATAAATTAAATAGAAAGATAAGTGTAATACCTGACAATATGATGTTAAATGTTACATCTTGATTTTGCATAAAATTGAGCAATACATAATTTTTGAAATGAATGTCAAAACTAAGAAATATAGCTATCAGCAAAATAAATTAATATGCCGATGCTACGTTTTATCGATCGGTTTAATATGAAAGTAAAGTTTTGGCACAGATTTAGCTTATTCTAAAATTAAAGTTAAATAAAGTATTAATATTTGTTTACCAATTGTTGATAAAAGTTACATTATTTAAATGGAATTTTTATTGATTCCGAGTTATTATGAATTTGTGGTAAAAAGTTGTAAACTAGCAAATGAATTTTAACTACTAATAAATGAAGGAATGTACTTTTATATGAGATTGTTATTTAATTAAAAAGGAACTATGTTTCGAAAAAATGAAATTTTATTTGGTGTTCTGATAAGTTGCTTACTTATTTTATTTGGATGTGGATCTACCAGCACCCCCACACCAACTTGTAATATAAGTTTTACTGCAGCGGTAACAGATGCTAGTAATGGTGCTACTGATGGAGTAATCACCGTAAATGCAACTGGAGCTAGTTCATTTGATTATGCAATTGATAATGGAGATTTCCAGAATTCGAACAC
Source organism: Bacteroidia bacterium (assembly GCA_030430325.1). GTDB lineage: Bacteria > Bacteroidota > Bacteroidia > Cytophagales > Cyclobacteriaceae > JAUIFR01. The sequence continues at coordinate 199 of JAUIFR010000234.1, read as the reverse complement.
GTTTAGTGGTTTAGGTCCAGGTACTTATACTATAAAAATACAATCAGATGATTGTGAGTATTCTGAGTCAGTGGAAGTAGGGGAAGAAGAAAAAGAGGAGGAAAAAGAAAATGAAGAGGGAATTAGTTTTTCTAATGTGATAAAACCTATTATTGAGTCAAGTTGTACCATTTCGGGTTGTCATGTGCCTGGTGTCGCA
>JAUIFR010000233.1 GCA_030430325.1 Bacteroidia bacterium | reverse complement strand
CCAACTCACCAAATAATGTCGCAGCTGAGCAATCATTGACCTTTACATGCACATACTGACCTTTTTGAGCATTTTGTTTAGGAAAAACAATCACTTTATTCGCAGAGTTCCTTCCCTGCATGTGATCAGCAGATCGCTTAGATATGCCTTCGACTAGCACTTTATATGTTTTGCCTAAACATTGCTCGTTTCGAAGCCTACTGTGCCCCTGTTGCTTCTCGATGATTTGCTGCAAACGCTTTTTCTTTACCTCCAAAGGTATGTCATCCTCATACTTTCGAGCTGCTAAGGTGCCTGGTCGCTCCGAATAGAAAAACATATAAGAAAAATCGTATTGCACTATATCCATTAATGATAGCGTATCTTGATGCTCCTCTTCTGTTTCACTACAAAATCCAGCAATCATATCAGAGGAAATGCCACACTCCTCCCCTAATATGCGACGAATGGCAGCGACACGTTCCAAGTACCAGGGTCTATCATAGGTACGGTTCATAAGCTTCAATACACGCGAATTACCACTTTGAATGGGCAAATGAATATACTTACAAATATTTTCGTAATCACGCATCGTATAAAGTACTTCATCTGTGATATCCTTTGGATGTGAAGTAGAAAAACGTACTCGAAGCTCAGGACTTACTTTGGCAACAAGCGCTAAAAGCCCCGCAAAGTTCACCGTTTGATCTTCCGTTTTCCATTTATAAGAATCTACATTTTGCCCTAAAAGTGTTACTTCTTTATATCCCTGCTCCACAAGTTGCCTGGCCTCATTTACGATTGATTGAGGGTCACGGCTTCGCTCTCGTCCACGTGTAAAGGGCACCACACAAAACGAACACATATTATCACAACCCCGCATTATGGAAATAAACGCCGTAATACCGTTGGAATTCAAGCGAATCGGACTTATTTCAGCGTAAGTTTCTTCTCTCGATAAAAAAGTATTTACTGCTTTTGAACCTTCATCAACCTGCCCAATTAATTTTGGTAAATCACGGTAAGCATCAGGGCCTGCCACTAAATCTACCATTTTTTCTTCTTCCAGCAGCTTTGTTTTAAGGCGTTCGGCCATACATCCAAGTATACCGATGGTCAATCCTGGGTTATTTTTCTTGAGGCTATTAAGATGCACCAGTCGATTACGAATGGTTTGCTCGGCCTTTTCCCTGATGGAGCATGTATTTAAGAAAATTAAGTCTGCCTGATCGATCTGGTCAGTAGTGTCAAAGCCAGCATCAAACATGACAGAAGCTACAATCTCGCTATCCGAAAAGTTCATCTGACAACCATAGCTTTCAATATAAAGTTTACGTGTTTTACCAGTATTACTTACTTCACTTACCCTCATACCACATGGTTGAGCATTAGCATTTTCTATTATATCAATATCTCCAATTAAATTTGCCATGAATTACACCTGATTATTTATGAACAAAATTAAGGATTTTATCCCAAAAAATGGATGGATTGACGTTAATTACCTATAAAAATAACTTTTTTGAACATATTATGCTAAATATATTCAATTATTTAACTTAATCATTGTATTATCAAGGCACAATAAAATCATGTACTGATTTAATAATATAAAATCTTTTCACCTTGCTGTGCTCTTAATTATTTTATTATCTTTGGGCCAGAAAATAACAACATTTTTTGCATACAATATCAAAGCATAGGATTATATGAAAAGATCAATTAAAAAAGTAGCTGTTCTTGGTTCAGGTGTCATGGGCTCACAAATTGCCTGTCATTTCGCCAATATTGGTGTTCAGGTACTTTTATTGGATATAACCCCCAAGGAATTAACCGAAGAAGAATCGAAAAAAGGGCTTTCTCTTGATCATCCAATGGTCAAAAATAGGATTGTAAATCGTGCCTTTGAGCAGGCCATTAAGCTCAAACCTGCCCCCTTATTTGATAAAAAGTTTGCAAGTCGTATCCAAACAGGTAATTTTAATGATAACTTAGCTGAAATAGCTGAATATGATTGGATCATTGAAGTTGTTATTGAAAACCTAACGATTAAAAAACAATTATTTGCTGAAGTCGAAAAATACCGTAAACCTGGGACATTTATTACAAGTAATACTTCAGGTATCCCTATACATATGATGCTCGAAGGACGCTCCGAAGATTTTCAAAAATATTTTTGTGGTACCCACTTTTTTAACCCTCCACGTTACCTTAAGTTATTGGAAATCATACCAACGCCTAAAACATCCCCTGAGGTTATTGATTTCTTTATGCACTATGGCGATTTATTCTTAGGTAAAACTACCGTACTTTGTAAAGATACACCTGCCTTTATTGCGAACAGAATTGGGGTGTTCTCCATTATGAAAGTGGCTGATGCCATGCTAAAAATGAATTTAAACGTTGATCAAGTGGATAAATTGACTGGTCCGGTTATTGGTCGGCCAAAATCGGCTACCTTTAGGACTTCGGATGTGGTTGGCCTAGATACACTGATTAAAGTAGCCAATAATTTATATGAAGGCCTACCGAATGATGAAGCCAAAGATTTGTTCAAAGTGCCTGAATTTGTTAAAAAACTAGAAGAAAATAAGTGGCTTGGTCAAAAAACGGGGCAAGGTTTTTATAAAAAAATAAAAAATGATCAAGGTAAAAGTGAGATTTTAACCCTTGATATCAATAGTTTTGAATATAAACCTAAAGAAAAAGTACGCTTTGCCACATTAGAAGCAACCATGCCTATAGATAACCTAAAAGAGCGTTTCCCTGTCTTGCTTAAAGGTAAAGATGAAGCCGGTGCGTTTTATAGAGATGTTTTCTTTGCTTTATTTGAATATGTAAGTAATCGTATTCCTGAGATTTCGGACGATCTTTATAAGATTGATGATGCACTTTGTGCCGGATTTGGCTGGGACCTTGGCCCTTTTGCGACCTGGCAAAGCCTGGGTGTCGCCAATACAGTAAAAGCCATGGAAGAAAATGGTTTTAAGGCCAACACATGGGTGAATGAAATGCTTGCTGCAGGTAAAGAAACCTTCTTTACATCGAAAAATGGACAAAAATATTATTATAATATTGAAAATAAAGATTATAGCCCCATTCCAGGCACTGATTCCTTTATTATACTTGAAAATTATTCTGATGCTATTGTTTGGCAAAATGACGGTGCTACCCTAACTGACATTGGAGATGGCATTCTGAACCTTGAGTTTCACTCCAAAATGAATACACTTGGTGCCGAAGTTATGCAAGGAGTTAATAAAGCCATTGATATTGCTGAAGAACGTTTTGATGGGCTCGTAATTGCCAATGAAGGAGCCAATTTTTCTGCTGGAGCAAACTTGGCCATCTTGTTTTCATACGCTATTGAACAAGAATTTGAAGAAGTTGAACTGCTGGTAAGGCAGTTCCAAAATACTATCATGCGTGTTCGTTACTCCAGTATTCCGGTAATTGTAGCACCTCATAATATGACCCTTGGTGGAGCATGTGAGATGACCATGCATGCTGATGCCGCTCAAGCCCATTGCGAAACCTATATTGGCCTCGTAGAAGTAGGTGCAGGTGTCATCCCAGCAGGATGCGGTACCAAAGAACTTGCCTTGAAACTTTCGGACGCCAGTGAAAGTGGTGATATTGAGCTGAATCGACTACAAAATATCTTTATGAATGTGGCAACTGCCAAAGTAGCTACTTCAGCACAAGAAGCTAAAGGCATGTATTATTTAAGATCATCTGACGGGATATCGCTAAACAAAAACCGTCAAATTACGGATGCAAAACGTGCAGCCTTAAATATGATTGCTGCTGGGTACACTCAACCTATCCCACGAAACGATGTTAAAGTGCAAGGAAAGAGTGGTATTGCCAATTTTATGGCAGGTATTTATGGTTTGCAAACCGGACGTTTTGCAAGTGAACATGATGCTAAAATTGCAGAAAAAATTGCCCATGTCATTTGTGGGGGTGACCTCTCTTACCCAACCAAGGTAAGTGAGCAGTATTTACTGGATTTGGAACGGGAAGCATTTGTGTCGCTTACGGGTGAACGTAAAACACTAGAACGCATGCAGTCTATTTTACAAAAAGGTAAACCCTTACGTAACTAAGTTATAGTAGGATTTTAATTTTCTAAATTTTTTTTTGCATTTCAAAATATGGTATATTGTTGGACATTATACAAAATTATTAGCATATGAAAACAGAAGTTTATAATCCAAGTCAATTAGAGGTAGAACTTGCAAGTGCCATAAAAGATTTACATGGTGAGATTGAGAAAAAACTATCCTACAATAAAATTATTAAGATTGAAAATAATATTCACGAAGATAATCCCTTACTAAAAATTGACTTGCAAGATAAGGATGGAGACCTGCATAAGGTTGTAATTAAAATTATTCAAAAAGCAGATTTATAATACTTTTAATATTGAACATATTCTGCTAATTTTGTTTAATATTGAATATAATTAGCAGAATACATTCAAAATTTTATTAATTCTTCCCTTCCAACTCAAAGAGCACAGTCCATATTGCAGAAAAAATAAAGATACTTACATTTTGAGTGAACATGATAATTTGGACAACCATTATCCAAGTAGGAAGCTCTACAACATTAGTAAGTCCGTGGAGCATATGGTTTAAGTATTTGTTATGGGGCTTTTTGGGTATCATTCCAATAATCATTCTCACTAAGTGGAAATTCCTTCGAAAGTAAATTAAATCATAATAGGTTCATACTAAAGATTTATGTGGTTTCTTGAAACCTTTGCACCTCCGTTTACGTTTAAATATGTAAAAGTATGATGAAAAAGTTTTTGCTTCTTTTCTTTTTAATTAGCTTTGTGATGACACTGGTTTACTGCCAAAGTAACCGCCAACAAGAATCAAATATGTCAATGAAAAGCGACAAAGAGTGGAAAGAAGAACTGAGCCCGGAGGCCTATCATGTACTTCGCGAGAAGGGTACGGAGCATGCTTTTACGGGTAAGTTTAATGTGCACAAAGAAAACGGCACTTACCATTGCGGTGGTTGCAAGGCACCATTATTTAGCTCTGCTCATAAATATGATTCAGGTTCTGGTTGGCCAAGTTTTTTTGATCTAACGGAGCAGTCAACGGTCAAAACAAAAAAAGATAATAGCTTTGGAATGAGTCGCATAGAGGTTTATTGCGGTAATTGTAATGGGCACTTGGGGCATGTCTTTGAGGATGGACCTAAGCCTACTGGCAAACGATACTGCATTAATTCAGCTGCGCTCTCCTTCAAAAAAGCGAGTAAATAAAAAGAATTAGTTTTTGAGTATCGATATACAAAGCATAAAGCAACGATTTGGGATCATTGGGCACTCCCCATTACTCAATAATGCCATACGTGTAGCAGCACAAGTAGCTCCAACAAATATGACGGTGCTCATTCATGGTGAAAGTGGTAGTGGAAAAGAATCATTCTCGAAAATTATCCACCAGCTCAGTAAGCGCAAACATGGTTCATTTATTGCCATAAATTGTGGGGCCATTCCCGAAGGCACAATCGATTCAGAGCTTTTTGGACATGAAAAGGGATCCTTTACAGGTGCGCATGATACCCGTAAAGGATATTTTGAAGTGACCAATGGGGGAACCATTTTTTTAGATGAAATTGGGGAAATGCCACTGGGTACACAGGCACGGTTACTACGTGTACTTGAAAATGGTGAATTTATCAAAGTGGGTTCATCGAAAGTTCAAAAAACGGAAGTGCGAGTTGTCGCAGCTACCAACGTACAATTGCTTGATGCTGTTAAAAATGGTAAATTTAGAGAAGATCTTTATTACAGGCTCAGCACAGTTCCCATTTATGTACCTCCACTGCGTGAACGTGGTGAGGATGTCATTTTATTATTTAGGAAATTCGCCGCGGATTTTGCGGAAAATTATAAAATGAGTCCCTTAGTGTTAGATGACCAGGCCAAAGAAGCATTAAAAAGGTACCCCTTTCCGGGTAATATTCGA
>JAUIFR010000007.1 GCA_030430325.1 Bacteroidia bacterium | reverse complement strand
TGAAAATAATGCAAGTTAACTTTTTGTGCAAAGGTCTCTCTAAGCTGATCAAAATATGCCTCAAAAGTGACATTTCCGTAAATTTCAGGCTCTCTTTTGCCTAATAAATTAAGGTTTGGACCATTTATGATATGGATATTCATCTTTTTTTGGGCTAAAATAAAAAAATCCTGGTAAAAAATACCAGGATTTAATTTTTGAACATGTTGCTTTTATTCGACCACTAACTTATATGAAAATCGTTCCCCATCCACTACAAGATCCAAATAATACAATCCATTAGGATATCCTTCTAAATTTATATTTGAATTCATATCATTTAATTCAACTACCTGCACTAAGCCACTTCTATTGTATACTTTCCCTACGGCATATTCCCCATAATTTGCTACGTTAAAATATGTACCAGGGTTAGGGTAAACAATAGGGTTCCATAAATTTTGATCTGGTGGCACACCAAACCCATCTTCTGTAATGACTAAAGTATAGTCTTCCACTTCACCAAATGACATTTGCCCACATTCATTTGGCGCACTTCCTTTACCCACAGCAATACGCATCCTTGTGCTTCCATAAGGTGCATTATTAGGAATATTTACCATTCCAAACCCTTCAACCTCTCCCTCAGGGTTAGCTGTGGCATAAACCTGTTCGTTAGCATCATCAAAACTACCATCTTGGTTAAAATCAACCCAAGCTTTGAAATACCAATTTTGCCAATTCAGCTCAGCTCCAGGTGTAATCTGCAATTCATAACCACCACCTCTTTGCACCTTCATGGTATATTCTTCAACATCGGTAAAATCTCCATAACCTCCATTATATTGCGTCAAACTTCTCAGATTATCTGGGGTATTATCTCCACCACCTAATGCAACGCGTGAAATCCAAACTGCCTCATTCAAATTGGCATTTTGACCATTTGCCGCACAATAGTTTGGAACAACAGGGTCTTTCAATCCAACTGCTATCCAGGCATCATCGACTGCCTGGACTTCAGGAGAATTAACGCCATATAATTCTTCGGCAGATTGTAGTGAAAAATTCATCATTTCTGTAAAATCAGAGGTAGAATTTAAATATTGTGTTTCAGTTCTGTAAACAATCGCTGCCGCCTTATCAATTCCAAAACCATTTACATTATATCCAATATCTTTATCATTAATCCCTTCTCCCCCTTCAGAAATGAGGTAAAACCAGTAATTGACAACTCCGCTATTAGTATGGACGCCACACCAATCATTTTGATCAGCAGGAAAACATCCATTGGTTGAGACATAATATTCTCCGTTATAAGTATCAGGTTGTGGCGGAAATTCTGCAAGCTTCGGGTTACTCATAGACCTAATGTAAGGAAACTCCTCCCCAATCCACATATCTTCACCCATTATCCAAATATCTTTTTCAGGTGCAAAATAGTCTTCAATACAAGCCGCCCAAATATCACTCAATGATTCATTTAATGCTCCTGGCTCTTTTTGGTAAATTAACATCCCCCCTGCTACAGCATATTGACAAAAGCCGTGACCTATCTCATGCGCAACAACATCCAAACTTGTTAGAATATCACTAATTTGATTATCTCCATCTCCATAATACATTTGGGCGCCATCCCAATATGCATTCACATAATTTTGACCAACATGAGCATTTTGCTTAAGTTTTAATCCATTATTATCAATACTATTTCTATTAAATTTTTCAAAGAAATAGTCGTAGGTTTTTTGTGCCCCCCAATGTGCATCAATTACACCATTATCTTTCTCCGAATTGTCATATTCTTGTGCTGTCCAATTATTATCTAAGTCAAGTAAATTGGGTCCACCATCAATTACAGTTTCAATACCATTACCTCTAGAATCATCGTCCAACATATACCCATTAGCCTGCCCATTAAAAGTTGTTTGCATGGTGCGTTGCCCGCTAAACCTTGTTGCAGCTTGAGCATCTTCAGCATTATGTATTCGGTTAATCATTTTCACAATCTTGCCAGACTTTGCATCCACATACACATGCTGGCGATTTAATGGACTCATGGAATAAACATCCACTTCGTATGCTAGAACTGCAAACTTAGTGCCCGTAATATCTGCTGGCAAAATCACAAGCTTCGTATCATCCATTTCTGGGTAATAGTTTTCAGAAGGAATTGCTGCTTTAGCCGTACTCTCTGCATCAGAGGCAGCAATCATGGGATCTACATCACCTATGCCCTCTGTTGAGCTAAACTTACCACTCATGGTCACAATTTGACCACCTTTCATATGTACACGATAGGCCGAGTACCGAACCTCAACGCCTTGATAATATTGAGCATAAGTAGCATGAGTAAAGCCTATTTCATCTTTTTCTTCCTTTTGAAATAAGAATTCGTCCCCTTTTTGAACAGGTAAATTGTCCCTAAGGGCCTGTAATTGATCTGCAGCGTTGTATAGCTTTTGCGTCTCATTAAATCGTAAAAATGTTGGGGAACCATCTTGTTTGGTGTGGCTTTTCACAACGGATTGTGCATAGCCTGAAAATGCCAATAGCAATGCTAAGGCATATAAGTATAGTGCATTCATTTTGATTATGTTAAAAGTTAAAAAATAATATTCCAGGTAAATGAAATATCTTAATTAAAAATTTGGCAGAGCAAGAGTAATTAAAATATAATTAATATCAAAATTTATTTCACTATTCTTATTTTTATTAATATTTATTTACTTTAATTTATTTTATAATTAATATTTACTTTATAAGTAATTGATTATTAAATAATTTGAATGTATTTTTACAATTAATAAATTATAAACTTACTATAATTATTAGCCAAAGGGCATGTATTGCATATCTGGTAAGCAACTTACAATCAACATATAACAATATTTATTTGAATTATTTAAAGAAAAGAAGATTAATATGATTCAAAAATGGTAAGAATATTCGATTTTTATTCTAAAAATGAACGACAAAAGCTCATTAAAATATTCATATGAGTTAAATGAATAAAGCAAAATCGAATAATAAAATATTAAATTTTTAATTTGTAATTTATTATAACAAAATAATTAGAATAAATTATACCATTATTTCAAAAAATTATAAGAAAATTTAAAAAAATATAAGTATGATGAAGCAATATAAAAAGTGATTCATTAATAATTGGGACAAGCTAAATTATACAAAAATAAAATTTACAATAATAATTGAACTAAATGTGACAGCCTACATCAAAATAATGTATTGAATTTTATTGGAAATCAAAAAAATACATGAGTTCAGCTAATTACATTCAAAATTACACCAATTTCTTGTATTTTATCCTTTTCGGACCCTCATCGCCGAGTCTTTTCTTGCGGTTTTCTTCATATTCGGTATAATTACCCTCAAACCAATACACACTAGAGTTACCCTCAAAAGCCAAAATATGCGTGGCAATTCGGTCTAGGAACCAGCGATCGTGCGAGATGATTACGGCACAACCTCCAAAGTATTCTAACGCCTCCTCTAAGGCCCGTAAAGTATTTACGTCCAAGTCATTGGTAGGTTCATCCAGTAGCAATAAATTCGCTCCTTGCTTCAGCGTAAGTGCTAAATGCACTCTATTCCGCTCTCCTCCGGAGAGCACCTTCATTTTTTTCTCTTGGTCTGAGCCACTAAAGTTAAATTTACTAACATAAGCCCTTGAGTTCACCCGCTTACCTCCCATCTCCAGCCACTCGTTACCTTCTGATATGGTCTGCCATACCGTCTGTTCCGGATCAATATTCGCGTGTTCTTGATCAACATAGGCGATATCAACGGTGGAGCCCACTTCAAAATGACCCTCATCAGGTTTCTCAGCACCAGTTATTAGCTTAAAAAGTGTGGTTTTTCCAGCACCATTTGGCCCGATCACACCTACTATGCCCCCTTGCGGAAGGCTAAAACTTAAATTTTCAAATAACAATTTATCGCCAAAGGCCTTTTCAATCTTGCTTGCCTCAATTACTTTACTTCCTAACCGTTGCCCTGGCGGAATAAATATCTCCAACTGCGCTTCTTTTTCCTTCGCCTCCTGCCCTACTAACTGCTCATAAGCATTAAGCCTTGCTTTACCTTTGGCATGTCGTGCTTTTGGCGCCATATTGATCCACTCCAGCTCGCGTTGCAATGTTTTTTGGCGTTTTGAAGCCGATTTTTCCTCTTGAGCCAATCTTTTTTGCTTTTGGTCGAGCCAAGAGCTATAGTTTCCTTTCCAAGGTATGCCCTCACCTCGATCAAGTTCGAGAATCCAGCCTGCCACATTATCCAAGAAATACCGGTCGTGGGTTACAGCGATGACGGTACCTTTATATTGCTGCAAGTGTTGCTCTAGCCAATGCACCGACTCTGCATCAAGGTGGTTGGTAGGTTCATCGAGCAATAATACATCTGGTTCCTGAATGAGCAGACGACAAAGCGCCACACGTCGCTTCTCTCCTCCAGATAAAAATTCAATCTTTGCATCTGGTGGTGGTGTACGCAGCGCATCCATGGCAATCTCAAGCTTGGTATCAAGCTCCCAGGCATTTTTTTGATCTAATTGCTCTTGTACCTTCGCTTGTTTTTCAATCAAATCATTCATTTTATCTGGGTCATCCAGCACATCTTGATCGCCAAAACGCGCATTGATTTGGTCAAATTCCTTCAGTAGCTCTGTTACCTCACCTGCTCCTTCTTGCACCACTTCTTTCACTGTTTTGTTCGGGTCAAGCTCCGGCTCCTGCTCTAATATACCAACCGTATACCCGGGTGAGAAAACCACCTCACCTTCAAAATCTTTATCATTACCGGCGATGATATGAAGCAAAGAAGACTTCCCCGAACCATTTAAACCTAAGACACCTATCTTAGCCCCATAAAAAAAGGACAAATAAATATTATTCAACACTTTTTTGCTGGGCGGGTAAATCTTATTAACCCCGGACATTGAAAAGATGATTTTTTCGGCACTCATACTGCTAAATTTGACTTAATGGAATGTATTCAAGCAGAAAGTTAGCAACTTTGTCATGAATTCTGAATTTTTTGAGGGAATAATTCGGTTCAAGGGCTTATATTTTTTGGTATCCAAGGATGGTTTTTGTGGTGTTTTAATAATTTTTCAATGTATTTTGCAGAATATGTTGAAATTTAGATTAATTATTCAAGAGGCCAAGCTCAAAATAATTTGACCTTCTGAAATTTTCGTTCAAAAATCAGACTTTATTTTTTAAATCTTTATTTTAATAAGATTTAAACAAAAAGGCTTAACTTACTATATTATAAGCCTTACTCGCATTTTTTGTTTTAACTCAGATTTGTTATTAGAATTTCGTCACGAAGGGCAAATAGACAATAAAATCAACTATTTTGGGGAGGAGGCATAGCCTTGGTTATGCTGACGAGCCAATTTTTTATGGTAAATCATTGATTTTGAAGTATATTTGTTCTGCAGTAGGAATTCTAATGACAATTCTGGGTTTTAATAAAGTATGTCATTTTTTCGAAAATTTCAGACAGTCTTGATTTTTTGGCTACTTTTGTCTTGATACAAAAGTAGCTTAATAATTAATAATCAGTATTTTATATACAATCGTATATTCAAAATATTATGCAATTAACCAACAAAATCTACTCAAAACTGTCCCAATTCTTAGCCCAATTAATCAAATCTTCCTACCTTTGAGTCTTCACATAACACCCAACATAAAACGTAAATGAGTGCCATCGTTTATTATCTTGTTTTACCACTAGTGTACCTCATATCTTGGATGCCCTTTTGGTTAATGTACCTCGTCTCAGACGTACTTTACCTGCTTGTTTATAAACTTATTGGCTATCGAACTGGGGTAGTTTATGAAAACCTCAAAAATTCCTTTCCAGAAAAGTCCGAGCAAGAGCTGAAACACATTCAAGGTCAATTTTATAAGTATTTTTGTGATTTGGTACTCGAAACGCTCAAAACATTGACCATTTCGCCTAGAACGCTTCAAAAAAGAGTTCGATTTGTGGATATTTCAGCTTTCAAGAAGTTTTATGAAGTAAAGCAAAGTGTCATTATTGTCATGGGGCATTTAGGAAATTGGGAGCTCGGCGGTGCACGCTTTAGTCAAAGCCCTTATCATCAGCTTTATGTGATTTATCACCCGTTATCAAACCCTCATTTTAATAGGTTGATATATCACATGCGGACAAGGCTAGGCAACAAACTCTATGCCATGAATGAGACGATACGAGGCATGATCAAAAACAGAGATGACTTAACGGCTACGGCCTTTATTGCTGACCAAACTCCATCACCAAAAGGGGCTTATTGGACACAGTTTCTAAACCAGGATACACCCATTTTCACAGGTACAGCTAAAATTTCAAGAAAATTGAATTTTCCCCTAATTTATGTCAACATTACAAGACCAAAACGAGGTTTTTATGATGTTCATAGTGAAATTTTGATTGAAAATCCTAACTTGCACAGCGAGGATGAAATATCTGAATTGCATACACGTCGGCTAGAAAAAGATATTATGAGGGACCCCGCCTTGTGGCTTTGGACCCACCGACGTTGGAAACACAAACGCACATAAACTATGCTACAAGGACGTGAGCTCATATTAGCTTCGAATAAATTCGCGAACGAAAGTCGAAAAAAAAGTTGGGGCCTACTGCTCTCAACACTGATTTTATTTTGTTTATGCTATGCTGGGGCCATCATTAATGTGCATATCATAGCACAGATTATTTGCTCCATTTTAGCTGGACTTTTGATTGTGCGTTTATTTATCATTTACCATGATTATTTGCATCAAGCCATCTTACAAAAATCGGTACTTGCCAAGGCTATTTTTACGGTATATGGCCTATTTATATTAGCACCAACAAGCATTTGGAAGCGATCACATAATTATCACCATGCCCATAACTCCAAACTTTATACCTCTAGTATTGGTTCTTTTCCGATTGTTACGAAGGAAGCCTATTTAGCCAGCAGTAAGACTGAGCGTGCCATTTACCTCTTTATACGTCACCCACTTACCATATTTTTTGGTTATATTTTTGTCTTTTTTTGGGGGTTTTGTGCAAGGACCCTATTTAAAAATACCCAAAAGCATGCTGATTGTTTCATTTCCATTGTATTTCATTTTGCTATTGGGGCTACTATCTATTATTTTACAGGTTGGCAAGGGCTGATATTAGGTTTCTTGGTTCCAGCATTTATCAGTAGCATGATGGGTGCTTACTTATTTTATGCACAGCATAATTTTCCGGATGCTAAGTTCAAACCCAAAGAAAGTTGGAGCTACGAATATGCTGCACTCCAATCGTCAAGCTACATGAAGATGAATGCCATCATGAGATGGTTTACAGGCAATATTGGATACCACCATATTCATCATATAAACCCCCGTATACCCTTTTATAACCTTCCAAAGGCTTTTACACAAATGGAAGAATTTCAAAATCCACGTGTTACATCGCTCTCTCCTATCGATATTTATAAGTGTTGTCGAATTAAGGTTTGGGATTCAGAACGACAACAAATGATTGGACTAAAAGAGCTGAGATGATTGATTTTGAATATTTTTTGCTAAATTTATTGAATAATTTTCTAATAATTGTTCAGCAAATCAAAAATTAGGTAACTTTTCACTATTAAAGTACAGAAATCGATTGATGTTTATGCTCAAAAAGTTTCTGAACAGCATTTTGAATCCCTTCTTCATCAAAACCACATTCCTTGTGAAGCTCATGTTGGGTACCATGCTCCACAATGCGATCCGGTATGCCCAGGCGTTTAACAAATGCCTGATAGCCATTTTCGGCCATAAATTCTAATATTGCACTACCAAAACCGCCATGCAAACATCCATCTTCTACGGTAACAATATGGCTGTGTGTCTTGAAAATCTGATGCAGTAATTTTTCATCTAGTGGCTTTACAAATCGCATATCATAATGTGCCGCATCAATTCCTTCGAGTGTCAATTTTTCACAAGCTGTAACAGCGTAATTGCCTATATGCCCAATCGTCAAAATGGCAATATCGTTCCCCTCTTTAATACATCGACCTTTACCTACTGGTATTTGCTGGATCGGTGTTTTCCAATCCGGCATTACACCTTGGCCTCTTGGGTAACGTATGCAGAATGCCCCTTCTCGAGGTAACTGTGCCGTAAACATTAAATTACGTAGCTCCTCTTCATTCATTGGAGCAGCAACTACTATGTTCGGAATGCACCTCATATAGGCCAAATCATACGCACCATGATGTGTAGGGCCGTCTGCCCCAGCAAACCCTGCTCGATCCAAGCAAAATATCACGTGTAAATTTTGAATACAAACATCATGTATAACTTGATCGTATGCTCGCTGCATAAACGTGCTATAAATATTACAAAATGGAATCAAGCCTTGTGTGGCCAAACCGGCAGAAAAGGTTACCGCATGCTGCTCAGCAATACCCACATCGTAAGCTCGATCTGGCATGGCCTTCATCATAATATTCATGGATGATCCACTAGGCATAGCTGGTGTAACACCCACAATTTTAGTATTTTTTTCGGCCAATTCCACCAAAGTATGTCCAAATACCTCTTGATACTTAGGCGGTTGAGGCGTATCAAATACTTTTTTATGGATTTTTCCTGTAACTTTATCAAATGTACCCGGTGCATGCCATTTAGTCTGATCTTTCTCAGCAAGGGCAAAGCCTTTTCCTTTAACGGTAACACAGTGCAGTAACTTCGGTCCTGGGATATTTTTAAGGTCATTTAATGTATCCACTAACCTGAAGATATCATGCCCATCAATTGGCCCAAAATACCTCAGGTTTAAGGATTCAAATAAATTACTTTGCTTCAGTAGGAACGATTTAATACTTCCATCAAACTTAGATGCAAACTCCTGCGCACCTAACTTATTGAATTTACCCAGTATTTTCCAAATTTCATTTTTTAAGATATTGTATGTTTTGGAAGTCACAATATCGGTTAAATATTCCTTTAACGCACCTACATTCGGGTCAATCGACATGCAGTTGTCATTCAAAATGATCAATAAATTGGTATCTGAAACACCTGCATGATTCATAGCCTCAAAGGCCAGTCCGCCTGTCATGGCGCCATCTCCAATTACGGCAATATGCTGTTTATCATGAATGCCCATTTGCTTAGAGGCAATAGCCATGCCCAGGGCCGCTGAAATCGAGGTAGACGAATGCCCCACCCCAAAAGTATCATAATGACTTTCCTTACGTTTTGGAAACCCAGACAACCCTTTATAAACTCGGTTCGTATGAAATTGATCCCTTCTACCAGTCAAAATTTTATGCCCATAAGCTTGGTGTCCGACATCCCACACAAGTTGATCATATGGTGTGTTAAACACATGATGCAAAGCGACGGTAAGTTCCACTACCCCTAAACTTGCTCCAAAGTGCCCTCCATAGATTGACACTTGGTCAATAATAAATTGGCGTAATTCTTGACAAATAGCCAATAACTCTTGCTTCTTAAAATTTTTAAGATCTTGTGGGCAATTTATGTTTTTGAGGTAATCCCCAGGTTCTATTAGCATATTTGCAGCTTTACTTTAATATTTAACGCATATTACGGTAAAAGGTTTCAAAGTTACGAATTTTTTTGGGATTTTTATTAGATAATTTAAGGAGTTCGAGTTATCTTGCAATATCTTACAGCATGTTGGACTCCAATATGACGTAAGAAAATACCTGTTAAATCTTTATCCTAATTTTGTTGATAAATTTCTAATAAATTAGATAAAGTGTAGCAAAATGGTGCGAGGTAAACAAATATTATGATCGTGCCAGCCCCTAACCCTAATTTTATTAACAATTGAGTTTTAAAATTCATTTACCTTTATTTGAAGGACCATTTGATTTACTTCTTTTTTTCATAGAAAGGGATGAATTGGATATTTATGATATCCCAATTGCTAAAATTACCCATGATTTTCTAAGTTATATTCAACAACTCAAGGAATTGAATATGGAGGTGGCTAGTGAATTTATTGTGGTAGCAGCTACATTGATGCGGATTAAATCTAAAATGCTTTTGCCAAAAATTAGGCCCACAGATGATGATTCTGAACTTGATCCAAGGGAGGAATTGGTACAACATTTATTAGAATATAAACGCTACAAAGCCATTGTTGATCAGTTGGCCAAATTAGAAGAAAAATCTGCCCAATCTTTAGCCAGGGGAAATATTCAGCAAGAGCTCCATGATGTTGCTGCATTATACCCTGTAGCCTTAACGCTTGAAGGTATTGATCTTCAAAAATTACTGTTTGTATTTAATAAAGTAATGGCTCATGCCGTAGAACCCGAACAACATACATTAGTAGCGATTCCGTACAGCATTCATTCTCAAAGAAAAGTACTATTATCGTTGCTTCAAAATGAAAAAAAGATCAGTTTTGAACAATTAATAATGGTGAACCCAGAAAGGCTAGCTATTATTTGTGGCTTTTTAGCTGTTTTGGATTTAATTCAGGCTCAGTCCATAAAATTAACGAATGGCATAGGTTATAATAATTTTTGGGTAGAATTAATTGAAGAATAATTTACTAAATGGATATTCGGTCAAATAAAATATTTAAAACATTAAATCCACGCCGTGTTTGGATTCCGATTTTCTTTGGGTTGGCTGTGGTGTTTTATATGTTTTATAGTGATAAAGATATTACCCTGCAAAACCTAAAGTCTGTTTTTGATGCAAAATTTGAAGGCATAGTCATAGCTATTTTAGTACTATTGGCTCGAGATATTGGCTACATGTACCGCATCCGAACCATCACCAACAAAAGCTTGAGTTGGATTAATAGTATGTATGTAATTATACTTTGGGAATTTGCTTCTGCTGTTACGCCATCAGTAGTGGGAGGTACCGCTGTTGCAGTATTTATTTTAACAAAAGAGGGCATTAATCTAGGCAAATCACTCGCCTACGTGATGCTTACCGCCATACTTGATAATTTATTTTTTGTCGTTACAGCTCCTATTTTTTTAGCTATTTCTGGAGGTATGATTTTATCCGATGTCAGCTTGACCTTGTTTGATACAGAATTTAAGTTAAATATTTTATTTCTAATAAGTTATAGCCTAATTGCGGTATATACCTTAATCATGGCCTACGCATTGTTTATTCGGCCCCGAGCATTCAAATATTTATTACTGAAAATCACTTCTATTCGTTTTCTGAAACGCTGGCGTTATGATGCTTTTCGCCAAGGTGATGAAATGATCATGGCTTCCTCTATTCTCAAAGGAAATTCCTTAAAGTATTGGATGCAAATCATTGGTGCAACGATATTTATATGGAGTGCTCGATATCTTATGCTCAATAGCCTAATTGCATCCTATGCTGATATTAATTTTAGTGACCACTTAACGATATTTGCCAAACAAGTCATCATGTGGATCATCATGTTGATTTCTCCTACACCTGGTAGTACGGGTACAGCTGAAATCTCTTTTGCTGGCTTTTTTAGTGAATTTTTGGGCGATTATACCTTTGTTACAAGCATACTTTGGCGCATGTTATCCTATTATCCGTATTTACTCTTGGGAGCTATTTTTCTACCAAGATGGATCCGCAAGGTGTTTTTTAAAACCAAGCAAAGTACCGAAGCTTAACCCGATACTGTGGTGAATAATAAGGTTAATTTTCAGCGAGTTGTATTAATTTGCTGACCGATTTTTACAATTTCCTCTAAAACATAATCAATATCTTTGGGCGAAATTTCAGGATTTATAAAAACCGCTCTTAACACAACGATAGACTGGGGTTTGTATTTGGTATGAGCCAGGGTTGTCCGTGAAACAAATACTTCTCCTTGCTCAAAAATTTGCTGTTGTATGCTTGTATTGATACCATTTAGTCGATCATTTTCCTCTTTGGAATAATCACTACTAGCCATAACATCCACAAATCTAAAAACGACAATATTAGTTTGAGCCGCTTGCATCAACTGCAGTTGAGGAGCTTGATTCACTTTATTTACAAAATAATCACGAAGCTCAAAACATTTAAGCATATTAGCTTCGATACGCCTCCTGCCAAATAATTGCAAATAGGCATGTAAATACAATGCATGTGCTGGCCTGGAACCCTCAATCGTGTGCTTACCGGTGTCCCAACTACGCTTACGTGCTTGATAATTGGCATTGAACTCTGCAAATAGTGCCATTTTAGGGTCCTTAAACAGACATAAACTATAGCCCATGGGAAGATAAAGTTGCTTATGCCCACAAATGGTAACGACATCAGCATACGCAATACCTTTTAACAACTCTTTATGACTATGGGAAAACAATAATGGCCCACCCCAGGCTGCATCAATATGGAAAGGAATATTATATTTTTGAGCTATTTTTCCCATTTCAACTAGTGGGTCAATGCTCCCTGTTTCGGTAGAGCCCGCAACACCTACGAGCGCTACTATACCGAAATTATTTTCCTTACATTGGGCAATTTGATGCTCTAATGCAGACAATTGAACTGATCCATCACCGTCAGAAGGTAATTCTATGAAATTATCTGTGCCCAAACCAAGTACAGAAGCAGCTTTTTGAAAGGAATAATGGGCTAAATGGGACCCTAACAAGACCATTTTTTTAAAACCATAATGCGCAGTGGCTTCAAGAAGACCTCTTTTGGCCAATCCATCAAAAACGCCGTCAGGTTTTAGCACACTGTTGAGTAAGCAATTTAGCGCTGTTAAATTAGCTAAACTTCCACCTGATACCCCCACTCCAAGGCACGATTGCTGATTTTGAACATGTTTGGCGTAAAACGCCTCCGGTAGCTCAAAAACTAATTGATGAAATACACCAATAAGCTGACGCTCAAGTAAAGTAAGGGCTTGAGAGGTCTCCACTTTAACCACATTTTGGTTTAAATATAGCAATAGTAGAGCTATGGGGTAAAGTTCTTCTGGCACGGGAGCGGTCATATGCCCCATATACTTTGTGTTGTGCAAATTGACAGTATGAGGCAGTATATTATCTTGGATAAATTGGATATAGTCTGAAGGCTCGATTGGTAATTCCGGAACGTCCAAAAGCTCAAAATCTTTTGACAAATCCGCTAAAGAATAATTGGGCTGTGGCGTTGATTTCCAATGCCTGAAATACTCCCAAAACATATCCCATTCGCGCGTAGCCTGGCTATTTATGTAAGTATCCGTATTCTCCTGCTGCATATCTGATGCAAAAATAACGAATTCGCAGCATTGTTGATAGCGATTGTTTCAAATTTTACAGATTGTAAGGGGTAAATTGTATGAAAACGGGTTGAGGGATGGGTGAAAAATTGGTGAATTAATTATATTTTGAATATATTTTGCTGAATTCATTTAATAATGTGTATCTATCTACTTTTATTCCTAATTTTATCTTTTATTTTTTTGTGAGTTATAATATCCAGGTTTAGTGATTTAATAATTTTATTTTCTAGTAAAATTAGAAATAATATTTAGTGATGTGAGTTTTGTTATCCTAAACTTTACTTTACCAATAAAAAATAACAGAAAAATACAATAGAATGGGGTCTTTAGCTTCAAATAATAGGAGAAAAACAAGATTTTAATCTTGTAAAAGGATAATTAACTGTATTGTTGCAAATACAGTCGTAAAGGTTGCCAACTAAAATTTTAACAATATTTCAGGTTTAGCTTTTATCATTGAAAGTTTATTTGCAACTTTTCCAATCGATAAAATCAGTACTTATTAGAGTATTTTGTGGGTTAAAATTGGCTTACTGATTCACTGCAAACCATTGAAAATAATTGAGTCCTTGCAGTAAAAGTGGTACAAAAATCTTTTGTCAAAATAATGCTTCAGCCCGCAAGACCAACCCGCTCCTCGCTATTTTGACGGGCCACCGCGTTGTGGTTAATCTTTATGTAAATGCAATTTTCATACGTATAAGAAACTACTTAAACCAGAATAAGAGTTCGCTCGACCGCATTTGCATAATGCGGTCGGATCTATATTGGTATTTGTAATGCCTTAATAGACGAAAAGTTAGCTAAGGTAGTGTTATTGCTATCCTGGCGCAGGCACATATCCTAAATTTTTAGCCTTGAATATTTAGATAAATTCACATAAATGAATAAAATTTGCTAAATACATTGAATAATTAATTCGGATTTAACGACTTAACTTATAATGAAACCAATTTTCAAATTCTCCATACACCCCACCTATGTGATAAAATTGAGGCTTAAACATGAATTTTTAGGCATAAAAAAAGGAAAAACCATACTGATTTTTCCTTTTGGAGTAGCGGGAGCAGGACTCGAACCTGCGACCTTCGGGTTATGAGCCCGACGAGCTACCAACTGCTCCACCCCGCGATGTGGATTGCAAAGGTACGTAAAAAACCTGTTAAGATGAAAGTTTTCAGCAATATTTATTAAAAAATCGACTTAAATTTCTGGATGATACGAATCTAAACACTAATTCTTCAACACTTTGCAACTATCCCAAGCACCTAATTTGCGAATTTAAATTTCTTTATTTAGCTTAGATGAGCAGTACAATTATTGTAACTGCCTATTTTTTTGTGTTAATTAGCTGATTTTTAGTGTTTTACGGCTTGGCACAAGAGTAATTTAGGGGCCAATGGCCCCTTTTTTTATAATAGGTAACTATGGCTCAGCATGTTTGGTGGATACTGCGTGGAGACAGAAATCATCCAGCCTCGCGCATTCAAGGATGGAATATACATGACTATTTCTTGAGCCAGGGTATATCCTCATCGATTGTTTATTCTCCTACATTTGTTACAAAAGAAGTCTCCATTAACGCTGCACCTATAAAGCATTTACAGAAAAAACTGCAACCAAACGATATTGTTATCATTCAAAAATATACGGGTGTAAGTACTCTACGCTTCATTCAAAAAGTTAAGAAAAAGGGCGCCTTGATCGTTTATTTAGATTGTGATGTGCCCATCAAGAAGAAAATAGCCATTCAAGCGGACCTCATCATTACGCCATCAAACTATTTAAAGAATTTATACAAAGCAGCCGGCTTCGCAAATGTAAAATTTATTGATGATGCCGCTGAACAATTTGAAAGTAGGCCTGCAAAGCCGACTCAGCTATTGACTTGTTTGTGGTTTGGCGTGGGTTCGGAGAAAAAATGGCGTTCGGTGACTTGGTTTGATCAACTTATCACCGAAATGAATCAACAATCCGATATTACTTGGCAATTTGAAACACTATCAAATCATCCGAAGGCGACCTGCCAGTGGACGCTAGCAAACTATACCGAACGTATTAGCACTGCGGACGCTATTGTGTTGCCCGTAGTCGATCAAAATGATTGGGCGTATGCAAAATCAGCTAATCGAGCGGTGCAGGCCATGGCTCTTAGCAAACCCGTTGTAGCAACCCCAATACCGGCTTATAAAATTTTAATCCAGGATCAACAAAATGGTTTTTTATGCGCTAGTAAGGCTCAATGGGCTGATGCATTGCATCAATTAACATCCGATGAAAGACGCACCGAAATTGGACATAATGCCTATCAAACTGTAGCTCAAAATTATTCAATCCATCATATTGGTGCTAAATGGGTAACCTTATTAAATAATTTGCAGCAGAAGGCATTAAAAGCTAGTTTTGTAATATGAATCGGCAACATTTTAATACCAAATTATATATTTGGCGCAAAAAATATATTCGAGAGAAAAATTTTGCCCTCATCGTAAGTGGTGTCATTGGTATGTTGACTGGACTAGCCGCTATTTTTTTGAAGGAAATGATTCATTTTATTTCCACTGGGCTTGCCCTTACACAACCCAATATCGGCTATTTTTATTATTTTTTCCCACTTGTGGGGCTACTCATTACCGTTTTACTCGCTAATTATGTCTTAAAAACACAATTAGGGCATGGAATCACTCATATTTTATTTGTGATTTCAAAAAAATCCAGCTTCATTGCTCGTGTTAAGATGTATTCGCACCTATTTTATAGTGCCATTACAGTGGGGTTTGGGGGTTCGGTAGGAATTGAAGCCCCTATCGTAGTATCAGGTGCTGCCTTTGGCTCCAATATTGGCCGGTACCTACATTTAAACTATAAAATTAGGACATTGCTCATAGGCTGTGGTGCTGCTGGAGCCATTTCAGCTATATTTAATGCGCCCATTGGAGCCGTAATATTTTGTGTAGAAGTGCTCTTGGTAGAAGTGACCATTACGGCATTTATACCGCTCTTAATCGCATCGTTGGCAGGCTATTTGATGTCACTCAGCTTTTCGCGGGACGAAACGCTACTTTCCATTCAGCTTACAGAAGGGTTTGCCTTAAGTGATATTCCATTTTATATGATTTTGGGCATATTATGCGGCCTGGTTTCCGTTTATTTTATCCGAATTGTGAGTTTCTCAGAACAGCAGCTACTCAAAATTGATGACCAATTGAGTCGGGTAGCCATCGGTGGGTTGATACTTAGCTTTTTCATCTTTGTCTTCCCCCCACTTTTTGGTGAGGGGTATGAGTTTGTGGAGCGAGTACTTGAAGGAACCAATCCCGCACTTATTAACCCCATTTTCGGCTCGTTTGACTCCGTTTCCATTTTAATTGTAATAGCTTTTTTAGTTTTGATAAAACCAATTGCCACTGCTATGACGCTAGGCGCTGGAGGCGCAGGTGGTGTATTCGCCCCTTCATTGCTGGTCGGGGGTTTTACAGGTTTTGGGTTTGCCAAGCTATTGGATCTGCTTCAAATTAAATCCATTTCAGAAAATAATTTTGCTTTAGTAGGCATGTGTGGTGTGATGAGTGGCGTGCAACATGCCCCACTTACCGCCATCTTCCTTATTGCTGAAATTACAGGAGGGCACATGCTGTTTGTACCGCTTATGTTGGTGTCAGTTATAGCTTATATGACCCATTCTTATTTTGAAAAACACTCCATTTATACTCGAAAACTCATTGAAAAAGGGGATCTTATCCCACATGATAAGGACCAACAAGTACTGAGCCTAATCCAACTACAAAAACTCATCGAACGAGACTTGCTTATCACTTCACCTGCAGACACTTTAGGCGATTTGGTTAAGCTTATTCGCAAAAGCAAACGAAATATTTTCCCAGTTATTGATGATCAAAAGCAATTGGTGGGCATTGTCACACTAGATGACGTCCGTGAGCTCATGTTTGACCTTGAAAAACAAGAAAAATTGCACGTGAGCGACCTGATGAGCTTGCCCCCAGCACAGGTATCGTTAAGCGATTCCATGCACGCCGTGATGAACAAATTTCAAAAAACGGGAGCCTGGAATTTACCCGTCACAAAAGATGGCAAGTACATCGGCTTCGTCTCTAAATCACGTATTTTTAATGCCTACCGCAACAAAATAATGCAGTAATTGAACGATTTTTGCAAATTTCGTTGATAATTTTACTTTCTAATATGTAGTGTCAATAACAACAAACTATATAATTTGACAGATGCAAATTACTACAACGCGGTGGCCTGTCAAAATTGCGGGGGGCGGGGTGGCCTTGTGGGCTGAAGCTTTATTTTGACAAAAGATTTTTGTGCCACTTTTTATCGTTTGAAAAAGTGGCAAACAAAAACTTTATTTCATACACTACTCAAAAATATCCCTTAACTTCTCCTCCAACGCCTTCCCCCTCAGCCCCTTCGCCAAAATTTTACCTTCCTTATCCAGTAAAAACGTGCTTGGAATACTCTGAATATTATAGGTTTGTGCCGCTATTGATTTAAAATAGGCCAAGTCTGATACATGGGTCCAATTCAAGCCATCTTTTGCAATGGCATTAATCCAGTCTTGTTTTCTACGGTCGAGTGAAACACTAAACACCTCAAAGCCTTTTTCATTATATTTATTATATAATCGCACTACATTTGGGTTCTCTCTGCGGCAAGGCCCACACCACGCAGCCCAGAAATCCAGCAATACATATTTTCCTTGCAAGGAGGATAAACTAACCGAATCACCCTTCGGATTAGGAAGCCTAATCTCAGGAGCTGGACTTCCAACAGCTAGTAAGCTCGATTTTTTTAGGTTGTCTGTATACCCCTTTATGTGGAGGTTTTCTGGATATTTTTTGCTTAATTTTTTAGCATTCTCCATCAAAAATGTAGTATTGCCATCAAGCTCAAACTGGCTCATAGCTATTAAAAATGCTAAATTTACTTCCGCACCCTTTATCAACTCTTTCATCTGATTTTGAAAGTCCGCACGGATCTTTTTCTCCACTTGTATCAATGAATCAACGTTAGTTACCTGTTCGGTCAATTGACTCCTAAAGTCCATCACCTCTTTATTCAACTCAAATTGAATGTCATACATTTTTTGCTGAAAATCAGCCGACGTTGACCCACTTATCGAAATAGGATTTGCTTGATCTCCATCATAGTTTACCTGGAACGGCTTCTCTACAGCCAATACAGATGATGCCTGACCAAAGAAATTGAGTTGGTAAAATCCAGCTTCCTTAAGCTCAATTTTATAATTGCCTTGATCATCTGGTTTTATGGTATCCAATGGGATGGGCCTACCGGCTGCAGGTAACTCATAAATGATGCTACTATTATCATTTGGCGCGTTGACCACCTTGCCGCTAATAACAAGTGATTTGGTAGCCTTTTGTTGCTCCTCTTTTTTCTGGATTTGAGAGCAAGACAATAATAGTAATAATAGGCAATAAATGGCAACTAATCTCATAACATTCAAAATTTGTATGCAAAGTACTAAATATTGATAAATTTTCTACGTTTTCAAGGCTCTTTCACTTAATTTCATTCTTTCACCTACTATTTTAGGTTCAAATGATTAACTTTGTACCCCAAATAAAATGAACATAATGGAGAATAAAGTGAGAGTGAGGTTTGCGCCAAGTCCGACAGGCCCTTTGCATATAGGAGGAGTGCGTACGGCCCTCTATAATTATTTATATGCCCGCAAAATGGGTGGTGATTTTGTATTAAGGATTGAAGATACTGACCAGTCGAGGTATGTGCCAGGAGCAGAAGCTTATATTTTTGAGGCGCTGAAGTGGCTGGGCATCACTCCAGACGAGAGCCCGCAGCAAGATGGTGGATTTGGACCCTATCGCCAATCAGAGCGTAAAGAAATGTATCGCCAATATGCCGATAAACTCTTGGAGGAGGGCAAGGCTTATTATGCATTTGATACCCAAGAAGAACTCACTGCCATGCGCGAACGATTAAAGGCCGCACGTGTGGTTTCCCCACAATACAATGCCGTTACGCGTACTTCTATGAAAAACTCGCTCACCCTGCCACAAGATAAAGTACAAGCTCGAATTAACTCGGGCGAACCATACGTGATTCGGATCAAAGTACCTCACAAAGAAGAAATTCGCCTTAATGACCAAATTAGAGGATGGGTCATGGTGCATAGTGCCAGCCTGGATGATAAGGTTTTACTCAAATCAGACGGTATGCCGACTTATCATTTGGCCAATATTGTCGATGATCATTTAATGAAAATCACCCATGTGATTCGGGGAGAAGAATGGCTGCCATCAGCACCGCTACATGTATTGCTTTACCAATACCTTGGCTGGGAAGATACCATGCCAACTTTTGCGCATTTACCACTTATTTTAAAGCCAGATGGTAATGGTAAGCTTAGTAAGCGAGACGCCGATAAAAATGGATTTCCGATTTTCCCACTCAACTGGGAAGATCCTACCACAAAAGAATTAAATGTGGGCTATAAAGAGTCCGGGTACCTTCCGGAGGCCATGATCAACTTTTTGGCATTTTTGGGCTGGAATCCCGGTACGCATGAGGAAATGTTTAGCTTGGAAGCCCTCATTGAAGCTTTTTCAATTCAGCGAATTGGAAAATCTGGTACGAAATTTGACATACAAAAAGCAAGATGGTTTAATCAACAATATATTAAGCAAAAGTCAAATACAGAATTGGCGGCTTATTTAAAGGATGATGTGCATCAAAATGGCATTGAAGCTGAACAAGGTATGCTAGAGCAAATCGTAGAGCAACTCAAGGAGCGGGTAACTTATCCTGGAGATTTTTGGAAGGAAGGACAGTATTTCTTCTTCCCGCCTAAGCAATATGACGTGAAGGTAGTGTCCAAAAAATGGAATGAGGACGCGGTAGCCGTGCTGCTGCGCTTTAAAGAAAAATTAAGTGAGCAGCGAGCATTAGATGGAGACTTAGTTCGCTCGTTATTTCAGGAAAGTGTAGAAGAATTGAGCTTAAAGCCAGGCAAAGTGATGCAGGCCGTACGAGTGGCTATTACTGGTGTAGGTGCAGGGCCTGACCTCATGCAGATCATTGCTATTTTGGGGGCAAGTGAAGTGGCACATCGCATTGATCAAGCCATCGATCAATTGTCAACACATGTTAGTTAGTAGAAATGAAAAAATTAGTAAGTTTAGTTTTAATTGGCTATTTAAGTTTGTCGATCAGCCATATTGGATATGGGCAGGGTCTGAATAGTTTCTTTAATGAAGCCAATGACTTTTACCAGACCTATGTGCAAAATGGCCATGTGAATTATGCTCAGATCAAGTCAAAATCCAATGATATAGAAAGCCTGTACCGTCAGATTAATGGCATGAACCTTAATAATGCTGGTAAAGTTACTGTGAAAGCCTTTTACATCAATGCCTATAACTTGATTGTGATTCGCCAAGTTGTTCAAAATTATTCAGTAAAGTCCGTGAAAGACATCGAGGGTTTTTTTAATCAACAAAAACATCTGGTAGCTGGGCAAAAGTTAAGCCTGGACGAAATCGAGAAACAAAAGCTGAGTGGTGATGCCCGCTTGCATTTTGTTTTAGTATGCGGAGCAAAGGGCTGCCCTCCCCTGCTCAATGAGGCGTATTTTCCATTTAAACTTGAGCGGCAAATTGACCAGCAAGTGAAGGAAGCGCTTGATAATCCAGCGTATATTCAAGTAAATAATGATACCAAAAAAGTGGGTATCTCTAAAATTTTTGAGTGGTATAGTGGTGATTTTACCCAAAATGGCCAAACCTATATTTTGTATATCAATAAATACCGATCGCGTAAAATCCCAACTGGCTATCAGGCCATATTCTATGAATATGATTGGAACCTCAATGATACAAGGGCGAAATAGGAATAATCTTTGATTGTTATTTTAAATGAATTTTGCAGATTTTATTCAATAATTCTTTAAAACTGAATATATTTTGCTTATTTTATTGAATTATTTATAATTCGTCCTTTCATGCTTCACCCAATTATTTTATAAGGCGCATCAAAAATATTTTATACTATCACCTAATTATTTTAGCTTTCATGTTGGAAAATATTTTATTTTTTCTTAAATTTATATTAACATAAATCATGGACAGCTACATTAAGTAGAAAATAACATACTAACTCTAAATTAAATTATGAGAAAAGACAGCAAGAAAATCAAATTAGAAAATTTGAAGTTGAAGAGTTTTAAGACAGGCCTAAAATCCCAAACAAAGGGAGGGACTGACCCATTGAGCACTTTATCAACTATTTATCAAACACCAGATTCAATTTCTACTTTATAACCTTAAAAAATAAACAACTCGCAATTATATTGAGTTGTTTATTTTTATCAAAACCATGAAATCTTCATTGTTACTGTTAATTGGGCTATTTAAAATTACCCTTGCACTATTACAAACCATTCCATTTCATGTATTAAAAAATTCATTTGTAAATCAAGATTACCATCAATTAATTACAAAACTTGATGAAAACATCAACTATTTTAAAATTAATAATGATTGGGAAAACTATGTATATACTAATTTAGATAAGGCTTATTGTCATTTATTAATTAACCAACCAAAAGCTGCTGAAACCATCTATACTAAAATGCATCAAATGGCAAATAATTTGGGCAATAAGCCATTAACAGCACTAATTGAAGCAAAATGGTGTTATTACTATGCAAAATTTGGCAATAAACCAAGCTGTATAAAATATAAAAATAAACTTTTACGTAAAATTGATAAGGAATCCTTTTCACCAACAATCAATAAGGACATTTACAAATACATTGGGTTTGCTTATTTTATGTACTCGAATCACTTAGATAGCGCCATTTATTATACAAAAAAGGCAGCTCAAATATCAATCCCTAATGAAAACCGTTCATTTGAAGATTATGAGTATCCTATCCATTACATCTTAGGTTTTTACAATTTTATACTTGGAAAAAAAAATGAAGGGCTAAAACAATGCAAACGGGGATTAAAGGAGAGCATAAAGGTAAACTCCAATCAAGGCATCACAAAACGTTATCAATTATTAGCAACTATATATCGTGACAACCATAATTATGAAAAAGCACTTAAATATCTTTTATTACTTGATAGTAAAAGGATTAGTGATCGAAAAACTTTCATAAATAATTTAGCTCTAATTGGTGGCGTATACCAAAGAATGGGCAACTATAATGCTGGAAAGCCTTATTTGTATAAATCATTAAAATTATTTGACGCTACTTTTGCAACAGATAACATTTCTTCAGTATATACTTTTAAACTTCGGCAATTAGACCTACTAGGCAATATATACCTTGCTCAAGATAATTTTGACTCTGCACAATATTTTTATAAGGAAGCCTATCATATAAGGCAAAAATTATTTGGTAAACATAACCCGAAATTAATTTATAGCTATAAAGACCTCGCCAATCTGTATAAAGAACGAAATCTTAGTAAAAGTAAGGACTATTTATCGCTTGCGCTGCACACTGCTCATCAAGCATATGGAAATACACATAAAGATGTCTCTGACATAAACTGGCTATTGGCTGATTATTACCGTGTTACAAACACCTTCAAAGCCCTCACCTTCGCCCAAAAGGCCATCAAAAGTGCCGTGTATAAGTTTAATGATTCTTCTATTTGTATCAATCCGAGCTTGAATAATATAAATGCCCCACCACAGCTGCTCAAAGCACTTAGTACAAAAGGAGACCTATTCACCAGATACTACCAAGAGCAAACCCAAAACCCTAAAGACCTTCAATTTGCCCTAGAAACCTACCAACTAGCCCTCGACCTTGGCGATACCATTCGTTTAAGCTTTCGTTCTGAGGGCTCGCAGCTGGAACTAGCCAAAACGACCTCCCATATTTACCAGGGTGCTATCCAAAATGCCTATGAGCTATACGAACTTACCCAAAACATAGCTTACCTCCACACGGCCTTTGAGCTACAGGAGCGGAACAAGGCTGCCGTGCTACTTAGTAAGTTACAGGCCGAGAAGGCCAAATCTGCTGCCCAATTACCACAAAAATTGATCGAGCAAGAGCAGGACCTCAAGGCTGAGCTAAATTATTACACCTCTCAAATTGAGCGGCTTAACCAAAAAGATAATCACTCAGAGGAAGAACAAAAAGCACTAAAACGGTTTAAAAATCGGGAATTTGACCTCCGTGAGCAATTGGATGCCTTTATGGTAGCGCTCGAAAAGGATTACCCTAAATATTATCAGTTAAAATATAATCTGCATACCGCATCGGTGCGTGAGGTACAGGCTTTATTAAAAGAGGATCAAAATTTCATATCCTA
This sequence comes from Bacteroidia bacterium, assembly GCA_030430325.1. Classification (GTDB taxonomy): domain Bacteria; phylum Bacteroidota; class Bacteroidia; order Cytophagales; family Cyclobacteriaceae; genus JAUIFR01. The sequence goes on along the minus strand of JAUIFR010000007.1, from coordinate 11,648 downwards.
CTTTAGAGGTAAGCAGGATTGGTACATCTTCTTGATTACTCAGAAAGAATTTAATGTAGTTAAAACGCCCATTCAAAAAGAAGAAGGTTTGCTGGTGGAACAATTTCGGTCAAGCCTCATGAATGGCGCTGATGTGTTACTTACTAATGATAGTAAATCTGCCTACTGCGAGCAGGCACATGCGCTGTACCGTGCTTGGGTTAAGCCAATCGATAAGCTGGTACGCCCGGGTTCAGAGTTCATAATTGTACCCTATGGCCAGATGGCCTTAGTGCCTTTTGAGGCACTACTAGAAAAAATGCCCGTCGATAACGCTCCCATTAACTTTAAAAAGTTGGATTATTTGATTCGGACACACCCAACGAGCTATGCTAACTCCGCCACACTATGGTGCCAAGCCAAGCAGGAAAAAACGAGCCATAGCAGCAATAATATACTTGCCTTTGCCCCTAGTTTTGAAAGCACTGCAGCAAACTTTACGAACACCGAATATCAAGATACTGTGCGAGGAGCACTGGGCCCACTGAGTTGGACAAAAAAGGAACTGGGGTACATTGCCAACTACTTTAAGGGGAGATTTTATCTGGATGAGCAAGCTGACGAGCAGCAGTTCAAACAACTTGCGGACCACGCGGATATCATCCACATTGCCAGCCATGCTGTGGCGCAAGATGAGCGGCCGCTCTTTTCCCGCATATATTTTACAGAAAATAAAGATAGCCTCGAAGACGATGCCCTACATACCTTTGAACTGTATAATCTAAATTTACAAGCTAAATTGGCCGTGCTGAGTGCTTGTAATACCGGTTATGGAAAGGCTATTCATGGAGAAGGCGTGATTAATTTGGCTCGAGGGTTCTTTTATGCGGGGTGCCCAAGCGTCGTAATGAGCCTTTGGAACGCTAATGATCATACTACGGCCGAAATCATGCGGATTTTTTATAAGGAGCTTGACAATGGTAAGAGTAAGGTTAGCGCACTACAGCAAGCAAAGTTAGAATATATTGATGGAGCAAAATCGAGCAAGGCACATCCGTATTACTGGGCCCAATTTATTGCGGCTGGTGATATGCGGCCAATTGTAAGTACAAACTTGCTGCGTAACTTTTGGCTTTTGGTGATTTCAATTATGATTCTTGGTGCATTTGTTTATCTGCGAAGTAATAGATAGATTATTAAAATACCTTAATTTTAATCGATTTTTGCAGAATTCGTTCAATTACTAACAAAAAACTATAATAATTAACTACACAAATACCTGCATTTGCAATGCTGAACTATTTTTAGATTTAACGCGCTTTGAATACGGGTTAAAACAACCCAAGCTGCCCCTTATCCACATCAAGCTCAATTTGATCACCTGAATCGAAGCTTTCTTCCTCCTCTTCCTGCTCTTTGAGATTTGACAAAAACGTAACTTTGGAGATTTGGTCTATCCCCAAGCGATTTCCTTGGCTCTTCCAGCCTTTAATATCAATAAAATCAGCCAATGCAAGGGCCGTTACGGTCATTTTTTTGTCCTTATCTTTATGTTTGATCTCTACCAGCGGTGCTGCAACTGTTGTAACATAAATTAGCTTGGTGCCTTTGGTGTCTGACACAAACGAAAATGGCTTACCCGCTGTAGTGGTTTCGATCAAGAATCGCTTAACGAAATACATGCCACTCTTGCCCTCTTTATAAATAACTGAAATGGGCTTTTCAGGGTCAAATTTTTCGATAAGGTAAATTTGATCATCATCAAATCGATGCGTTAGCTCAAAGGTGCTCAATACATATTCCCCATTTTTATAAATCACTAATATAAATTCATCGGTCTGAAACTCCCCTAAGAACGTCCCACGTTCTTCCTTATTGAATTTACCCACGGTTTGGTCATACCATATTGCCGTACCCCCTAATGTAGACTTGCCCTTGCTCTTAAAGTCAATTTTTTTGATTGGATACTTTGTTAATATATTTCCGCCAGCCCCACGACCTTTTATCTCCAACGTTCCAAAATCAAAATCAAACGCCTTTTTTCGGGCCTTGGCTAATGGGCTCAAAACCACATGCACCAACTCTGATTCGCCATTTGGGTTGGCAGAAAAATAAAGTACTTTTGAGCCTTTGGTCCCTTTTGTCAGCATATATTCCTTATCCCGAGTAATGGCTAACACCTGGAAGCGCTTCACCATGGTTCGACCACTTGCACCATCAAGGTAAATCAAATGATACACCATACGCTCATCATTCTTCTTAAAGACACTAGCATGCAAAATATTTTTGCCCATAAAGTTCTTCTCTACTATTTTAGAGACTTTGCAAACCCCATCTTTGCGAAACACGATAATATCATCTAAGTCGGAGCATTCGGAAATAAATTCGTCTTTTTTAAGACCATAGCCTACAAAACCATCCTTACGGTTTATATAAAGCTTTTGGTTGGTGGCTGCTACACGACGTGCCGCAATGGTATCAAATGTTTGAATCTGCGTTTTACGTTCACGGCCCTTGCCAAACTTCTCTAATAATGCGGTAAAATAAGCAATGGCAAACTCGATTAAGTGTACCAGGTCGTGACGTACTTGTGCGAGCTCGTCATTTAGTCGTTTGAGCTGCTCATCTGCCTGAAAACTATCGTATTTTGATATGCGCTTAATCTTGATCTCGGTAAGGCGAATGAGGTCTTCCTCCACAATTTCACGATAAAATTGGGCCTTAAATGGTTCTAATCCTTTATCAATTGCCTCCAGTACAGCTTCCCAGGTTTCACATTCTTCTATGTCCCGGTAAATTCGATTTTCGATAAATATCTTCTCGAGGGAGGAGAAAAGTATCTTTTCGAGCAGTTCCCCTTCTCTAATTTTAAGCTCCTGCTCGAGTAAGTCAACCGTCTGATCTGTAGATATTTTAAGCAATTCATCCACCGTTAAAAACTGGGGCTTTTCGCCCACAATAACACAAGCATTTGGCGCTACAGAAACCTCACAATCAGTAAAGGCATAAAGGGCATCGAGTGTTACTTCTGGGGATTGCCCCGCTGCCAATTGCACCAAAATCTCCACGTCTTTGGCCGTATTATCAATGATCTTTTTTATCTTAATCTTGCCCTTATCATTTGCTTTAATAATACTGTCGATCAGGCTATTTGTTGTAGTTCCAAAAGGAATCTCACGAATGGCAATTTGTTTTTTGTCGATAATCTCTACTTTGGCCCGAACTTTTACTCGGCCACCTCGCTTACCACCTTGGTAGTCAGTTATATCAATAAAGCCCGCGGTACCAAAATCAGGATAAACCTCAACTGACTTACCCGTTAGGTGATCAATAGAAGCATTGATGAGTTCGCAAAAATTGTGAGGTAAAATCTTGGTAGACAAACCGACGGCAATACCCTCTACTCCCTGAGCAAGTAACAAAGGAAATTTTACCGGTAAAGTCACCGGCTCCTTTTTTCGGCCGTCATAAGAGAGCTGCCAATCCGTCGTTTTTGGGTTAAATACAACTTCAAGTGCGAATTTCGAAAGGCGTGCCTCAATATATCTTGGCGCAGCAGCCGAGTCTCCGGTCCGTACATCCCCCCAGTTACCTTGTGTTTCGATCAATAGGTCTTTTTGCCCCAAATTAACGATGGCGTCACCAATGGAAGCATCACCGTGTGGGTGATACTGCATGGTATGACCGATGACATTAGCCACCTTATTAAATCGCCCATCATCCACCTCTTTGAGTGAATGCATAATGCGACGCTGTACCGGCTTAAAACCATCCTCAATGGCAGGTACGGCACGCTCCAAAATCACATAAGAGGCATAATCTAAAAACCAACTTTCGTACATTCCAGATACCGGAACGATATCATGGATTTGCTCTTCTTCTTCAAATTGTTCGGCCATGGCACTTTCTCGATCTAAGGTTCTTCATTTCCATCTTAAAAATAAAACTAAATTTGGGGAATTGAAAGCGAGTTTGAGCAAAATGGGTTTGAGGCGTAAATTTTGGTTAATATTGAATGTATTTTGCTAAATTTGTTTAATTTTTGATTAATTGTTCAAATCTATAGCCAAATCAAAATTATTTGATTTAATGCATTGGTTATTAATAATTAAACAACAGTTATCTTGAGAACACGTACTTGGTTTAACCATCGATCGCAAAAAGGATATAAAAGGCCAGCCGTTTGTTTGAGCTAAATTACAAGGAGAATGATAAGTAGCCTTAGGCCCCCGCTGCAGGCTGGCTCATATCTAAAATGCTCCACAGGAGCATTTTTTAACGACATGTCCCCCTTTTGTAGCCTGGTCTTGGTATCAAATTCATTTTGATATCAAGATTTGCCCAAATAAAATACATCATGCGGTTAACAATTAGAATAAACATATAATCGAACCATTTCTAGTCCTAATTAAAAATGGGATAAAAACACCTAAATTAACCAACTCAAAATAAACCTCAAATAAATTATAATTCCAAAATGTGAACTCACATTTAATAAAAACGAAAAAAAAACTGAAAAAATAAAAATAGGAATAATCAAAACCAGATTGTTAAAGTATTAAAACCGGCAAATTTTCACTTGCCGGCTTCAATTTCCTCTATTAGACTTATTTCTCAATAATATAAAAAATAATTTTACCGCTTTCTTCTCGTACAGATTTAATGCTAGCTGTAGGAATTTGTGCTGCTTCTAATAGGGCACGGTGCTCCTGTTCTGTTCTCAAAAGAAAATAATGCCATTGTGCAAACCACTGATAATCTAGTGGGTCATAGGTCTGACAATCCTTAAATGGGATTATCAACACACCACCCTCAACCACTTGACTGTAAAGTGCTTGTAATAGTTTTATTAAATGCTTATCATGGACATAATCAAAAAAACCAGCACTGTAAATGATGCTTTTCATTCCAAACTGCTCTATATTTCTTTTTACATCAATCATTCTAAGGGCATTATATTGTTCCAATTCAATATCTATATGCTCCAACTTACTGGCTACTAAATTTTGGGTGTAATGCAATGCATCTTTATCTAAATCGATACATTTTATCGGAACCTCATGGTGACTTAATTCATCAAATAAGGCTAATAACTCCCTACTTGAACCGCAGGCGATATTTAGAATCCCACATGACATATCTATTTTATGCATGTAATCCTTTAAGATTTGTTCGAGCTTTGCACGGCGCTCACGTATGGCAATAGCTAACTCACGAGTCAAAAAATAGGCATCGATGTATAGCCCTACCCCCTCTTTACTAACCGGATACCCGTGATAAATTGCCTCTAAAGTTTCAAAATCACCAGGATAGCCCCTCGGCCAGGTACGTGCGCGATGCGCAAAGTAACTTTTCCCGAACCACTCATCGGTATCAGCTCGAAAGGCTTCCCTAGCCAACTGTACTTCTTGCTCAGTACTGCCATTACCTTCATATGCGCGGATGCAGGATTTCATTTCATCACAAAGTGACTTTAAATGAAGAAATTGATCGTGGTCAATCATTTGATCTACACGTACTTGATTTGAAAAAGAGCGTAATCCTTCCATGAACTCACCCTTTGATTGGCTAAGCTTGTCATCTAACATTTATCATTAATTTTAAAGTTAATGCACGCGATCGGGTCGCAATGCTAATGTATTTAGAATCCTTGCTTCTTCTTTTAAAAATTCCTCCCAGCGATAATCTACTTGATCTTCAGGTAGATAATGTTTCGCTAATCGTATAAAATTAGTATAATGCCCTGCTTCAGAAACCATAAGTTCATAATAAAAATTCTTTAACTCAGTATCTCGTAACTCCTGATGGAGTAACTTAAACCGCTCACAACTTCTGGCTTCAATCAATGCGTTTACTAATAAATCTTCTAATAACTGATCTTCTCTACTACCTCCTTTCTTTTTAAATGACTGTAATGCTACCACATATTCGTCCTTTCGGGGGAGCCCTAGTTGAAACCCTCTTTTGTAGAGCTGCTCCAACACACGCTCAAAATGCGCCCATTCTTCCGCCACAATAGGCGTAAGTACATCAACAACCTGCTTAAAGCTAGCGTATTTTATGATCATTGAAATACACGATGAAGCCGCCTTTTGCTCACAATAAGCGTGATCGATTAGGATCTCTTCTAAACTTTTTTCAACAATATTGACCCAACGCGGATCTGTAGCTAATTTTAACCCCAACATAAACGAAGTATAATTTGACACTGTTAACTAACTAATTATAACCAATATAGAAAAATGCAGAAAATTATCCATATATCTTCCCTATTTTTTTGTGAATTTTTTACGAAGTAATTGATTTATGAAAAGAAAATTGACTTTTTTTTGTATAAAATATTGAATTATTGCCAAATGTTTGAATCAATTCGAGATTAATAAATGAAGAAGTAATGGACAATTAACCCAATTTAAGTTGGTAACATCTTATAAAGAAAATCAATAACAGGTTTTACTTCATATGACAAATACCAATGAATAACATCATCTTTTCGCCACCAAGTTAATTGGCGTTTGGCATACCTACGCGAATTTCTTTTTATTAAATCCACGGCATTAGAGAGTGTTATATTACCGTCCATAAATTCAAATAACTCCTGATAGCCAACCGTTTGCAATGCTTGTAAATGTTTGTAGACATAAAACTTTTCAGCTTCCTCTAATAACCCTTTATCTATCATTTGATCAACGCGATCATTAATTTTTTGATAAAGTAGCTCACGTGGTTGATGTAAACCAATCTTAATAGTGGAGAAAAAGCGCGGCTTATGAGGTAATTCCTGCCATTCACGAAGGGATTTGTTGGTAGTTAAAAATACTGAAATGGCCTGCATTAATCGATGAGGATTTTGCTGATCCATTTGCTGAAAATGGATGGGGTCCATTTCCTTCAATTGCTCCTGTAGATATACTAAACCTTTTTGTTGATAACCTCGTTCAAGTCCCTGGCGTATCTGCGGATCAACCTTTGGAATGGGAGCAAGACCTTCACACATCGCCTTAATATATAGCCCTGTGCCACCTGTTAGTATCACATATGGATGCTGCTGAAATAACTGCTCCAAAAGCACCAGCACTTCACGCTCATAATCTCCAACACTATAAGGCTCATGAATGGTTATATGATCAATAAAATAGTGAGGAATACCTGCCTGCTCATGAGGCAATATTTTGGCAGTGCCTATGTCTAGCCCCTTATAGATTTGTCGTGCATCAGCCGATATTATGGGTGCCTTAAAGGCCTTTGCGACTTCAATACTCATCGCAGATTTGCCAGAAGCCGTTGGGCCAAGAATGACGATTAACTTATTAGATGAGTTCACTGCGCTAGAATTCATAATCAAAATTACGAATTAATGTGGTAAAATTGCTTATAGGCTAGGTTTTGTTCAAGAGCTTGTTTTCAGGGAAAAACAAATTTTGGTGAATCAACTATATTTTAATTACAACATGTAATATTGAATAATTTTTGCATATTTCGTTCATTTATTAAATAAAATTGAATAATTTTTGCCGAATTTGTTTATTTTAACATGGCTATCTACTTTTATACTAACCTCTATTGAATATAATTGATATTTATTTATATAAAGTAGTACTTTATGTAAATTCTAATAAATAATTACACGTAAAATTAATGTAAAGTTCTGATGTTATTTTTGAAACTTATGTTATGCTTCACTATCTATTTCGCGATAGCTATAAAATACCAGTCGCAAGCGACTGGGTCCGAAGGATGCAAGCTAGACGAGAGTCGAAGGTTGTGAGCATTTTCGAGTCACGAGAGTGACGAAAATACCGACCGAAGTTCTCGATTTTATAGCCTGGTCTTCGTCTCAAATCAAATTGGAGAGGAAGAATGGCCCAAATAAAAAAAGAACAACTCATTCCTCAAAAAAAAATGAAGTAAACAAAAAAAGCAAACTCCAAAGTTTATGCTATTTCTTCACCTACATATCACAATTTTTTGTGTAATTAAAAATTATAACCTAAATAAAGTATACTTCAGATAGATTTTTTGGTTGTTACCTTGTTCCAACCTCTTCTGCTATTAATTTTTTTAAATGTTCTATTTCTTCTCCTTGCATATCCCTATAAGTTTGGATGAAGAACATTGATTTACCTTTTATTTTCAATACTGTCAATCACATATCCTTCAGATATTACCCTCTTTAAAAACAAGTCAAAATTCTTCACTTCCTCTTGAGTCTCTAGTTTTGTTGTTTTAAAAGCTTCTTTCTTTTTATTTGGTGACTTGCTACAAGAAACTAAGAAGATAAATAATAAAATGTGGATAACCCTCGCTTGCATCATTTATTTTGTAAATAACTTTTTAGTTTGCATATACCTCCAAGTTGCAAGCCTCTCTATTGCTAATCTTTTAATTACTCTCATTTTACTTGGCGGGTTTTTATCATAATTTAAATCTCCATTTGATTCCATATAAGACTTACCCCTCCCTTCTCCTTGATAATAGACATATATCCAGAATGCTTCTTGGTCCTCGGTAGGTGCGGAATATCCTAATTCAGCTGCATGTTTTAATACTAAAGCTCTTCTATGAGACAGAACTACAGTCAATCCAATAATACCTGATTTTAAATTTTTAAAGTCTGCCGATTGAACTGCCTCTCCAAGTTCATTTACTTCATTAGAAATTCATATTCATTACCTTCATTAAAATCAGCTGGCAAATATTTTTTTAATCTTGTAATATCGCCAGCAAAGTGGTCTGTTCCTAATGCATCAAAACCACTTACTTCATTTTCAACCATGACATTATGAGGTGCATTAGAGGCATAATTAGCATCTATCCAAAGCCCCAATCCTTCTCCTACTGCAATTGTATATAAAAATGAGGGAGTAAAGTGGCTATTATCATTTGCCAATTCTTCAAATATCTCTACAACTTTCCTTTCGCGTGAATCATTTGCATAGCCTGACCATTCATATACTTTAGCACCTCCGTATTTATTACTAATATCTTATTTATCATCTATTGGTTTCTTTTGAATTGTGTTAGAAGAAATCATCCCAACCATTTCAGGAGATTTACTAGTTTGGGATATCATATCGAGGATGGATGCTGTTTTCTTACTTTTATTTATAGCGGAAGAATCAGTTATTTCCTGGAAGAATCAGTTATTTCCTGCTTAGGTTTATGAACTAACATATACTAATTTTATTTGTGAAAGTAATAAAGAATACTAAAAAAATCGATAAAGCGTAAGACCCGTATAAAACAAAATCCATGAAGAACGATTCATGGATCTTACTATATCTTAATTAAAGTGGTAAGTAGGGTATATTTACTCTACTCCATCTCTTCTTTTATCTTCAGTTGCATCAGTATCTTCAGCTGATGGTGCTTCCTCTTCGTCTGAAGCAGCTTGTACCTCATCTTGTGTTTCTTCAACTTGATCTGTTGCCGCTTCAACTTCTTGTACTGCTTCCTCTACTTGATCTTCTATGACTTCTGCAGTTGCAACGTCTACATCTTCATTTTGAACCTGTTTTGCAGCTGACTGAGCCTTGCCTTCTGATTTACGGCGTCCACGACGTGTACGTCCCTTCTTAGCAGTAGCTTTACCGCTTTCATTCAATAATAATTCGTTATAATCCACAAGCTCCATCATACAAACCTCAGCGTTATCACCAGGACGATGTCCCACACGAATGATTCGTGTATAGCCCCCTGGCCGATCAGCTACCTTCTTTGCAACCTCATCGAACAACATTTGTACAACATACTTATTTTGCAATTTAGAAAATACTACTCGTCGTGAATGCGTTGTATCATCCTTCGACTTTGTAATTAAAGGCTCCACATATTTACGAAGTGCCTTTGCTTTAGCAACAGTAGTATGAATACGTTTATGCGTAATGAGCGAACCTGCCAAATTTGCCAACATGGACTTACGATGTGACGCTGTTCTACTTAAATGATTAAATTTTTTTCCGTGTCTCATGATAATACTTGCATCAAATTCCTCAATTAATCTTCATCCAACCTATACTTGGAAACATCCATTCCGAAGGTTAACATTTTATCAGCAATTAACTTTTCTAGTTCATTCAGTGATTTCTTTCCAAAGTTACGAAATTTCATCATATCCGAAATTTCAAGTTGAGCCAAATCACCAAGTGTCTTAATGTCAGCTGCCTTCAAGCAGTTATAAGCACGCACTGAAAGATCTAACTCGCTTAATGAAGTCTTCAAAAGCTTTCGCATATGCAAAAATTCTTCATCCATCTTCTCTTCCTCACCATCAGTAGAAGTTTCAAGCACCATATTTTTATCTGAGAAAAGCATAAAATGCTTAATCAAAATATTTGATGCCTCCTTCAATGCTAACTCAGGGTGTATTGAACCATCGGTTTCTACTTCAATAACTAACTTCTCAAAGTCAGTTTTTTGCTCCACTCGTGTATTTTCAACTCCAAATTTAACATTTTTGATTGGTGTAAAGATGGCGTCTATAGGAATATAGTCAAAGGTTTGATCAGCTTGCTTATTTTCTTCAGCAGAAACATAACCACGACCTTTTTCTACAAATAACTCTAACTCAAAATTGACAGCTTCATCAAGGTGACATAATACCAAATCCTTATTTAAAACCTCAAAAGAGTTGGTAAAATTGGCTAAATCTCCAGCCGTAATAACCTTTTTGTCCGTTACTTGCAAATGAATTTTATGATCTAACGAGTCTTCAACACGCTTAAACCTAATCATCTTTATATTAAGGATAAGCTCAGAAACGTCTTCCACCATGCCCGTCAATGTCGAAAATTCATGCAACACTCCAGGTACCTTAATACCTGTAACTGCATAACCTTCTAATGAAGAAAGTAATATTCTCCTTAGAGCATTACCGATAGTAACCCCATATCCTTTTTCGAGTGGTTTAAAGGTAAATTGGCCTTTGAAATCATCGGCCTTTTCCATTACAACCTTTTCAGGCATTTGAAATGCTAAAATTGACATATGTCCTTTAGTTTGCGTATTAAAAACTACTATTTTGAATATAATTCAACGATCAACTGCTCCTTGATGTTCTCAGGAATATCTTCCCGGTCCGGATAACTCACCAACTTTCCTGTTAGTTCATTGGCGTCAAACTCCAACCAAGGACCTGATTTGCGGCCACGGTGTACACTATTTGTAATAGCCTCCAAGGATTTCGATTTTTCACGAACCGAAACTATATCACCCTCTCTTAATGTAAAAGAAGGTATATTTACAATGGAACCATTCACCGTAATGTGCTTATGAGAAACCAATTGGCGCGCAGCCCTCCTGGTAGGAGCAATGCCCAATCGATAAACAGTATTATCCAATCGACGCTCCAACAATTGTAATAATATCTCACCCGTAATTCCACTTTTGCGGGAAGCTTTTTTAAAGATATTTAAGAATTGTCGCTCCAACAAACCATAAGTATGCTTTGCCTTTTGCTTCTCCATAAGCTGAATCGCATATTCTGATTGCTTACGTCTACGCCCTCGACCATACTGACCTGGAGGGTAATTCTTTTTTGCAACCGCCTTACTCGGTCCAAAAATAGGATCATTAAATCTTCTTGCAATCTTTGCCGTTGGCCCTGTATATCTTGCCATAATTGGTATATTTCAAATATTAAACTCTTCTTCTTTTTGGTGGACGACACC
>JAUIFR010000232.1 GCA_030430325.1 Bacteroidia bacterium | reverse complement strand
TCATCAAATATTTTGAAGATGGGCGAGAGTCTTTTGGGCAAAAATATGAAATGAGCTATTTGGACATCTATAATAGGGGTTTTTTTACGCCTATTGTTCATTTAGATGTATCCTATTTGGCACCCATTTATTATGGTCAGCAAATCAAGGTGACGACTTACTTAAAGCCCTGCAAAGCGGCCAAGATTTTACACCGATATGAGATTTACAATGAGTCGGACCAAGTATTATGCACCAGAGGCGAGACGGTGCAAGTATTTCTTGAGCGTGATAATCGTACATTAAGCTTAAATACACCCACATTTTATTCTGAATGGCGAAAAAAATGGAAACTTATATAGGTGCTGAATACATAGCTTCGCCTTTAGGTTTTGGTGCAAAAAATAACTTTGAGGCGTGTAAAGCTGGAAAAACCGGCATTCAAAAACAGCTATTTGATGGCATCAAGCAAGCCCAATTGCCTTTAGCCAAATGGACCGATCAAATTTCGTCCTACAGTTTATTTGATTATCTTCTGGGTTTAGTATTGGAAGGAATTCAGGCGGAACTTACTACTGAAATATTGACCGAAAAAGATACCTTGGTTATCATAAGCAGTACCAAAGGGAACATAGATGCCCTTTGCGCTGGGGATCAACAGGCATCTTTATCACACACTGCGCAAAAGCTTCAAAGGAAATATAATTTGTATCAGCAACCTTTGGTATTGTCACAGGCCTGTATTTCAGGTACATTAGCCTTAATCATAGGAGCAGACTTCGTCAAAAATAAGCACTATAAGTATGTGTTTGTAATTGGGGCTGATGTTATTTCAAAATTTGTGGTATCCGGGTTTCAATGTTTGTATGCTTTGGATGAGGATGTGTGTAAGCCATTTGATCAAGATCGTAAGGGGCTAAATTTAGGAGAAGGGGCAGCTGGTGTTTTAATTTCCGCATCATCTTCCATTTATTCGAAAAAATGTATGCAAATACTTGGTGGAGCAAATGCCAATGATGCCAATCATATATCTGGTCCCTCCAGAACTGGTGAGGGTTTGCAACTTTCAATAAAATGGGCTTTAGAAAGATCAAAAATCACTGCGCATGATGTCGATATAATAAATGTACATGGTACAGGCACACCTTATAATGATGAAATGGAGTCCAAAGCTTATCATTCTCAGCAATTGGATAAGGTCATGGCACTTTCATTAAAAGGCTATTTTGGACATACATTAGGTGCAGCGGGTCTTATTGAGAGTGTTATTGGCATGCAAGCACTTCGTGAAGAGATGGTATTATCAGCCAAAGGATTAGACCAACAATGTGTAACCTATCCACTTAATCTTTCTCATTTGAACAGAAAACAAAAAATGACGACCATGCTAAAAACAGCCGCTGGTTTTGGAGGTGTAAATGCGGCCCTAATCATTCAAAAACAATGACTTCCCAAATTATTTCATATTGTCGAATAAAAAATGATGGAGTCATTTTAAATGATCGTCCATTACCTTATGATACTTCGTCACTTAAACAGTGGTACCAAGGTTTGTCCATTCATTACCCAAAATTTCATAAAATGGATCGATACAGTCAGTTGGTTTTTTTGGGAGTAGAAGAATTATGGACACAAATAAGGCCAGCTATTGATTTTGAAGCATCCATTTCCATGATTTTTGCCAATTCCAATTCATGTATCCATACGGATATGGGCTTTTACAAAACTTTAGAAAAAAATCGGCCCAGCCCAAGTTTATTTGTGTATACCTTACCCAATATTATGATGGGTGAATTATCTATTCGGCATCAGTGGAAAGGTGAGCAATTTTTCTTTATTTTGCCCAAATTTGATGCCATATTTTATTATAATTACACTAACTTGCAATTTGAGATTGGCAAGAAATTTGCACTGGTTGGTTGGGTTGAGCAGACTGGGCAGCAATTAGATTTACTTCTTTATTTTATTAGTAATTCATCGGTTACAGGGCCTATAAGTATTGCTCACACTATTGAGGAATTAAATAAGTTATATACTATATGACTAAAGCAGAATTAATATTGCAATTAAAGCAGCAAATCATTGAGCAGCTTAATTTAGAAGAAGTTTCAGTGACTGATATTGAAGATGAGGCACCATTGTTTGGCGAGGGGCTTGGCCTTGATTCTATTGATGCGCTTGAGCTTATTGTATTGTTAGAAAGTGAGTATGATATCCATTTGGATAATCCCAAAGAGGGGAAAGAAATATTTCATTCCGTAGCTTCATTAAGCGAGTTTATTCTTCAATATCAGCACTCATGAGCGTTTTTATCACTGGATTAGGTGTAACCAGTGCATTGGGGTGTAGTTATGAGGAGAATCTCGCTCAACTCAAGTTAGGTAATTCGGGGCTGAAAGAGCATGTACTTCATGATTCTTCTTGTATAATGGGCTGTGTGCCCAAGTCAAATTTAGAAATTGTTGGAGCATTTAACTTGTCAAATCAAGCTTATTCTCGATCCTTTTTATTAGGATTATGTGCCGCTTATCAAGCAAGAACCTCAGTATCTAGCAAATTGCCCAGCCGAATGGGACTTATTGTGGGTATAACAGTCGGTGGAATGGACCTCACAGAGGCATCATACCAACAATACATTGAAAATAAGGAAAAATTAGATTGGTTAAGGCTCAGGCAGCATCCAAGCGGTATGGTGGCCACACAATTGGCACAATTTCTTGAAGATATTAAATTTACCAATACAATTTCGACAGCTTGCTCCTCAGGAGCTAATGCTATTATGCACGGGGCAAAACTGATTGAAAAGGGTAAGTTTGACTGCATGCTTGTAGGCGGTGTAGATGCACTAACACAATTTACAATCAAGGGTTTCCAGTCCTTAATGCTATATGATAAACAAGCGTGCAAACCCTTTGATGAAGCGCGAAATGGATTGAATTTAGGGGAGGGTAGTGCCTTTTTACTATTAGAAAGTGAAAGAAGTCAACGAGCTACAGGAAATAAAATACTAGCAAAATTAGTTGGTTGGGCCAATACAAATGATGCTTACCACGCTACCGCCCCTTCACCGGTAGGTGAAGGGGCCACGCGCGCCATGTCAGCAGCTTTAAAGATGGCAGGGATTGCGCCTGAGGCTATTGGTTATATCAATGCCCATGGCACAGGTACTTTGAATAACGATTTGTCAGAATCACGGGCATTACTTGATGTTTTTAGTCATCAAGTACCACCTTTTAGTAGTACCAAGTCGTTTACGGGGCATACTTTAGGTGCTGCAGGGGCAATTGAAGCCGCGTTTTGTGTGATGGCACTTCAACAACAGCAGTGTTGGGCAAATTTAAATTTTACACAGCCCATTACGGATACCAAACTTACTCCAATTTCAATTCTGAAGGATGCTCAAAAACTTAATTTTGTTTTATCGAATTCATTTGGCTTTGGAGGAAATAATACTTCATTAGTGATGTCGTTATGATGTATATTGAGCAATTTGCAGGGATAAGTTATCAACCTCCATTTGATGTAGAGGCACCGCTTCATCGCATGAAGCCTATTGATAATAGTGCAGCTGTACATGAGGCTGATTATCAAAAGTATATTGATGCCCAGGTGCGAAGAAGAATGAGTGACCAAATAAAAAGAGGAGTGACTTGTGCTATGCGGGCAGTTGAAGGGATAGATATAAATGCACTCCATGCTATATTTGTAGCTACTGGGCTAGGTTGTTTGAAGGATACCCAGCAGTTTTTGCAAGTAAGTTTACAGTCTAAGCCTCCATCTCCTACGGCTTTTATTCAAAGTACCCACAATAGTATTGCAGGGCAAATTGCCATTCAGTTACAGTGCAAAGGAGCAAATATGACGTATAGCCAAGGTGAGCGTTCTTTTGAGCGGGCCATTATGGATACTTATTTGGAAGAATTACAAGAGCATCAACGTGTTTTAGTTGGTGCAATTGATGAACGTATACCTTTTTTAGATCAAGCAATAATCCGGATAAATCCCATTGACCAAGATAGTATTGTAGGTGCAGGAGCCTTTTTCTTTTTACTTGCGCCAATTCGCACAGCCCAGTCAAAAGCGAGCCTTGTGGATTGTATTTTAACTTCTTCAAATCAAGTCAGCGAATGTATACAGATAGTACATCGTGATACACCCATTGACCTCTTGCTTTATGGGAACTATTGTGAGGCTCAGGCACAAATCAATCAGAATCTTAAGCATATACCGAGCCTTGACTTTACATTATATTCTGGGCAATTTATGGTACAGTCAGCATTTGCACTTGATTTAGCCCTCAAATTTTTGGAGGAAGAAAATATACAAGAGTTACAACAACTATGTCCCACCATTAAGAGATTACCCAGACGTATTTTTATATTAAATGATACCCCAATGGGTATGAGTGGGTTAATTGTAGACCGCATATGAAATTTAAAGCTGTATCTATCGCTTTAGTGGTATTAATTATTTTAACGTTAATAATTGATATTCAAATATTTATAGTCATTTCTATTTGGATAATATTATATCTTATCATTGTTAGTGTAGGGGTATTTAATGTTCAATGGCAATTTTTTATGCCAATCATTTGTACATCAGAACAAGACGCTATCATATTAACTTTTGATGATGGGCCTCATCCAGTATTTACCCCTCAAATTTTGGCTATTTTAAAAGAGTTTAATATTAAAGCTACTTTTTTTGTAATTGGAAGGCTTGCTAAGCAATATCCAGATATTTTGCAATCAATTATAAATCAAGGACATGTAATTGGTAATCATACTTATCAGCATAGCCATCGATTTGGTTTTTATTCTACGTATGCTGTGAAAGATGATATTTTAGCATGTAATGCGGCCGTTCGTGGTATTACAGGGCGCCAGATGCAGCTTTTTAGACCTCCAGTTGGTGTGACAAATCCAAATATTGCGAAGGCAGTTACACATTTAAATTTAAAAACTATTGGTTGGGATGTACGTTCGCTTGATACACGTATAACTTCTCAAGAGCGGCTTTTTAAACGAATTAAAAGTAAGATAACCAATGGCTCAATTGTTTTACTTCATGACCGTCAAAAAATAACGGTTGAAATTTTACCAAAATTATTGACCTACTTTAATGAAAATGGCATAAAGGTTGCTAATATTGAAGAGGGACTAACCCTAAATGCATATGCGTAGATTGATTTTTTATGTTGGATTATTAGGTATATTGTTGCCGTCATTTGCTCAGGTATCAAGTGAGTGGAAGCAGCAAATTATTGCTATATTGGAGCAAAACAATGAGCAGTTGAAATCCCTTGAAGCAGATTTTGAGCAGGAAAAGACAGCTTATTATTTTACCACACCACAGGTATCCAACGGCAAATTTTACTACAAAAGCCCCAATCAGTTGCATTGGCAACAACTGCATCCTACGCCACTAGACATGATCATCACAGATAATAAAATGGTACTTAAAGAAAATGGTCAAACTAAAAATATCCCTGCTGCAGGTCAGTTTGTTAAGTTCTTTTTGAGTTTCTTTTCGGCTGATTTTCTCAAAAGTCAGTTATTTGAGGTAGACATATTTGAGGATTTGCAAAATAAACAATATAGATTGGAATTGAACCCCACCAAAGATCGATTAAAAAAGCGATTTGAAACCATAACCCTCATGCTCGATAAGGATCAATTACTAGTAGAGTCAATAGAGCTTATTGCTCCCAACAAGGATAAAACGATGATTCGATTTTCAAATCATCGGTTAAATACGCCCAACCAAACGTTGAATTTCAAATAATACTAAAAATAGTAGTATCTTTAATCCAACATTCGAAGGCAAATGAAAAATATAGTTTAAAAATATTTAGAATCATTGGTTTTTTGAATATATTTAGCAAATTATATTGAATAAACGACCTTTAAATGGCAAATTATGCTAAAAGATACATTTTACAAGCTCATTGATAAGCAAGAAGTAGGAGAGGGGCACTTTAATGTTACGCTCGAAATGTTAGCGGATTACCCGGCATATAGAGGACATTTTCCAGGACAACCCGTTGCGCCAGGGGTTTGTTTACTTCAAATGATTCAGGAGCT
>JAUIFR010000231.1 GCA_030430325.1 Bacteroidia bacterium | reverse complement strand
TTACGAAAACTTGCATTTCCACCATAGCGCTGCTATGCTGAAAATCCAAAACCCTTGATTTTATTGAACTTTTGACTCTCATAACGATACGGTGATGAATAATGCGGGTTAACTTTATGCAATAAATTATAATAGCATTTTATTTGCCTTGTTAACAAGACAAAGCCAATTGTATTATTATACCTAAACTAATTTTTAACTAAAATAACTAACCCTATGAAACTAAATATTAGTATAGGACTCCTGATTGGAATCCTAGTAACGCTATGCAGCTGTAACAAAAAAGAAGATCCATCACCAACTAACCCTCAAGTCAACCCCAGTTTATTACTTCATTTTATGGCAGAAGGGTTCAGCAAAAACGATAAGGATACTGCCACGCTTTATATTACTAACAATGTTGGCGTCATGTTATATCAGCAAAAATATACTGAAGGTGATGAGTTCATCATAGATCGCCCCGACAACTTTAACGATGAAACCATTATTGTGCATCGGGAAATTAAAAGGTATTCATATCAATTAGATGATTATGCAACCAGATTCTATACCTACAGAAATGTACCAACAGGCGCCACTCTTTCTGTTAGCAATTCGAGTTCTTACAACAGCACTAAACTAGAATCTGTGCAATTACAATTTATTAATGTGCCTGAAAATCAATTCATAACTGTTTTTGATGGGGATGACCTTGTTAAACATTTTAATATAGAGGAGAATGATATAAAAACGTTGAAAGGGGTAGATCAAAATTATGGTCTTGGCATAATATTAATTAATAATGGGGACTCATTATTTTACTTCGCCAAGAAGCCTGTTGAGGGAGAATTAATTACAGTAGATATGTCAGAGGGTGTATCTTATTCAGATATGAATTTTGTATCTGGAATTGATCAAAGCCAACACAATTTGTTTTTCAACCTATATGCAGGCCGTAACGGTGATTACGTAAGAGTAGCAGACCTAAGCTATGATGATGACATCCCTGCTTCATTTGATGCTCGATTCCCGTTTGATGAATCTTTGGATTATAGAACCTATTATTCGTATCCTACCATAAAGTCATGACTTCCTTCGAACCATTAAACATCGATATTAATTTAATAAATAACTCCAATACGAATTTTGAGCTCACATCATCGGGTGATGAATATCATTATACCACTCAAATGTGGCAGGCCAAAAATACAGAGGATATAACACATGTTTATTGGTTTGTCTATTCCCCTGCTTCAAGTTCTCATAGCTATGATTTGAAGAAATACTATTTGGATATTGAGCAGCCAATAGGCCCTTTAGATTTATCGCTTAAAAGAGTCTATTTTGATTATCGAAATGATTTCTCCTATTTGGATCACTTGGCGAGGAATTTCCCTGAACCTGATGAAAACTACGTAAGTAAGTCCATTTATTATACGTATTTTGATTAAATTTTGCCAAATACATTGAAAATGAATGCGTTTTTACATTAAATCACTAATTCGACTATAAAACAACAAATTAAAATTTTAAACATGAGATTATTAAATATATTTATTTGGGGTATTTGCATGGCATGCCTCATGAATTGCCAATCCAAAGAAGGTGATGTACTCACACCCAATGCACAATCTTCTGATGTACTTCTAAAGTTTTCGGTTGGAGAATTTCACTCGTCTTATTCAGATACAGCTAAGCTAATTATCACAACACTGGATGGCGAGATACTTGTAAGTCAAGAGTATGAAGAGTTCTTTGAATTTGAATTCAAGAAGCCCGATGGATTTGTAGGTGAGAAAATCATTGTTCATGATTTTTATAGTTGGAGCTACAACCCTGATTACAAATCAAAGCGTGTAGCCACTTACAGAGATCTACCTGTTGGAAGTAGCATAAAATTGAATCGCATGTCTACTTACAATTATGATTCGATTAATTCCTTAACATTAAAATTTATCAATGTGCCCGAAAATGACTATGTACGGGTAGACGGACTGCTTATAAATGAAAAAGTTGATCATTTAGCAGACAACGAAGAGGTAGTTTTAAAGGGTGTGAACCCAAATAACCCGCTTAGTATAATCTCTGTTCACCAGGGTGATTCATTGTTTTATTTAACAAAAGTACCCACAGAAGGAGAGACCATGATTATTGATATGGCTGAGGGCGCACCATATACGCAAATGGAGTACACACCCAACGTTACATTATCAGGCAGGCAGTTCTTTACATTTAATATTTTAGTAGAAAATGAGGATCAAAAAACCGTTTCTACAGCGTATCGGTTTTTTGATGAAGACGAACCAATGCCCTCAACATTCAAAGTATCCTATCCTGATGATGATGCCCTGAATTATAAAATGGTTTGTTCTTATCAGGAGCCATTGGAGGAGGGACATATAAGTTACCGGAATACCATACGTAATGTGTTACCTTCCTTTGATCCATTGCAGGTAAATTATCAGGTCCATTCTGATCAATACCAAAACTTCCAATTAGAATCAGGTGGGGATGATTATTTATATGCTTTCCAAAACTGGAGGGGGTTCGGATACGGCATAACTTCTTGGGGAGTATTTAGCCCTCAGACAAGTGATATCACTTATAATTTGGAAGAATATAGCGATATAATTGGTGAAGAACTGAACGCAATGGAATTAAAAAAAATACAATATAATTATGTAAAAGATGGAAATTACAGCGAGTACTTTGGGAAAGAAAATTCAACAGAATATGAAAGGAAAGAGTTTGAAATTTTAACGGATTCATGGTATCCAGAAGATTAACTTGAATCAACTATTCAAAAAAAGAAGCAAAATCGGGGCCTCCAAATAGGTGAGCCTCGTTTTTTCTTGAGGGAGTGCAAGATTGGTTTGGCGCCTTTTGAATGGATTTAATAACAAGAACCCTTATTGACGAAATATAAAATAATGACGATATTTCGTCATTATTATTTGATGTTCATTGTTTACGTACAATGGTCTGGTTAAAGTTTCGTTTTAATGAACTTTAGCATTTGTTAGGCTGCGTTCCCAATATTTTTAATTTGTTCAATCTCAGCTCCTTTTTTTCTCATTTCTTCCTCTAAATCATAATCATCTTGAAGCCCCAGCCAAAACTTGGCAGAATTTCCGAAATACTTACTTAGCCTCAATGCTGTATCAGCAGTCATTCTTCTTTTACCTTTAATAATTTCTGAAGTCCTGGTTTGAGGAATCCCTATATCCTTGGATAATCTATAAGCAGAAATATTTAAAGGAATTAAAAATTCTTCTAACAATATTTCACCCGGGTGTATATTAGGTAAATGTTCCATATTATTGCTATTTATGATAATCGATAATTTCAACTTGTTCGGCGTTTGAATTGCTCCAAATAAATATGACTCTCCATTGGTCATTTATTCGAATACTATGATATTCTTTTAAATTACCTGCCAACTTTTCTAATCTATTAGATGGAGGTACTCTAAGATCATAGGTATTCTGGGCATTATTAAGCATTCTAAGTTTTCTGCGTCCAGTTTTTTGAATAGGTAGAGGCAACTTTTTAGTCCTTTCTCCTTGCCAAATCTTTTCGGTATCCTTTGACCCAAATGAAATTATCATACTAACCTATTGCGTTACTAACGTCAAAGATAAGTAAAATTAAGGAAAATAACAAAGATTTTGTTGAATAAACGGAACTTTTTCTGTTTATTTCTATTTTAAAGTAAATTGCGTCGATCAAATGTTACTTATAATTATGGGAATTTTACATCTATCACCCAATAAACACTTATCATTTTCCCAAGACCATAATCTTGTTTTTATACTATTTTGAGAGGTTTCGAGCGATTTTATTGTACTTTTCCGTTGTTTTTTCTAGGATAAATACAATTTTACAAACATTCTATCTATCAACAAATTTCTACAATATCGATGCCTCACACATATGCAATAAGCCACAACACAGTCAAAGAATTGTAAAAAAATGGCAGAAATAGTTTGGACTGAACTTGCTATTGACAACCTAAAATTACTCCAACTTTTTACCCAAAGCAAAACCAATGGCTATGCCAAGTCTTAAGTTAACAAATGACCTCCAATTTTGAGTGGCTGGTTGCATATCATACTCAATACGACGCTTACGATAGCCAACCTCTGCCCCCAGAAAAAAATCAAATAGGAGCCTGCTATGTGCAATTGTCTGATAGCCTAAAGTCATCCCGCCAGATGCAAAATGCGCCTCACCAATATATGGAATGCTCGCCTCAAATAAATAGGCCGGATAAGCATCAGTATAGGCATAACTCAAATAGGGTGATACATAAAATTTACTAGCTCCCCAATTTCCTGGCTTAAAATAGTTCCGGTATGCAGCAATAATTCGAAGTCCATCACTTTCTCCTGCACCATCTTTCAGAAAAGTAGCGGGACGATGGTGATATGAACCTGAGAGCTCCACAGATCTCTTTCGAGATAATACATATTCGATATTTCCTCCCAAGTCTAATGGCATAATTAAAAATGGTAGAGGTGTAATATGGCCCTTAACCATTACTTTTTGGGCCTGAGCGCCGCTAATTAGTGTTAATAAAAATATGCTAAAGACGATATATTTCATGTTTTTTTAGTTAGTGATTGTAGCTTTTATATATTAATATCAAATAGTGATAAAATGTTACCCTATTCATTGGAAATATGTTCGATTTTCAATATTTTTTGCAGAATTTATTGAGTGCAATTTAGAGTTTAAATGAAACCGACTTGTTGGTTCACTGAAACCGGCACGAATCAATTTTCAATAAATGAGTAAAATGTCTCGCCGGTTCCGTCCAAGCCTTTTAAATCAATTATATTTTTGGACGAATGCCTTTAAAATTATAGCTTTACTGAATTAATTTAGCAAAATTCGATCAATAAAAGAGGGGTTTAATAAACCCAGGCCTGCTTTACATTTTATAATAAAATTCTGCTTTTTCTAATTCATCAAAATTTATTTAGCTGTAGCTACATTTTCTTAAGAGTTTGGAACCAAATTTATTCTGTTTTCGTTATATTTATAAATAGTAATTTTTAAAATTATGACTAAACAAGTAGCAATTGCAACAATAAATGACTTACCGCAAGAGTTTGAGTTGGACGAATTGATCGAACGCTTAATTTTTATTGATAAAGTAGAGCGTGGTTTGGTTCAATTAGACCAAGGTCAAACAAAGAGCCACAATTCAGTAAAGGAATTTGTAAAAAAATGGCAGAAATAGTTTGGACTGACCTTGCTATTGAAGATCTCAAAAATATATATGACTACATTTCTCAAAACTCCCCATTTTATGCTAACCTACAAATAAGTAAATTAATTGATCGAACAGAAAAACTAAAATATTTTCCAAAACTTGGTCGAATTGTACCTGAATTTGGGCTTAAGCATATAAGAGAAGTAATAGTTGGTCATTACAGGATTGTCTACCAAATAGAATCTGAAGATAAAATTGGAATTGCTAGAATTCATCATTCCTCTCAGTTAATTACCTAAACAACTTAAGTCTAAATCTGATCTCAATTTAAATTCATAAAATTTACTCCATCTTTTTACCTAATACAAAGCCAACGGCTATTCCTATTCGAATATTCATAAATATGCACTTCTATGAACCGAATTTTATTTCCTTCTTCCCGTTCACAGTAATGTCCTCGCATTCCTAAAATCAGTCCTTTTATCATTTTACAAACTACTAATCCCAAAGGTGATGAAAATACTTTGCGAATAAATCTAGTCCTCTTTGCTGTATTTGAGTGAGTTCATCTCGGTCCATACCTTCATATTTTTCAGAATTTATTTCATAATCAAAGGGCGCTAGCATTTCACGAAGAATATTCGCCCAAATCTGCATTAATTCTTTATCATTCTTTTCAGCTTCTCCTTCTTCAAGGACCCAATTTGGTAAACATACAATTTCAGCTTGCTCTACTTTCTCAATATATTTCTGAAGACGTGGAGCTATTGTAAGTCTTCAAAGAAAAGTGAACTTTAAAAAGGGTAAAAATAAGAGATAAAAAAGTGTTACATTTAATTATCAACCCTTTAAAAGTTTACAGATATG
>JAUIFR010000230.1 GCA_030430325.1 Bacteroidia bacterium | reverse complement strand
TAACCTTTGTTGTAGTTGCCTTTGTGCTGGGGTATTTAATGGAGGTACTTAGCGTGCACACAGGCTTTCCGTTTGGGCATTATCAATATGGAGCAGCTCTTGGAAGTCAACTTTTTGGTGTTCCGCTGATGATTGGTATTAATTGGCTATTACTCAATTACTCAGTAGGAGCCACGTTGCAGTGGATTTCTATGCCTAATTGGCTGAAGTCCATACTTGGTGCGGGTCTTTTAGTGGCACTTGACTTACTTATTGAGCCACTGGCAGGTAAACTTGATTTTTGGTATTGGCAAGAAAATATGGTACCGCCACAGAACTATCTGGGTTGGTTTATTGTTTCTTTATTGATTCAGCTTTGTTATCATTATAATAAATTTGAAAAAACAAATTGGGTTGCTAGTATAGCACTTGGTTTTCAATTTATATTTTTTATAAGCCTCATAATATTACTACCATGATTTGGATATGGAGAATAGTTGCATTAGTTGGTATGTTTGCCTTTATGGAATTTATGGCTTGGTTTGCTCATAAATATATAATGCACGGCTTTTTATGGGTATTACACAAAGACCATCATCAGCGTGAAGCCGGTTTTTTTGAGCGAAATGATTTTTTCTTCATGTTATTTGCCATTCCAAGTTGGTTATTGATCATGACAGGTATGATGAATGATTTTGATATAAGAGTTTGGATGGGAGCGGGTATTGCCGTGTATGGATTAACTTATTTTCTTGTGCACGATGTCTTTATTCATCAACGATTTAAAATTTTTAGGTACACAAATAATGCTTATTTTAGGGCCATTCGCAAAGCACATAAGGTGCATCACAGCCATTTAAATAAAGAACGAGGGGAGTGCTTTGGCATGCTTGTCGTACCCAAAAAGTTCCTTACCGAAGGTAAAAACTTTAATAAAATCCATCGTAAAATATAATTCATTAGCTATAAACTCTAGTTGAATGGTCCCCCAAGCATATTATTACCTCATCATTAATCTTTTGGTAATACTAGTTCCGCTCATCCGTAGTTTTGATCACCGAGTGGCTTATTATAGACGCTGGAGGGCATTGTTTCCAGCTATTCTTATTACAGGTGCTATTTTTGTTGTTTGGGATGTGTATTTTACAAAAATAGGCATTTGGGGATTCAATCCGACCTATTTATCAGGCATAAGTGCATTTGGTTTACCGCTCGGGGAGTGGCTTTTTTTTGTAACAGTACCCTATGCTTGTGTTTTTATTTATGAGGTTTTACGATATTTTATTCAAACGGATTGGCTAGGTACTTATTATAAAACCATTACCTGGATAATATTCATTACTTCCTTATTATTAGGTGTTTGTAATTATGAAAAATGGTATACGGCCACCACATTTTTTGGATTATTTGTTTTGCTAGGGATACATATTTTGTTGAAGTTTCCTGGATTTTTGAGTAGGTTTTACCTCAGTTACATTGTGTGTTTGATCCCATTTTTTGTAGTAAATGGCATTTTAACAGGCAGCGGACTTGATCAGCCCATTGTGTGGTATAATGACAATGAAAACTTAGGGATTAGAATTTTTACCATACCGATTGAGGATACAGCTTATGGTTTTTTTCTACTTTTATTAAATACGAGTCTTTTTGAGTATTTTAAGAAGGAATTTAAAACTTAATCAAATGGTGCAATATCCGGTAAGATATATTCAAGTCTAGCAGGCACAGACTCAAAGATATTAAAGCTATAATGCTGCTCTATAAGCCCCTTGAAGTTGTTTTTTAGTTGTGGGTATTCTCTTATAAAAACTTGAAATGAATCTGCTCCTGACTTCTGCATAAAATGATAAACCATCTTAATGGCTGCAATGGTAATGGTTGTATGATACTTATCTGTTGCGCCAACATGAGCAACATATTTTTTGAGGTATCGTTGGATGTTTTGGATGGCCTGCTCTAATCCATATTGATTTATTTCTAACCAAGCAAGGCGCAAATGTGCTTCGTGTGTAAAGCTAGCTGGATCTAACGCACACGTTTCAAATAGGTGAATAAACTCTTGGTCTGATAAGTTAATATGCGTTTCCATAATCTATTTTAATGGTTTTGGGTGTTAAAATTATATGAATTTACATAAAGATATATTAGAGGAGTAATTATGCCAACAATCATAATAAAATGAATAAATTTAGCAAAATATATTCAAAATAATACTATTTTTAAACCAAATCGTTCATTTTTCATTTCCTTACACAATGATCCCCAACCCATGATGTCGAGGGTAATTATAAAGCCTTTTTCCCGTATGCTTTGCTAAATCAAAAACGGCCTGACGCACTTCTACAAAACTTTCAGTATCGTGGAATACACAGCATTTACTGTGCTCTACAGCCCAAAGCCCGCACTCATAAGTGCCTTCGTAGGTATGGATGATATCCACATGGGCAAAATCATATTGGGTGTCATCTTGTTTGATGTAATCTCTATAGTCTGATTGAATGAGCTCTATATTATCGAATGGAGCAACTGATTTTGATGTCTTTTCATAATGATCTTCTTTATAGCCTGAGTGCTCATCTCCCGTAAAAAGGTCCACACCAATCACTTGCTTAAAATAATTAGAGAGGGCAACGGTTGAATAACAAAATTCCGTTCCAAACTCAATACAACGATCACGTTGAATGTCAAAACGCTCCAAAATATCCTCAATCACTTGCTCTAGACCTACCCATGCTGAAGTTATTTGGATTAAGTTTTGGGGTGTACGGAGGTTTTTTGGCCTATAAGTTTGCATAGGGTAACGCCATTTTTTATTTATTGCCGTTCTTACTTTTGTTCTAAGTCCCATATTCTTTCAATTTTTATCGTTTTTATTGCTTAAGCATTTGTTGATGCATGCTCACTCTCTACAACGAGCGGAAATTTACAGGTGCAAAATATTTCATGCCCAATATAATTATTAGGTAAGTGATGCACCTGGCAATTTTGTAAGGTGACCCACTTGTTTTCGATCTGCTCGAGCGGGATCACGGTACCTTTGTATCTGTTCATATGTACCCCGTGCCAGCCAATTGCGGCCATTTCACGAATGCCATAGCCCTTGATTTTAAAGCGCCATTCCTTACTTTTGATAAAGGCCTGGAGCTCTTTTTGATCATAAATCCAGAAACCATAATAAGGGTTATTGTCATTGAGCACATATTTTTTGCCATCCAAAGTGATGATGTTATGCAATGGTGCCATGAGGTCCGTCACAAATTTATCGGCTCCATCTACTTCAGTTCGCAAAAACCCCAAGTTATAACCCTGCTTAGCTACCTTCTCATGGTAATTTAACCAATAGGTAAGGTTATCGGCAGTGAATTTAATATCATCCTCAAGATATAATTGTATGTCGTAATTATTGACCTGTTCCTCTACCACCTTACGGTGCTCCCAGGTTAAGTAAAATGGATGGATCCATCGGTCAAAACCGAGTTTTTTGACAATACTTTTATAGGAGAATTTGGGTTTACCTTGCGCCGAATAAGGAAATATAAGTGTTTTGATCGTTGCATGCCCCTTATTAATGGTAAATTCTTGATTGGTATAAATATAAATATCGACTTGAGCATCAATTTGCAATAAATGGTCGATGACTTCATGTAGGTAAACCAATCTTTTTTCATCATAAAAAAACGTAATATGTGCTGCGATTCGCATGGTTACTTCTTTGGTTAATCTAAGTGGATAAATATAAGCATTTTTTGGCGTTTTTAAGCTGGTGTCTTCTTATTGGTATACTTTGAAAATACATTCGCATAGTGGTCATCAAAGCTTAGCTTTGTAATATCTTTAAATTTATTAATAGTATTTTCTTGATCATAAATGCCTGCGGCGTCAAAATATCGGATGGAGATAGATTTTTTATTGACTCGTTTAAGTTCTCCAATACAAAATGATCGAATTGTAGGATGCTCACATTCAGAAATTACTGTTAATCCAGTCTTTTTTATTCTTTTACAAATCGATCTCCAATCTGTTAAATCAATTTTGTATTTTAATTGTACTTTTTTAAGTAAACCTTCTTGTTTAAGTATTTTTTCGTATGCTTTGTCAAAATGATTGTAGCGTACATGCTTGATCGTATTTATGGGGATGATTTGATAGCCCAATACTCTGAATTCATCTGATTCTTGAAGAAGGATGAAATCATCTGACTTACCCAAGATGAAACCTGCCGATATGCCCTCAAAGCCCCCTTTTTTGCGCGTCAACCTAATATACTTACATTTTTTGTAATGCTCTTTAAGTTTCTGCTGTATTTTTTCTGTTTTCAATTTTTTATCAACTAATTAAATAGCCAATTTACCCATCTTTTTGATTTTTTCTAAATATTCATCTGGAAATCCCTGCTTTTTGGAAAGCTCAAAGAGGGATTTAGCGTAGGCTGCATTCGTGCCAGTCAATTGGGTTGCAGGTAAGTTGTAACAAACTGCCTCAATGGTATCATGACTAAACGTAACAATATTTACTTGTTCAGCAATATAATCTGCCACACTGGCTTGGGTATAAAGATCGAGTATGGCTTGTTCATTTACGCTCATCACTATACCATATGATTTTTCACCTTTACTGGGTAGGAGTGAAGCACGTTTCCCAATTTTTAAAGCATAGTCCATGAGATAACCCTTTCTTGGATTAGATGCTGTAATGCCCTTACTTTTTAATGTTTTGACATCCATAAATAATCCATAAAAAAAGATATTCATTCTGATCATTGATGCTTTTTTAAATTTAATAAAAAACTCCAAAGAATACGCATAATTTGAATATATTTTGCAAAATATATTCAAAAATTTAGATCATTAAAACCCAAACCCTTTATTTTATTGAACTTTTGACCCTCATAACGATACTGTGATGAATGATGCGGGTTAAACCAAAACTTTTAGTAAATTCGTCCAAATTAATCAAATTTTAGCATGTTTAAACTCAATGCGACTATGGGGCGGCGTAATGCGTTATTGCTTTCGTTGCTTCCTTTTGTACTTGTTATATTTATATATGGATTTGCTGCTAAGCAGCGGCATGCGGCTAACCCAAAGGATAAGCTGATCCCCAGTGTATCACAGCTAATAGATGGTTTAAAACGAAGCGCATTTGAAAAAGACCGTAAAGGTGATATTCGACTTTGGGTAGATACTTGGGCTAGTGGTAAGCGTCTAATATTCAGTATGGTATTGATATTTTTAAGTTTGTTTGTAGGATTGTATATGGGGCTATTCCCATTTTGGGATCACCTGATGTATAAATTTGTATTGTTTTTTGATAAAATACCTGCCTTGGCTGTTTTACCGATCCTTTTTATCGTCTTTGGGCTGGGTGAAACTTCCAAGATTGCTCTCATTGTAATGGGCGTAGCCCCTACGATTATGTTGGATATGTATTTGCATGTTAAAGCCTTCCCTCGAGAGCTTATTACTAAGGCACAAACGCTTAAAGCAAGTACGAATGAGGTGATTTACAAAATCATTTTACCACGGGTATTTCCTTTAGTTTTAAATAGTATCAGACTTAATTTTAAAGCTGTCGTGCTCTTTTTGATAGCTGGGGAGGCTCTGGCAGCAACTGCTGGTCTTGGGTATCGAATATTTGTAGTGCGCCGCTATATTGCAATGGAAATCATCATCCCATATGTTATTTGGATTAGTTTACTGGCATTTGGAGTAGATTTTCTGCTTCGATTTTGGATCAAAAAAAGGTATATTTGGCTAAATAAGGCGTAGGAATGGATCAAAAGTACATCATTGAAGTAAAACAAGCCGTACAGCAGTATCAAAATGGAGCTGGTGATTATTTTCAGGTGCTTAATAAAGTTAACTTAAGCATTCGACCAAAGGAATTTGTAACAATTGTAGGGCCCACAGGCTGCGGAAAATCGACCCTACTTCGTTTAATATTAGGGTCAGAGTTTCCAAAATCTGGGGAAATTTTAATGGAAGGAGCGCCAATTACCGGGCCTGGGCGTGACCGGGGCATCGTTTTTCAGAAATATTCCTTATTTGACCACTTGAGTGTACGAGATAATATTATGCTCGGCCTTGAGCTT
>JAUIFR010000229.1 GCA_030430325.1 Bacteroidia bacterium | reverse complement strand
GTGGTAATTATTTCAGGAATTTTCTTCGAGCCTATGCATCGGTTGAACGTTACCCCATTCAACAGCATAATTTTAAAATGGGATACCGACTAACTTACAGCTATATGACCCAATTTCTATTAGCCAATCAAGCAGGTAGTCTAATCAATACGACGGCATACTATCCATTAGAAGGTAGTGAAGCATTTTTCCTTCAAAATTTCCGCTCACCGCATTTTGTAGCAACAGGAGTTAATAGTATAATCAATATTTTCCCCAAAATAGAATTTAGAGCAGAGTTACATTTGTTTAAACCTATTCAAGAAATAACAAGCAATAGTATTGATACAAGCCCATCATTAACCTGGGATCCTTACTCTTATTCATTAGCTGCTTCAGGCGGTCTTCAATACCATAGCCCTGTAGGGCCCGTAGCATTACAATTTCAATATTATGAGGATCGGGAGAATCAAATGAGCGTCATCCTACATTTGGGTTATATTATATTTAATAAGCGTGCTTTAAGGTATTTTTAAGCTTATTTTTGAACATATTTTGCTAAATTTGATCATTTTCACATACAACTTTAATTGGAAGCAGCAAGCTGGTCTCTTTTATTTTTCTTCATTTAATAGGCAGATTTTTGTCTCATTGCCCACTTGTAAGCGTAAAATATATTGCTCTTTTTGTGAAGGTAACTCCAATTTATTTATGGGGATATCATAATTACCAGGTTTATGCCACTCATCTTCAGTCAAATCTAAAACTACTTCAAAGTTCTTATCATAAATAACCAGATTGACATGATTTGGCTCCACTACTTTGTAGCTTAAAATCATGTCCTTGCTAAATGGGTCATTATACGACTTCACATTTAACTTGATGCCTTGAGACTGCTGTTCAAATTTTGATTTTCGGGCATAACTTGGCAG
Source organism: Bacteroidia bacterium (assembly GCA_030430325.1). GTDB lineage: Bacteria > Bacteroidota > Bacteroidia > Cytophagales > Cyclobacteriaceae > JAUIFR01. The sequence continues at coordinate 5,176 of JAUIFR010000229.1, read as the reverse complement.
TGTAACGCAAATCAAAATACAGATTAATGCAAGCTTATTCATTGTTTTCATCATTATAATTTTTTGTTTCTTTATTATTAAGTAAACTAAGTGTATATTTCGTTACTGTATTAATCAATTATTTAAAAAAAAACATGCTTACAGGGTAACATTTTATCCCAAAATGTAATTAATAGATAGGAACAGGTTAAAAGATTAAAACATAGAAAAATGAATACAATCAAATACTTACTTGGACTTGTGCTTTTAATGCTTATTTTACTACAAGTAGGCTGCAAGCCTAAAGAACCCGAGCTTACGGCAGATGCCATTTTAAAGTTTGATGCCAATGGCTCAACTAGCAATGTACGCGTAAATATTTACCCATCAGAGGTATTTTTTCTACCGACCATTGTGGAAGAAAGCCCAGATATGAGTAATGAGCCCATTGATGATTTAGCGAGGCTGGATTCTGTCCAACTAGCCAATATCGGAGAATTGCCATTAACAATGCTTATTGATCAAAAGGTGGTATTTCCACCTCCAATTAGAGAAGTAACAACCCGCGCCAATGGTGAGGCCATTGTAGAAGATTTAATTCCAGGTAATTATGTTTATTTATTTAATGCCGATTTTGAATGGGATAATCCGCAGTGGCAAGATGCCATGCCTGACTTCTCTACACTGAGGACGGGAACCTTTCAGGTAACTGGTACGCAGGTTAGAACGTATAGTATTTGGATTGAAGATTGGAATTAATCGATCGCTATGAAAAAGTATAAAAATAATACCTCAAAAGTAATGATAGGCATGCTAATTTGTCTATTCTCATGCCAGCAGCCCGAACCTAGGCTAACGTATAATGCCGTACTTACTTTTACGGGCAATCAGTCTACAGCAGGTAAAAAGGTGAATATTTATGTGTCTTCTGGTTTTTTTCTACCGACGCATTCCCTATCAAATGTGGGCGTAAACGTACCAATACGATATAGAAATACGATCTTCCCCCCTCCTTTACAACAACTAAAAACAGATGGAGGAGGAAGAATTACGGCACATGATTTAAATCCAGGGCGTTATGTCTATTTATATAATGCCGAAGTAGATGATCCTGCATTTGACTTTAGCGAGCTACGTTATGGTGTATTTGAGCTAAACGGGCGCGATGACTTAGTACGGTTAATTTCATTAGAAAACTGGTAAAATAAATGGATAATTCTTTTTAAACACCTTAATGTTTTCGGTGATTAACACATAATATTATTGAAGAAAATATGTAAATTGAGCTTATATTAACGGTATTATGATCAAGAACCTTTATATAAAAATTCGTTTTCTGTTAATAATCATTACCTTGTGCGGATCAAATACAACATTTGGGCAGGAGGAAGAGGCACGTTCTGGGGCCTATCTAACTACACAACTAAATCTTGATAAAGCACCTATATCACTTGCGCTTCACTTAATGGATCAAAAGAAGTTAGGGTTTTATGCGGGTGCCAGAATGCATTATTTTATGATGAGTTCAACCTATCTCAAGCAGGATCAAATAACGGTTGATTATTTACCTTTGAGTAATAAGGTAACTCGAGGCAGCATAACATTGGGTGTAAACTATAATGTATTGAAGAAATTCGTATGGGTGTATGCAGGAGCTGGCTATGGCTGGAAAACCCATCTTGACCAATACAATGTATTAGAAAATGGAGAAATAAAGCAACCCGAAACGTGGTTCAAACGCCCAGAAATGAGCAAAAAAGGCGTGGAAACTGAATTTGGATTAATTGTAGATGTGATGGGTATGCGCGTAAATGTGGGAGGCAGTGCTGTGAACTTCAATGACTTGATGCTAACCTATGGCATAGGTATTAAGATTTTTTAAGGGTACTTATCCCCTAATTTCATGGTTTTTATCACCAAATTCAATGAAATTTGCAAAAAATATTGAATAAGTCTACTTTAGCCTAGCAATTACCGTTCTGCCAGCTTTCGTGCGATCACCAATCTTTACAATAATATCTGCAGATAATGGTAAAAAAAGATCAACACGTGAGCCAAACTTGATAAAACCAAACTCTTGGCCCTGGCTTACTAATTGATTTTCTGACAAATAACACTTGATCCGGCGTGCCAATGCACCTGCAATTTGACGAAAAACAATAGAAGTACCTCTATGATCTAGCGCGATAGTAGTACGCTCATTTTCTGTACTTGACTTAGGGTGCCAAGCTACAAGGTACTTACCAGCATGGTATTTGTAATATTTAATTTCACCTCCAATAGGTATCCGGTTTACATGCACATCCATGGGAGACATAAATATTGATACTTGCTTGCATTCTTTTTTTAAGTATTCATCTTCATGCGTATGCTCAATCACCACTACTTTGCCATTGGCAGGTGCCACAACCTCATGATCTTCTGCTGAAGTTATTACCTTAGGGTTTCTAAAAAAATTAATGATAAACAAAAAGAATATGACCGAAATTGCTCCTAATAAACTAACTAGGATAAAAGGCATCAACATGATAATAATGGCATTAATCACTAGCAATACTATCCCAATAATGACTAATGATCCTATTCCCTCCTTGTGTATTCTCATTGCACAATCGGTTGAAGTCCGCGAATGCCCATATCGACCACTTCCTCTCCAGCTGTTGGCTCCCAGAGCCCGTCTTCATTTACTTCCTTCCACTCAAAACTCTTATTGATAGATAAGGAAAGCGTGATATTAATATCAGAAGATTGCCCATCAGTAATGATAAGGGGCGGATCAAATTGCCCTGTTACAACGCAAGAATTAAGTGGTATAGGTGAGGTTGCTGCGATCGGGTTGGGCACCGTTGTTGTAGGTGCATCACCTGTAACCACACTGTAAATAGTTTCAAAACCAAAGTAACCTTGGGCCTTATTGGCACTCACACTTACTGTTGAGTCTTTAATCTCATAATCTTGAATGTAACTATTATATCCCACAAAAGAAGCTAAGCGTGCTGATAAGTCTAGTTCTTCAAATTTAAACCGAATATCATAATTCTGATACGCTAATGAAACTCTGATATATTCGTAGGTACCTGGTGGAATATCGGCAAGTGCCACTTTTAAATACTCTTCCCCTGCTGTCACCTTCTTTTCATTGGCAAAATCTATGGCCGTCGCGCCTCCTGCAGTTGTTTCAGGGCCTTTATACAAAATGGCTCCATCTCCCAGCTGCGTGAGCGCTGAGGGGATAATCTCCACATAATGGGCTGCAATTTGGTTAAATTCGGGTGTTTGCCCGGCATGACCTTCCGGTAACTGTGCTGGCTGGCCAAAGTTATCCAACCTGGCTTGATTAGCATCGAATGCAAATTTAAAGGTCATTTGTGCGCCTACTTGGTCGGTATCTTCTTTTTGACACCCCAATAACATCATACTGCATCCGAGCAGAATAAGAAATGTCTTCTTTGCCATGGTCAACTTGATTAATTTAAATTATTTAATATCCTCCTCTATACTTATAGGTTTGTGCCACATTATCTATAGCTACAATATATGCTGCAATACGCATCGGAACGTCATACTCCAAGGAGGCCTTATATACTCGCTCAAACGATTCCTTCATGATCCTATCCATTCTGCGATTAACGCGCTCCCTAGTCCATTTATAGCCCAGTCTATTTTGCACCCATTCAAAATACGAAACAGTAACACCACCTGCATTAGCCAATATATCAGGGGCCACCATGATGCCCTTATCATTAATAATAGCATCTGCATTGGCCGAAGTCGGTCCATTTGCCCCTTCCACAATAAGTTTTGCCTTTATGTCAGAAGCATTTTGAGTGGTAATCACATCCTCTTTGGCAGCTGGAATGATCACATCCACTTCAAGTGTCAGCAAGTCCTCAGCAGGAATAGATTCAGCTCCTGTAAACCCACTCATACTGCCATTATTTTGATTTCTGTAATCCATTGCTTCGCGAATATTAATGCCCTTATTATTATAATAGGCGCCTGAAATATCACTAATAGCAATGACTTTCACCCCCCTCTCCTCAAGTAGCATGGCCGCATTGGCACCCACATTTCCAAAGCCTTGCACAGCACAAGTGGCATGATATGGATTAATTTTGAGCTTCTCCATGGCCACTAGTGTACTTACCATTACACCACGACCAGTAGCCTCTACTCTACCTAATGACCCCCCCAAAACAAGTGGTTTACCCGTTACAACTGCGTTTACCGTTGTACCATAAGCTTTAGAGTAGGCATCCATCATCCACGCCATTTCACGTGGGCCTGTACCCATATCAGGTGCTGGAATATCTCGATCTTGTCCAAATATCTCAATCATAGCAATGGTGTAAGCCCTTGTTAAGCGTTCGATCTCGCCCTTAGACATTTGCCGAGGATTACAAGTGATGCCACCCTTAGCTCCACCATAAGGAATATCCACCACCGCACATTTCCAAGTCATCCATGCAGCTAACGCCTTAACTTCATCAAGGTTTACACCCATATCATAGCGTACGCCTCCCTTTGATGGACCAAGTATGCTCGAATGGATCACTCGATATCCTTCAAATACCTCAATTGAACCATCATCCATGGTTACAGGTAAAGAAACCACCACCTGCTTGGCAGGCGATTTTAATACATTATAAACTTCATCATCCAAACCCAATGCTTGCGAGGCGATGTGAAACCTCGACATCATAGACTCAAATGGATTTTCTTTATCCTTAATTGGAGCTGGTTCAATATATCCCATAACTATTTCATTCAAATTTTTCGGCAGCAAATTAAATACGAATTATTTAAAAATTATGCATCTTACCAAACTTTTTTACTGTTTTAAAACTGTATTTCGTCCATGGAGTAAGAAAAATTGGCACATTACATAATTTAATTACAAAATAAAATTTTAGTATCCATTCTGCGTCATTAGCTTCAATAATTAGAGTGAAACAAAAATCATTCCAGTTAAGAAATTATTATTATATAGGTATATCCAAAATTAAGAATGAATAAAATTGAAAAAACAGGGTAACTTTTCTTTTGAAAATGGTACTAATTAATAGAAATATGTCCAAGGTTTGGATATTAAATCAATTCATAACTGTCCACTTAAAACAAGTTGATTGACAGTTGGTTATAAAAAGGTTCTTTGACATCATTGTAATTCACATTGGTAAGTAATTCTTTTACAGGA
>JAUIFR010000228.1 GCA_030430325.1 Bacteroidia bacterium | reverse complement strand
ATGAAAGTGAAGTTTGCACTAAAGAACTACTTTATGCCTATTTGAAGAAAAAATTTGCTAATATTGTAATTATAAAATCTGAAGTTAATACAAACCCAATAAGTTACTTTTAATACATGGAAACAACGATCGCACAAAAATTAGAGTCTTTAATGAACTTGCAAGCCATAGATTGCAAATTGGATGATATTAAAAAGATCAGAGGTGCATTACCTGAGGAGGTTCGTGATTTAGAAGATGAAATTGCTGGCTACCAGACGCGTGCTCAAAATTTTAACGCTGAAGCTAAAAGTTTGGAAGATGAGATCAATGATCGAAAAAATGGAATTAAAGAAGCTGAACAGCTCATTCAAAAGTATGAAGATCAAAAAATGAATGTTCGAAATAATAGAGAATTTGATGCCATTACTAAAGAGATTGAACTACAAAACTTAGAAATTCAAATCGCAGAGAAGAAAATTAAAGAAGCTCGTGCTAAAATTGAAGATAAAAATGTTGAAATTAATAGTACGAATGAAATCTTAAAAGAGCGCGAAGGCGATTTACAAAATAAAAAATCAGAGCTCGACGTCATTGTATCTGAAAGCAAGGAAGAAGAGGAAAAATTATTGCAAGAAAGAGAAAAAGCTAGCAGTAGTATTGAAGAAAGGCTACTACGTTCTTATAATCGAATACGAACAGGTGCGCTCAATGGACTTGCTGTAGTAACGGTACGCAGAGGTGCTTGTGGTGGATGCTTTAATGTGGTACCTCCTCAACGACAAGTAGATATCAAAGAACGCAAAAAACTTATAGTATGTGAGCATTGCGGTCGAATATTGGCCAATGTAGAATTACAGGTTGAAGAAGAAAAGAAAAAGCCAAAACGTAAGCGTGCTACCAAGGCGGCTTCCAAGTAAAGAATATGATCAATAGAAAAGCAGTGAAATATGTATCCATCTATTCACTGCTTTTTTTTTATGCGGTATTTAGTTCCAATCAAATCTTTGCGCATAAAACTTTTGATCAAGCATATGCTCAAATTTTTAATTATAACCTTAGTCAAGCACGACAAACACTTCAACATCCATTTAATCTTTCTCATGATAAGGCGCTTAAAATTTATTTATTAAGTTTGACTGATTTGGTGGAGTTATTAGTAAGTGAAGATATTACGAAGTATGAAATTTGGAAGGAAATTGCAGCCCTAAGAGAAAAACAACTCGAAGATTTAAATTATACGCATAAGCAATACTACCAAGCTGAGTTAGCCTTACATCGTGCCTTTGTTAAATTAAGATTTAGAGAAGAATGGGCGGCAGCCTTACAGCTGAATAAGGCGTATCGTTTAATCAAAAAACATCAGAGCGATTACCCTGATCACATACCTCAACTCAAAACTATTGGGATTTTAAACTTAATCATTGGCATGGTGCCAGAGCAATACAATTGGGCACTACAGTTAATTGGAATGGAAGGGGATATAGACCATGGGCTAAACTGCATAGCCAAATTTAGTCAAACACAGCATGATCAAGTTTCCGAAGCAAACTGGTTAATGATAATGGGTAGTTGGCTTACCTCAAAGAACAAAACAAAAGCCTTATTACAACTTGAAACGCTGCATGAAAGCTATTCTAGTAGCCCATTACTTGAACTGCTTTTGGCCATGCTACAGTCCAAAATGCACCAAGCACCTACCCTATTAAGCGATTTTGAGGCAAAACGAGACTCCGATGTAATTATACCCTATATATTTTATATAATGGGGCAAACGTATTTTCAAGGAGGTTTTTATCATAAGGCGATTAATGCTTATACACAATTTATTAATTTATATAAAGGAAGTACACATATTAAAGATGCACATTATAAAGTGGGCCTTTGTTATTGGTTTTTAAGAAATAAGACAAAAATGTTGAATCATTTTGCGACAGCAAAAAAAAATGGAAACACTTATCATGAAGCCGATAAACATGCTGCTAGGCAACTTGAGGCTCTACAATTACCACATTTAATGCTTACTAAGATACGATATGCCACAGATGGCGGTTTTTTTGAAACAGCAGCAAAACTATTTACCCAAATCAATATTGACTCGTTAAACAAAATAGACCTGGCCCATTTCCATTATAGAAAAGCTCGTTTTCATCACCTACAACATCATAATACAACAGCCTTATCTTACTATAAAAAAACGATAGAAAAAGCCCCGATGAATGCCTATTTTGGAGCAAATGCTTGTTTACAATTAGCCTATATTTATATGGATTTGGGTGATAAGGTCTCAGCCAATTTTTACCTTAAAAAAGTAAGAACCTACCAAGGCTATGAATATGAAAATAGTATAAAGAGTAAAGCTAAATTAGCTCAAAACAAGATCAAGTCCAACAAATAAAGGCCACATCCATATCAATTAAAAAAATATTTCATAACAAAGTGATTACCTTTTTAGCATTTTTTTATAATCAATATACTAACACATTATAAATCATTGTTGTCTGTGATAATTTCTTGAATTAGTTTTTAATATTTTTTGGTGAGTTTGATTTTTTATTTTTTTGCACTTTTTTAATATTTTTATTACCTTATTTGTTTTAGTTTGACTTAGTTATGGTTTTAGTGTTTTAACTGATTTACCAACCCTGAATTTACGCTGTTTCTAATTTTAATATTAAATATTTTTAACTAATTATATTCAAATATATAATATCTATTTTTTGGAGCCCGTCCTTTGGACCCAGCCGCATGCGGCTGGCATTTTGCATCCCTAACTCAAATTATACTTTTCTAATATTATTAAATTTTCCACCTAAGGCTTTTCTGGATCGTTTTCATTTATTTATTTAAAATTTCCAATTCCTGATTTTTAGCCATTATATATCAATGAACTACCCGGGGCAAGCTTTGAGGAATACCCATTATTCAACAAATTCTGCAAAATTAATTCAAAATTACATTACCAAGAAGCTTGGCATAGCCTTGTTCGGATGTTTTTAGGGCTTGGTGGACTTTGATAATTTGCTGTTGACGGGCTTCATCTTCAGCATCTTGAAGTTTAGCCATATTCTCTTGGATTAACTTCCGTACCACACGTAACTTAAGGCGCAGCACGCTTTTATAAATTAAATCGGGCAATACATCATCTTGCTCTGGTACATAAATATGATACTTATTCTCCCAATTTGAACTTAGTTCATATGGTTTGGTAATAAACTCTCCAAGTGCTTCTTTTAAAGGCCCCTCAGATTCCTTCATCAAGGAGATCGTATCTGGAAGCTGCCCAGCTGCAAGCTGCGTTTTATAGAGGGTCACAATCTGCTGATATACAGGAGTTATCATATTTATCTGATCGAGCTCCTCTAATAAATATTCATAAACATGAAGCTTTTCTTCAAACTGCTGGAAACCATAATTCAACAAAAGGCGCAAGCTCTCACGCTCTTGAATTCTCAAATAGGTACCTTCATCCAATGTGCTGTACTGTGGAGAAGCTGGCTTCACTGATGCTAAATTTGGTAGCTCCTCAGGTTTATCTTTGCTCTTACGATGCCTTTTAATTAAATGTTTATTGAGTTCAGCTGTCAACATATACTCTTCCAAACCAAACCGAGTACTGCATGCTTTAATATGCATGGCTCTTTGTATTTGGTCAGGGATATAACTAATACTCTCTACAATTCTTGAAACTGCCTCAGCCGTTTTGACCGGATCCTGTTTCGCATCTTTAAGTAATAATTGTGATTGGAAAGTAATAAAATCATGCTCCTGTGATTGCAAATATTCTTCTAACCCTTGAGCTCCTGATTTTTTGGCAAAACTATCGGGATCTTCACCCTCAGGGAATACCACGACGCGCACCTGCAGACCTGCCTTTAGGATCATATCAACACCACGTAATGCTGCTAATAAGCCTGCCTGATCCCCATCAAACAATAAGGTAATAGTGGTCGTATACCGTTTAAGTAATTTTACTTGCCCATCTGTAAGCGAAGTCCCTGATGAAGCTACAACCGACTTAATACCAGCCTGATGCAAAGCCATTACATCTGTATAACCCTCTACCAAATAGCATTTATTTTGGGTACGAATGGCATTTTTTTCTTGATAAATACCATATAGTACCGTACTTTTATTGTAAACCTCACTTTCTGGAGAATTGATATACTTTGGTTGCTTCGTATCATTAGTTAAGCGCCTAGCACCAAAACCCACAATCCTACCACTTACATCATGAATGGGAAACATAACTCGCCCTCTAAAGCGGTCATAGGTCTTATTCTCCTTTGAAATAATTAAACCCACTTGCGCGAGTTTCTCTGTATCATGCCCCTTTTGTTTCGCTTCCTTTAAAAAAGCATCCCATTCATTCAAGCTATATCCAATACCAAATTCTTTTAATAATGCATCGCTAAAGCCACGTTCTCGAAGATAACTAAGCCCAATTTGCATACCTTCACTTTGCTCCCAAAGTTGTTTGACAAAGTATTTTCCAGCAAAATTAAGTAGAATAAATAGACTTTCTTTTAGGCTATGGGAGGTCCTTTCTTCTGGCGTCAGCGCTTCCTGCTCAATGGTAATATTATACTTTTTTCCAATGTATTGGAGCGCCTCCACGTAACTCATCCCCTCGTGTTCTTGCACAAAATCGATGGCATCACCAAACTTACCACAACCGAAACATTTATAGAACCCCTTCGCCGGATTTATTGAAAATGAAGGGGTCTTCTCATCATGAAAAGGGCAACATGCCCAATAATTCTGTCCCTTGCGTTTAACCGATAGAAAGTCACTAATTATTTCTAAGACATCTGCCCGTTGTTTAATTTCTTGAATGGTATGTTCTGGTATGGCCAATTTGAATAATTTGATTAGTTAAAATTTTTTGTTGATTTTTGATTATATGACTTATTAGTTTTGCCCTTTGAATAATTGTATTTTTCTAATATTTTTACTTAATATATTATCATTTATTTTTAGTTTAAAATATATTTGTTTATTATTTTCATTATTTTTTTATTAATCTTTTTACTTTTATTTATAGATAATTTTACTTGACTATCCGAATTTATACCCACTTGCATTATATATAATTGATAATCAAATAATTATAGTATTATATTTAATGTTTTCTTTAGATAGATTTTTTCTAATAATTGGTTTTAAGTTTTGTTTTTTTACAAGAATTTTAATTTTTTCCTTGATTTTTTAAGATAATTTTGAATTATTTTTGCTAATTTTATTCATCTTAACGATTTATTTTTATGGCCTTCATCGAACCGATGCCAATTAATTAATTTTTTTATTTTTTGGGGGTTGCCTGAAAATGAATAAATCATTTCCAGGCCGGGCTCCAAAATGGTTCCGTCCTTCGGACCCGGCCAAAGGCCGGCATTTTGCATCCCTAACCCGAAGTACATCATTCCTATTGTATCATTTGCTACATTAATTAGTATGATTCCGGACAATCATGTAATTTTAAATATTTTTAGCTAATTACATTCATTTACTTGATATTAATTATTTTGGAAGTTCTACAAAAGGAGCAATATTACTCTCGTCTCGGTTGTGTCCTAAAGGACCCAGCCATAAATGGCTGGCCTTTTATATCCCTAACTCAAATTGTACTTTTCTAATATTTATCAAATATCAATTTTCATCCAAATCTAGACAACACTCAGTTATTTGCTATATAATCAATGAGAATATTTTACTAGGAGCATTGAAATTTAAAATCAAAATGCGATTTGCATGCACATTTTAACTAAATTTAACCCAATTCGACTGATTTTGAAACAAATTTACGAAATATTCGTATATTACTTATAAAATAATTGAACAGAAATAAAAACAAGATAATAGATTAAAATACATGCTGGATACCATAACTAAAGCTATTGATGATATTCGCGTTGGCAAAATTGTGATCGTAGTTGATGATGAGGACCGCGAAAATGAAGGTGATTTCATTTGTGCCGCACAGTGCATCACTCCTGAAATTGTCAACTTCATGGCCACACATGGACGTGGGCTAATTTGTGCATCCATAACTGAGCAACGTTGTGAGGAATTAGAACTTGAGTTGATGGTGGGCAAAAATACTGCCTTGCACGCCACGCCTTTCACGGTA
>JAUIFR010000227.1 GCA_030430325.1 Bacteroidia bacterium | reverse complement strand
ATATCGTGCAGAGTCCAGGCACATCAGAGGCGCACCAAGCCCATTCTTGCCTGGTAATAAATTTTCTTTCGGCACTTTTACATTATCAAACACTAATTCGCCGGTACAGCTGGCCCTTAATGACCATTTGCCATGAGTCTCTGGAGTAGTGAAGCCTTCCATACCCCGCTCAACAATCAGCCCGTGGATTCGGTCCTCTTCATTTTTTGCCCAAACCACAGCCACTTGTGCATGCGGTGAGTTAGAAATCCACATTTTACTCCCATTTAGTAAATAATGATCGCCCTCATCGGTAAATCGAGTTCGCATGCCTGATGGGTTTGAACCATGATCGGGCTCTGTAAGTCCAAAGCAGCCAAGCCACTCCCCACTCGCAAGTTTTGGTAAATACTTCATCTTTTGAGCCTCAGAGCCAAATTTAAAAATAGGGTACATCACCAAGGAGCCTTGCACAGATGCCGTACTTCTCATTCCGGAGTCTCCCCGCTCAATTTCTTGCATGATCAAGCCATAAGCAATATAATCCATTCCCCCACCCCCATATTGCTCGGGTATGGTAGGGCCAAAGGCGCCAATATCACCAAATTTCTTAACCATATCAGTCGGAAAATAAGCTTTTTGACACCAATCTTCAATATGAGGAGATATCTCAGATTTTACAAAAGTTCGAATGGAATCTCGAACCAATAGATGCTCCTCATCTAATAAGGCATCAATATTATAAAAGTCAGGTGATTGAAATGTATCCGTGCTGGCCATGCGCAATTCTATTTTTGCAGCAAAGGTAGTTGATTTTTTGGAATCCACATAACGCCAATCAGGTTTATTGTATTGTCTTTGGGGATGTAACTTACATTGCTGAGCAAGTAGGCACTAATTATAGTGCCTCACTCAGCTGGATTGAGACGTAAGAATTTCTTTCTTAAACTGCACATGCATTCATCTCCTTCTTCATCAAAAATGTGTGGACTGGTTGTTTTTCTATTTGAATCATTCTTTCAATCTCAAAGTAGTAAATTTGGTGAAATGGATATAAATTTAACTACAATGCTAATATAAGTAACATTTTTTTAAAATCCTTACTTATGCAAGAATTTTTTTATATCATATCGCATAATATTTATTTAGTTCAATGATTTATTGATATAATTATATTTTTTAATTTCAAAAACAAATAGCAAAAATTCACGATCTACGTATTTTATACCATCACTATAGCACTATCTCTGTTGTCGTATTGTTTTCCATCATGGAATTATTGGATTTTTGATGGTTATAAATGAATGTTTTCTAGCTGTTTATATATTTGTTGATGCTGCCTTTTTGCTCTAAATTTTGTATGTATGCATCCTTTTGCCCAAAAAATCGTAAACTAAAGTGACCAGGTGGTATAATTCTCAAGATTTTAACTATCAGTGACGAATGAAACTAAATAGAATAGGTTACTTAAAATGAGTAAGATCATGCTAAAAGAAAAGTTTTTAGGATTAATTGGCCAATACTCCACTGATATGGACTACCATGGAGCATGTTGGCAGGAAATTGAAACCCAATATTCAGCTAAATCTCGTTATTACCACAATCTTGAACATTTAGAGCACATGATCAGTGGGTTAGAACAAGTTAAAACACACATTGAAAACCTTGATGCCTTATTGTTCTCCATTTACTACCATGATATTATTTATAAGCCCACCAAAAGTAATAATGAGCACCAAAGTACCTTATTTTTTGAAAAGCGAATCACTAATACGTCGTTTGATAGTATTCCGCTATGCATGACGCAAATCGAAGCTACCAAAGCCCACCAAAAATCAACCACACATGATACCAATATACTATTGGATCTTGATCTTTCTATACTAGGCCAGCCCCCTGACACCTATTATAAATACACCAAAAAAATAAGAAAAGAATATCGTATGTACCCAAACTTTATGTACCGTAAGGGCAGAAAAAAAGTACTGAGTCATTTTTTAGCCTTGGAATCCATTTTTAAAACCGATTTTTTTAAAAACCAATATGAGCAGCAAGCCAGAGAAAACCTTAACTATGAATTAAACCAACTTCAATAAAGCTCTACTTAGTTCCACTATTCAACATTATTATCCATTTTTTTAAATGCTTATAATCGACTATAAACGCTTAAAAAAATGAATATTGAAGTTAAAACAACCAAAAAACAGATGAAATTAAATATATTTTGCCAAATACGTTTATTTTTATCCAAAATTGATCATATTCAGATGACTATTGCTTTATCATACTTTTAGTAATATAAAATCCGGAGAATAACCCAATTCCACTCATAATGAAGATAGAAGCCGGATAAGCCACCTCATCTTGCATACCACTGCTGTAAAGCAACTGACCAAGCAAAATCCCAAAACCAATTCCCATGAGTAACAATGACAAATTAAGCAGTATAATTTTCCAAACAATATGTGATTTGACCACACGCTTACCAATAAATACATTGACGTCTTTGTCTTTCTCAATCAGTGCCAGGCGTTCCTTGTGGCGAGTAGAGTAAAACAGGTAAAATATACCAAACACTACTATAAAAAAGGTGATAAATACGATTGATACTTCCATATTAATTTTGTTAAATGTTAATTTTACTTATTTGACACGAGTCGAACGAAAAGGTTACAGGTTTTATAATTTTTTTCAACCTCATCACATAAAATTCATAAAACCTAGTTAATTAGCTCAGTTGAAAGGCAGCTGAATATTGAACTGTAAGTATTTTTTTTAAGAATTAGAGATTCTTCACTAAAAACTGTAACCAAAACTACTTTTTGTGGTCTAAATGGTTAATATGAGTAATATGGTAGATGATGCAGTACTTGAAAAAATACGAGCTGGTGACGCAGCCGCTTTTAAGCTACTGGTGTACACTTACCAAAATAAAATTTTTAACCTAGTTCATAAGCTCATTTCGCGCCGGGAAGACGCCGAGGAGGTAACACAAGATATTTTTATAAAAATATACAAGTCCATTCACACTTTTCGAAAAGAAGCGCAGCTATCTACCTGGATTTACAGAATTGCATACAATGCGGCTCTGAATCATCTAAAGAAATCCAAAAAACAAGTACACACAACCGATATGAATGGTGTTTTGAAAGAAGCATCGAGCGAGATTACCCATACAGACAATACATTTGAAACTCAAGCCATGCAAATGCTTTATCAGGCCATTATGCAATTGCCTACACAAGAGAAAACCATTATATTGTTGTATTATTATGAAGATTGTACTATTAAAGAGCTAGGCAAAATATTGGGGTTAAGCACGGCTAATATTAAAGTAAAGCTCCATCGAATCAGAAAAAAATTAAAGAAAGTGAAACATAAACAGGCATTTTATGAGCCCATCAAATGACATAGATGACTTCATCCGGCAAACGTTGAATCATGCACCTGAAGATAAGCTATCAGAGGAGTTTACCGAACGTGTGATGCGAAAAATCGAGCCACTTAAAAGCTCCGCACCTACCCCTGCTCTCATCCATAAAAATGGCTGGTTACTCATTTTGGGTATAATCATAGGCATATTTGTTTGGCTTGTATCGGTAACATCTAACATCACACACCCCATTTTTGCCTATATTAATCAACTAAAATTTGGTGAATACTCCCTTTTAAAAACCGAAATTTTTTACTGCAGCATGGCGCTATTTTTACTATTTTTTATCTTAGAAGTTATCATTATTAAACGCCAGCTTAAGGTGTAGAGAAATACTTGCTTATTTATTTTAAAATGAATATATTTTGCCAAATTCATTCATATAGTCATGGCTATCCGCTTTTGCAAGTAATTTTTTTCTCATAATTTTTTTACAAATTATAATAAATAATTACACAATTTATGTGTAATTATTTATTAGATTTATGTTAAAATTTAATACGCATCATTAAATCATCCTTAAATTATACCTCACATAGGACCCAATTAATAATTGTAGCTTTTTTCGATCCTTGACCCGAACTCGCTGCTTCATAATAACATGAGGTGATGTTTGGCTAATCTGTTTGAATAACTTGAGGTAATAAACATAAGCCACATAAACCCCTAACTTAGCACCCCGTGGCAGCATCTTAATACCCTCAAGCCCGGCCTGGAAGTCTTCTGCAATTTCTTGTTCAATAGCCCTTTTACTACTTTCGTCAAACTGCGTTAAATTAATATTCGGAAAATAACTTCTGCCCAGCTGCTGAAAATCAGCATTTAAATCTCTTAAAAAATTAATTTTTTGAAAAGCCGCACCTAAACGCATGGCGTATGGCTTAAGGTGTTGATATTGACTTTGATTACCTCGGCAAAATACAGCTAAGCACATGAGCCCCACTACTTCAGCCGAACCTAAAATATATTCCTTATAAGAAGTGGCATTATGCTCCAGCCGGCTTAAGTCCATACGCATACTTTTCAAAAAACAGGCGATTAAATCATGATCGATTTGATACTTATTCACTGTGTGTTGAAAACTATGCAACACTGGGTTTAAGCTAATTCCCTCTTGAATAGCCTCCCAGGTATCTTGCTCAAATTTATCTAATAATTTTTCTTTATTAAAGTCATGAAAAGTATCTACAATTTCGTCAGCTAGGCGTACAAATCCATAAATGGCGTATATAGGTTGATGAAATTGCCGATGAAGCATCCAAATTCCCAAAGAAAAAGAAGTGCTATACTTTAGTGTGATACTTTTACTACATCGCTGAGAAACTTGATCATACAGAATTTTCATAAAAAAATGGTTTAGCTAAAATTGATTGCCTTTGATATTTGTTTTTGAACAAAATTGGCTACCACCTGGCCAGAAATAATTGCTGGTGGTATGCCTGGGCCCGGAACGGTTAATTGCCCTGTGTAATATAAATTTTTTATTTTCTTACTTTTAATAGATGGTCGTAAGTGAGCCGTTTGGCTTAATGTATTTGCCAGGCCATACGCATTGCCCTTGAAGGCATGGTAATCAGCCATAAAATTCGAATGTGCGTAGCTTCTTTTAAATAGAATATGATCACGAATATTTTCACCTATATTTTTTTCGAAGCGTTGAAGTACCTGATTTAATATTTTTTCACGAATACTAGGTTCATCTTTAAGCGCAGGTGCAACAGGAATTAATAAAAATAAATTTTCATGATCAGGTGGCGCCACAGTATGATCTGTCTTTGAAGGACAACACACATAAAATAAGGGTTCGGTTGGCCACTTTGGTTGATCATAAATTTCTTGAGCATGCTGGTCAAATGATCGATCAAAAAATAAATTATGATGTCGTAATCCGCCTACTTTTTTATTAATACCAAGGTAAAATATCAATGCAGATGGTGCCATGACGCGCTTTTCCCAAAATTTGGAAGAATATGAACGTTGATCTGCATCCAGTAAATTCATTTCCACATGATTATAATCTGCCGATGCAATACATAAGTCTGTATCAAACGCTCCCCGATTAGTTACCACCTGCCGAATAGCTTTTTGATGAAACTTAAAGCCCTTAACCTCCGTGTCTAACTGAAATTTTACACCTAATTTACCGGCTAATTTATAAAAACCCTTAATCACACTATGCATCCCACCCTGCGGATACCAGGTTCCCAGAACCAAATCAGCATAATTCATCAAACTATATAGCGCAGGAATCTGCGAGGGTTTTGCTCCTAAAAAAAGGATCGGAAACTCCATAAGTTGACGAAGCCAAGGATGTTTAAAGTACTTACGGACATAGCGGTCAAAGGACTGAGTAAGGTTTAGTTTGAGCGCACCTTTAGCTATGCGCCAATTTAACAATTCACGAATGGATAAACCAGGGATGTACGCAAACTCTTTCATCCCCAACTCATACTTATATTGAGCCTCTTTCAGAAATTGCTTGAGTTTACGACCGCTACCTGCCTCTATTTTCTCAAAAATTTGAGAAAGCTCCTCCAAGTTACAAGGTATATCAAGCAACTCTTGCTCCGAAAAATAGACCCTGTAAGCTGGATCCAGACGCTGCAATTGATAAAAATCACTCACTTGATAGCCAAATCGGTTAAAAAATGACTCAAAAACATCGGGCATCCAATACCAGCTTGGTCCCATATCAAACGTAAACCCTTGCTCTGAAAATTGACGCGCTCGACCACCAATCTGCCCATTTTTTTCTAAAACGA
>JAUIFR010000226.1 GCA_030430325.1 Bacteroidia bacterium | reverse complement strand
AATAAAAGATATTAAGTATAAGCACCTTATAAATTGGATTCAATCTACCTTTGAGGAAATGGACAAGCTGAATGTAAGCAAATACTCTGGAGCCATTGCCTACTTACTTTTAAACCTTACCTATAAAATCGATTATCTCATTACACCTGAAGGGAAGCTCATGAACACCTTAGAGCAAATTAGCTCCTATTATTTTACCGATAACGGTAAATCGATCCAAGAAAAAATACAATTTACCCGAAGTGAGCTTAATAAATACTTAAACAAAGATAAAAATGAGGTTACAAAAGAGTTTTACAAGAATCAGGCTACGTTTTCGGTATTAGGTAAGGCCACCCCAGTTGACATTACCAACGCCATTTCAAAAAACATTGATAATGTACTCTATTACAGAGATAATAATTACCCCATTATTGCTTTTGCTATTGCCGAGTACATCGCCAGTTATTGTTTATTTACTTATAACCTACCTTCCATCACAAAATCATTGTTTCATTTGATTGTAAGATGTGGAAATCAAGGTTTTTTTGAGGAGTTAGGATTTAAAAGAAAATTTGTAAAAGAAGATGACTCCATAGACCGGGGTTTGGTATTAGATTATATTAAGCAAGAATTGAAAAATACGCAAGAAGAATTTCCTAGAGTGCATGTAAATACCAAGAATTTAAAGTTTGATTCAGCGGTAAGTTTTGCCTACTCCCTTATTAAAGAAATTCAAAATTTTAATTATGAAAAATAAAATTAAACCTAAAGGATTAGATCATGTTATCAACTCTTTAAGTTAACTTTTTATAAGTATTGCAAAATGAAAGAAATAATTGATTCATATAAAGACGTCACCATTCAGATTTCCACTCCCCAAAGTACCGGCAGTGGTTTTTATTTGAAAGAGCATGATATTATTGTCACCAATGACCATGTTGTACAAGGTAATTCTGAAGTAGTCATTAGCGGTAAAAAATTCCATCCATTATTATCCAATGTTGTTTATAATGATTCGGCTCATGATCTAGCCTTTATTAGTGCCCCTAAAAATGTAGATATGCCCAACGTGGAGCTAGCGACTAATAGCATTAAAGAAGGTGATTTAGTCATGGCAATAGGGCACCCATACGGCTTGAAATATACCATTTCTCAAGGTATTATATCTAAAGCTGAGCGCTTGCACAATAATATTAATTATATTCAAACCGATGCAGCGATCAATCCCGGTAACAGTGGTGGCCCCTTAATCAACGAAGATGGAAATATCGTTGGTGTAAATACATTTATCATACAAGGTGGAAATAATTTGGGCTTCGCATTACCTTCCTCCTACTTGATCGATTTGCTGACAGAATATACCCCTTACGTTGGGCAGTCTGTCGTCAAATGCCAATCATGTGGAACAATCTCAAATACAAAAAGCGCACAGGGCCATTATTGTCCTAATTGTGGGGCAAAAATTGATACGCTGGAGCTTATCGAAAAAGAGTATCAGCCCATTGGCGCTACCAAAATTATTGAAAGCATCATCGCCAAAACAGTAGATAATGTAAAACTAACACGACGGGGCACAAATAACTGGGAAATTGAACAAGGAAGTGCCAAAATACATATCTTTTATTCGGATCAATCTGGTTTTGTAATCAGTGATGCAAGGCTTTGCCGATTACCCAAATCAAATGTGGCTGAAATTTATGAATATTTATTAAAAGAGAATTATAACTTAGATGATGTCTTTTTTAGCATTAATTATCAGGACATTGTACTGACGCTTATCGATAAGGATTATGATCTTGATGTCGAAAAAAGCTATGGCAAATTTCTTCGTTTATTTGAACTGGCAGACAAATATGATGACATCCTCGTCAATCAATATGGTGCCATATGGCGGGAAGAGGATGAAGATTAATTTGTATACAATTGGCTTTGTAATGCCATTAAAATGAACGCGTCAAAATCTCCAAACACATCAATTTATTCAAATTTTAAAATGAAATGTCCGTAAAATTTATTATTTTTGAGTTACCCAATGGGCGTCTACAGTTGGAAGAAATTCAATTAAGTTGAATAAGTTGTATTTGGCAATAAAAATAACACGCTAAATTGCTGAATTAAATCGCAGGTAACACATGAGTATTCATACTAAAATAATTGCACTGATAGGTTTATTAACCATCTCATTTCTTGGACATTCAGGCACACCTCAGCTTAACACCTTTTATGCAAAGGTAGATATTTTCCTAAAAAGCTATTCCAGTTTTGGAGATGTAGATTATGAGCGACTACAAAAAAACTTGGATAACGAAAAAGATATTATAAAACTAATAGCCACCACAAAACTGGATGAGGCATCAATACAAGAAAAGAAAGCTTTTTACATCAACTCATATAATGTGCTAGTTATTTTAGAGCTTGCCAAGCGTTACCCTGTTGCCTCTGCCATCAAAGTGGTGGGTTTTTTTGATCAAGTTAAGTACAAAGTAGCCGGAGAAATGCTTACCTTAAACGATATAGAGTTTAGCAAGTTAGTTGAAAAGTATAATGATAATAGATTGTATTTCGTGCTGGCATGTGGGGCAAAGGGATGCCCAAAACTTCCTGCCAAAGCCTATAAACCTAATTTATTAGAAGAACAAATTGAATCCGTGCTGAAGCAAACGTTTAATCGGATAGATTATATTAAGGTAAATAATAATGATAAGAAGGTATTAATTTCGAAAGTGTTTCAATGGTACAAAAAAGATTTTGACACAGAAGTAAGCACAACGTTACAATTTATTAATGAATATCGTAAGGAACCAATTCCTGAAGATTATAAAATAGCCTACTATGAGTATGATTGGAATTTGAACATACCAAACAACAATCAGGAAGAGAATGTGGCAGCAATAAAGGAAGAAAAGAAAAAAGAAGAGGAGAAGGTGGAAGTTGAAACAGAGGAGGTTGAAGAGAAAATGGAAGAGATTGAGAATGAGACGTTAGAAGAAGAGGAGAAAGAAGAAGTTGAAATAGTGGAAGAAGAGGAAGTAGAGGAGCTTGAGAAAGTGGAGGAGCTTGAGAAAGTGGAGGAGGAATGAATAAGTCTGTCGAATTACAGCACCTAGGATTAATTGATTATAAGTTAGCATGGGATTACCAAACGCATTTATTTGATGGTGTAATACAAGTAAAGATTAATAATCGTACCCTTTTAGCTGATCATAAAAAACCCACACCTAACTACTTACTTTTTTGTCAACATCCACATGTATACACACTAGGTAAAAGTGGTAGTTTTGAACATCTTTTGATCAATAAGGATGAACTAAACGTGCATCAAGCCTCCTTTTATAAAATAAATCGAGGTGGTGATATTACATACCACGGCCCAGGGCAACTGGTGGTATATCCTATTTTTGATTTGGAGAATTTCATGACAGATATCCACAAATACTTGCGTACACTGGAGCAGGTCATCATTCTTACTTTACAAGACTATGGCCTAAAAGCAGGAAGAATTGAGGGGCTAACAGGCGTTTGGATAGATTGGGATAAATCCAACCCAAGAAAAATCTGTGCCATTGGTGTTAAAACTAGCCGATGGGTAAGCATGCATGGGTTAGCATTTAATATTGACCCTGATTTAACATATTTTGATCATATCGTACCTTGTGGTATTAAAAATAAAGCTGTTACATCACTGGCAGCCGAATTAAAACAAGAAGTGAATTGGATCGAAGTACGAGATAAGGTGGCCTATTATTTCGAAGACCTTTTTGACATGCAGCTTAAAATGGGCCAGCCTAGTTTGGATGATTTAGTTAGTCATTAGTTTTTTTAAACCAATTTAGCAAAATACAATCAAAACAAATTATAATTTGAACGATTTTTGCAAAATTTAATCAAAAAAAGGGACCTGTGTGTACAAGCCCCTTACCAACCTTAAAACTAACTAACCATGAAACAATGCAGAAGAATAACTAACATTATTCTTATATTCGAAATTTAGAGTAAATGACACCAACGCCCAACCCAAATACGCAAATAAACTTATGATGTAAGATTTATTCCATTGTAGAAAGCAATTTACCCATACAATCCAGCATTATTAACCCAAATCGACTAGTCGGCCTCTTAATTACACATATAATCAGATGTAATGTATGAGAAAATTCAAAGAAAATTGAATTAAAAAATATACAAAACTAATTGGTACTTACGTGACAGTAACCATCCCAAAAAATACAAATATGAAAAATATTAGAATAATGGATGTGGTCAAAAGAATATTCATGGAATATTTGTTAAATTTCATAAGCATAAAATTGACAATCATAATGATATGAATGAAAATAATGGCATATAACCGGCTCGGGTGTGTTTTAAACTTCATGTCACCTTTTAGATTTGGCCACGTGATATAGGCATAACTTTTGAAAATAGGTGTTTGTGCTATGAGAATATGACTTCCATAATTTTCTACATACTTAGAGGGGACTACCACATAAATTTCTTTACCGCGCTCAGTCCTCATTCGAGTATAATCTTCCACCACTTTATCCATTTCACCTGACTTATCTATCCTCCAATAAGTATATGAAGTAACAATATCGTCCTCAACAAACGAAGTGGGCAACCATAAATCAACCCAAAACAGACCAAGGATACCTATAATTAAGTATTGTAATTTAAATACATAGTGCCGGTTTAAATACAAAAATACATAGAAAGCCGGCGGGGTATGCTCATGCCATTGATCATATTCGTATTCATAGCTGACTCGGTCTTCTTCCGTTAATGCATCATAGTGCCCTGACTCAATATAATAATGATATAATTCATCATATTTATAGCGTTTTTCCTCATCTTTTAAAACTTGATACGCTTCGTTTATCCATGTAAAGTGCTCCTTATTGCTTTGATTTGAATGGTCAGGATGATACTGAAATGCCAATTTCCTGAAGGCCTTCTTAATTTCCTGTAAATTGGCAGAAGGAGAAACGCCTAATATTTGATAATAATCCTGAATCATGTAACTTCGCTTAAAATTTAATCAATAGCTTGCAGGCAAATTTAGGAATAAAAAAAAGTAAAATCATCAATGATCCGGTGTATGGATTTATCACCGTACATACACCCTTGATCCTTGAAATCATAGATCATCCTTATTTTCAGCGACTTAGGCAAGTTAAGCAGTTGGCATTGACTAATCTTGTTTATCCTGGTGCACATCATACGAGGTTTCATCATGCGCTAGGGGCCATGCACTTGATGCAACTAGCCTTACAGACCTTAATACAAAAAGGTATTGTAATTAGTGAAGATGAATTTGAGGCAGCACTTATTGCCATACTTTTACATGATATTGGGCACTGTCCATATTCACATGCTTTAGAAGAGAGTTTGTTTAGTGGTATTTCTCATGAAGACATCTCCCTGTTGATCATGAAAAAGTTAAATGCCATTTTTCATAACAAATTACAACTTGCCATTGAGATGTTTGAAGGCAAGTACCATCGAAATTTCTTTAATCAACTCATTGCTAGCCAGCTTGATGTTGACCGATTGGATTACTTACAACGCGATAGTTTTTTTACAGGGGTGTCTGAAGGCGTAATTGGGGCAGATCGCATCATTAAAATGCTATTTGTTATTGATAATCAATTAGTTGTTGAAGAAAAGGGCATTTACAGTGTCGAACACTTTATCAGCTCTCGTCGCATCATGTATTGGCAAGTCTACCTGCACAAAACCTGCGTCAGTGCCGAAAAAATGCTGATTGGTATCATTCAACGTGCCAAGTGGCTTATACAAAATGGTAAAACACTAGATGGCAGCCAAAACCTTAGAGCATTTTTAACACGCAATATTACCCAAGAAAATTATCTTCGCGCTCCTGATCAATGGCTTGAAGAGTACCTTAGCATTGATGATAGCGATGTATGGTCATCCATCAAACATTGGGCCAATCATCAAGACTTTGTATTAGGGAAACTCAGCACGATGCTTATTAATAGAAATTTACTAAAAATAAAACTTAGCTCTAAGTCTATTGATAATCAATTATTTAATAAAAATAAATTAATATTTAAACAGAAAAATAATCTTCAAAATAATGAAGAAAACTATTTCTATATGCTTGGTGAATTAACGAATGCAGCGTATATTGCAGGTAATAAACAAATTTTAATTCTTACAAAAAGTGGTCAAATCA
>JAUIFR010000225.1 GCA_030430325.1 Bacteroidia bacterium | reverse complement strand
TGCGCCTGGCCAGGGCTGGTATTATTCGGATATGAACTATGTGCTCCTTGGGTTGATTATTGAGCAAATCGAGCAAACGACTTTATCCAAATCCATACGAGATCGGATATTAAACCCACTTAACATGATGGATACTTTTTTTGAGTTTTATGAGCCCAATGAACCAACTAAACCTCAAATGGATCAATATGTAGGAAGCATAAACTTTTCTGAAATAAATACTTCTTTTGATTGGTCGGGTGGGGGGCTTGTATCCACAAATAAAGATCTAGCAACCTTTATTAAAGCATTGTTTAACTTAAAATTAATTAATGAAAAGTCCTTGAAACGGATGATTGATGTCAAATACACTAAAAAACATGAAAACAGGTACGGGCTAGGAGTTTATGAATCAGAATATAACGGAAATACCTACTTTGGTCATTATGGGTTTTACGAAACATATATTGGGTACTGTCCAAAAACTAATACTGTGATTTCGTATGCCATCGGTCAAGCAACACCCAACTTCAATGTATACCAATTTATAAATGAAATTATGAAGATAATTGAACGATAATTAGCCTTAATTTGTCAAACTGAAAATCCAAAACCCTTGATTTTATTGAACTTTTGGCTTTCATAACGATACTGTGATGAATAATCCGGGTTAGATGCTTGTGCTTTTTCAAAAGAAAAGTTTTCATCAATTATGTATATGTATTTATATACTTTTAAATTTTATTTTATACATAAATGTATATTTATTTAATACAAGGTATTAAAAAATGGTTTTTTTGAATAAATTATGCTAAATTTGTTTAAAAATCTGAAAAGATTAACGCTCCGGCTTATAGTCCAACATAGCATCATAAATCGCTCCTTGGATCCGCGTTCGAATGTCCTTACTTAGTAATTTTTTATTGTTTGCGTCTGGATAAACTCTATTGGAGAGAAAGATATAAATCAATTCATATTTTGGGTCAACCCAAGCAGCTGTTCCGGTAAAACCTGTATGGCCATAGGTCTCAAGCGATGCCAAATCAGATGTAGGGCCATTACCTTCTTCAAGTGGCTTATCCCAGCCAAGTCCCCTTCGGTTTTTCTCTACCTGTTTTTTTGAGAATTTGGATACCGTACCTGAAGGAATGTACTGTAACCCACCATAGTAACCATCTTGTAAATTCATCTGAAGCAGTATGGCAAGATCATTAGCATTACTGAAAATACCGGCATGGCCAGCAACCCCACCATACAATGCAGCTCCTGGATCGTGCACTATACCACAAATTAAGGTTTTTCTGAAAGATTTTTCTTCTTCCGTAGGCACCACACGCGTTGCTGGGAACTTACAAAGTGGTAAATAGGACATCGTACTCAGGCCCAATGGGCGGTAAAAGTTTTGCTCCAGAAAATCCTCAATGGGTTGGTTAAGAAGTGTTTCAGCTAATTTCTGTAACATATAAAAACCAATATCACTGTATTTGTAGTCATATGTCTTTGATCTTCTTGGTTTTTTACGAAGCTTTGAGTTTACGGTCCAGTGCCAAATAGAATCTCTTAATGACCCAAGTGCATAAAGGCCTGGGGCAACTTGATTACTAAACTGCTGATCTAAAAACAAATTATAGTATGCAGTAAGTCGTTCTCCTTCAGCATCTACCGTACGCTGCCAAATCGGAATAAATGGCTTTAGGCCAGCTTGATGGAGCAGCACATCTTGTACGGTCATCTTACGTTTATTGGTTTTTTTAAGTTCGGGCAAATAGTGCGCCATCTTTTTATTTAAATCAATCACCCCACGACCTTCCAAAAACATAATCGCCTGCAGCGTTGCCGCCACTTTTGTAACTGAAGCAATATCATAGATCGATTCATTGGTAACCTTCACGGTACTATCATAGGTAAAATACCCATATGATTTATTCAAAATCACCTTGCCATGTCTTGCAACTAATACTTGACAGCCTGGCGTTGCTTGAATCCTAATGGCCTCATTCGCTATACTATCAATAGCTGACCTAAGTCGTTCACCATTAATTTTAACCGCCTCAGGTTCAGTATATTGTAGCCGTTCAATAGCCTTCTTTTTGATTCCAAGCCCTTCTGTGAGTTGGCTTGTAACCGTTACTGGAAGCGTCCCAGATGCAGGTATAGCCCCAAAAATGAGCTGTGCAGCTGCCTTTTCAGAAGCTGGCTCATCTTGGTACATACATATCAACTGCTCATTATTTTCAAAATACTTAAGTGTATAAGGCAACCCAAACACGGTTACAATTACATTTGTATGCTTCTTTAACGTTTCCAAAAAATGCAAATCTTCTTTATTTATACCATACATTTTGCGTCGGTTATAATGCAGACCATGTACCCCCACTATGACCAAATCGAAGTTTTTAAGCTTATTGAGTGCCAAATCATATTTGTTGGGGTCGGGTTTTCGAGGTAGCATTGTGTGTTCCATATTATTATAATACCCTAAGTATTTTTGAAAGATAGTAATAGAGTCAGAGCCAATACTAAGGGTAGCAATGGCCCTTTCTTCTAATATTTTAATGGGTAGTAGGTTTTTGTTATCTTTGACGATTGTGGCGGCTTGCTTATAAATGTTTTGCTTAATTAATTCTGATTGAGGTGAATTTAAATCTTGAAAGAGGCTATCCGTTTTAATAGGTATAAAATCATTTAATCCAACAAAATACTTCGCCGCAAGCATTTTTTTTATACTATTTTCTACTTGTAATGAATCTAATGCCCCCTCAGCTAACGCCTGTTGAATTTTTTCAATTGCTTTGGGTACATTTTCAGAAAACAAAAGCACATCATTACCTGCTTTAAGTGCCAAAAGATCTACCTCTCCCGGCTTATAAAACTTACTTACTCCTTTCATATTTAAAGCATCGGTAAACACCAAACCCTTGAACTGAAGTTTATTTTTTAGTAAGTCAGTTACCACATACCTAGACAAAGTTGTTGCCTTATTGGGTGTATCATCATAAGCTGGAATATGAATATGAGCCACCATGGCACTTTTTAGGCTATCCTTTATAAGTTGCTTAAATGGATACAGTTCAATGCTATCCAGCCGCTGCTTATCGTGCTTAATCACAGGTAAGGTATAATGAGAGTCCGAGCCCGTATCACCATGGCCTGGAAAGTGCTTCGCATTAGCAATTACACCATGATCTTGCATGCCTTTCATATATGCAATACCCTTAGCGCTAACTTTATGCTTATCCTCCCCAAAAGACCGGTACCCAATTACAGGATTTGCCGGATTAGAATTAATATCAACTACAGGTGCAAAATTGATGTGAACACCCAGTCTTCTACTATGCTTAGCAATTTCGGCACCCATATCATAGATTACTTCATTGTTTGCCGTAGCACCGAGCGTCATCTGTTTTGGAAATTTATAGGTGCTATCAAGCCTCATGGCAAGGCCCCACTCGGCATCCATGGCTATCAAAAGGGGTGTTTGGGTAGCTGCTTGGTATTGGTTTGTAAGCTTAGCCTGCCGTTGTGGCCCTCCCTGAAAAAATATGAGCCCTCCTATATTGTAAATTTTTATCAATTTTTTTATTTCCTGATAGTGCTTATCATCCCGGTTAGAGTAAGCCGCCACCATAAATAGTTGCCCTAAACGCTTTGCAGGAGTAAGGCTTTGGTACACGCTGTCAACCCATTTATTTTGAGCCTCATAATCATATTGAGCGGTAGTTTGAGTTGGTGAAATTATAAATAGAAAAACACTTAGTCCTATTAATAAAAATGTCGTTTTCAGCATAATTAAAAAAACTAATATTTTGGTTAACCTATGGAATTTTTTCCTTTGTTTAGTAATGAGCATTAAATTTGGGATAACACCTAAAGTTTGCTCATTTTTTTACTTAATTCCAAACGTGGTTTTGTATCATTTATTACATCCCTTACAACTAAAACAGGATATTTGGCCTTAAGTTAACTACTTTTTAGGAATTATTTAGTAATTGCCTTTTAGGCATTGTACTTTAGAGCTTATTTTTATCAATGCACATTACTTTTTAATATTAATACTATGAACGATCGACATTATGCTGTAACTGATTTATACCCTGCAAAAATACAAGTATTACATGATGGTGTAGTGCTTGCAGAAAGTACAGAAGCCCTTATCTTAAAAGAAGTAGGTAAGTCCGTTTATAACCCTGTTTTTTATTTTCCGAAAAAAGATATTTTGATGGATAAGCTCACACTTAATGATGCCATGAGCTCAAGTTGTCCGATAAAAGGTACGGCTAGCTACTGGGAATATGAACCCGCCAAACCATATAATTACTTTGCTTGGTCGTATGAACAGCCACTGCCAAGAGCTAAGAAGATTGCAGAACACTTGGCATTTAATACCGAGATTATCTCATTGAGAATCGATCCTCTGAAGTCTAGTTAATATTTGTGAGTAGCGTATTAACTTTTTGCAGGATGAGACCACGTACACCTCGAAACCCTGCTTCATCTAAATCCCGTGGATCAGGTATGTCCCAGTCTATTCTATTATGTGCTGATACTGTGGGGCATTGGTCACCACACCCCATACTGATCACATAATCGTATTTGATCTTTGGAATGTCATCCAAAGAATTGCTAGAATGCTTGGTGAGATCATACCCTAGCTCATTCATTGCCCTAATTGCCTTGGGGTTAACTTTTCCGGAAGGCTTGGAGCCAGCACTATATGCCCTTACTTTGTCCTTGCCATGGATAATGGCAAAAGCTTGAGCCATTTGGCTTCGGTTGGCATTTTCGATGCAAACAAACAGCACTTTTTTCATTTTTTTGAATATATTTTGCCAATTTAATTCATTAAACAACAACAAACTCTCTAAAGTTCTCCCGATTTATTAATTTACCCTCTGCACAGTACGATTTTAGGAATGTTTTTGAGATTTTGAATTTTGATTTTGGATTCCACTTGAATTCATATCCCTTATAGCTTTTTTGAAAATGCCCTGAAGAATAGCATTCAAGTTGAATCATAAAACTTAAATAAGAAATTTTATATTTTCAATTTATACCTTATAAATAAAATATAAAATCCTATATTCCTATTTATGTGGGTAAATAGAGTTATAAAAATTTGATTTTAAAAAATTGATAGGCAGGCCACATCCGTCTTCAGCATATTTTTGCTCTAACAATTTTCTTATAATTTGACTCATTTCATCATTTTTAGTATTTTATCATGAAAGAAGTAATCATATTTTAAAAATAACAGTTCAAAATCTTCATACCTCATTCCAACTTTGATGCCTCCCAAGCCTTTATCTGTGACATCTTCTGACATTAATTTTATTATACTATTCATATTTATTTAATTGATACAGGGTTCGCTCCTACAATAAATCCATTATCTCCAACTGTAATTGCAACTCTTTTAGTTTACCCATTATAAATAGATTCAAAGATTGGACGTCCTGTTCATTTGCCCTGATAGCCAACTACCTTTCCATCTTTTGCAAAATCATCAGCATGTCTTAAAACATGCTTAAAACCTGCATTTGGATTACCCTTCTCTAGAAAAATAATTTTTCCAGAAGAATCCGTTCCAATATGTATAATATCATCTGGGTTATGCTTAATTCCTTTTGCTGAAAGTTTAGCTCGACCGAAGATAAACTTGCTATGCTTTTAAGTAAAATTGCTCCTTCAACAGGTACAAATGAAATTAACAATCCCTTTAAAGTTCACTTTTCTTTGAAGACTTACACTTTCCCTGTTACTGGGATACCTTTAAAGGTATCTATATAACTACCATTTTTCCTCATAATTAAAAGTTAAATTCGTATGTTAACGTATCTGGTATTTGCTCTTCTCCATTAAATATTAAGACGATACTTGTGTTATCGTATTCTTTAATTATTACACTATTTTTCCTAAGTTTGGCGCCATCATTTTGAAGTTTATAGCAATCTATTTTCTTTAATTTTCCATTACTCTTTTTGAAAGATTCTATACAAATATTGTGCGGTCCAAAAGCTGCCCCCCATTGTGGTGAAAAAGAATTAATTCTTATTTCAAATTTTTTATTTGGTGATTCTATTGTGTATAGTCTATCACTGTTTTCTGATGAACAACTAGTTAGAACTAATATATGAAATGCTAATAAAATTCTAATCATCATAGACTTATGTTTTTATTATTCTGCGGCCACCTCTGTTATTAGAGACTC
>JAUIFR010000224.1 GCA_030430325.1 Bacteroidia bacterium | reverse complement strand
TTGGTACGAATCATAATTTCACAAAAGTTGCCCTTCCTGAAAATGAGTTTAAAGAAATGGAGTTAAACCATTCCCAGCATATTTTGAATGCCCATCCATTCACTGAATTTGATATCGTAGTACCTGTAAAACATAAAAAAAGGAGTTTGGCTTATGTATTTGTAGGTAACGATGCGCAAACACCACTTCAGGAACACACCAATTTCATTCAGGTGCTAAGTAATATAATATTGGTGGCCGTAGAAAATAAAAAGTTAGCACGCAAGGAACTCGAACAACGTATAACACAAAAAGAACTTGAATTAGCCTCTCAAGTGCAGCATTATCTGTTCCCGGCAAGCTTGCCAAATAATCAGCAAATCAAAGCCCATGCCACTTACCTACCCCACCGTAGAGTTGGTGGAGACTATTATGACTTTATCATGTTAAACGAGCAGAAATTCTTGTTTTGCATAGCCGATGTATCAGGAAAGGGTGTAGCGGCAGCTATTTTAATGGCCAATTTTCAGGCCGCATTGAGAGTATTATGTCGTCAAACAGATCATTTATCTCAAATTGTGAAAGAGCTTAATTACCAATTATTTAAAAACGGCAATGGCGAACATTATATTACCTCCTTCATTGGCACTTATGACTTTCAAACCAACGAATTACACTATATTAATTCTGGCCACTATCCCCCGTTACTAATACAAAAAGATTCCTGCAAAGAACTTACCGATGGCTCCACCATACTAGGTAGCTTTGATGAATTACCTTTTATTGAGGAAATTAAGCTACATGCAAGTAGTCCATTTTTGTTGTTTTTGTTTACAGATGGACTCACTGAAACGTTTAGTGATCAAAATGAACTATTTGGTGAATCGGCCCTGACTGATTTTTTGATACCTCGCCAACAAATTGAACTAACTAAACTTCATGAGGAACTCTTAATTTTGCTGAAAGATTTTAAGGGAAGTGCGCCTTTTCAAGATGATATTACCTTCTTCTCGATTCAGGTATAAGATGTACAGCAACAAGGATTATTTTTGTATATTTGAATCCCTACGTTTTATTTAGGCGTTCATTTTGAACGAATTTTGCTAATTACATTTAATTTTATTTGGCTCAACTACAATTTTAGGTTAATTATGGAAAAAAATGAACTGGTAAACTATATTAAACAGCTACCAAAAGCTGAGCTTCACTTGCATATTGAAGGCACTTTCGAACCTGAGCTCATGTTTGAGATAGCTAAAAGAAATAACCTTTCATTAGCATATGATTCCGTTGCATCACTCAAAAAAGCCTATCAATTCAATAATTTACAAGAGTTTTTGGATATCTACTATATTGGGGCGCAGGTACTCTTGCATGAACAAGATTTTTATGATTTAACATGGGCATATCTGCAAAAAATTCATCAACAAAATGTAGTACATACTGAGATATTTTTTGACCCTCAAACACATACAGATAGAGGTGTATCTTTCGAAACTGTAATTAATGGTATTTATAAAGCTTTAAAAGATGGTCAACATCAACTTGGTATTAGTTTTAGGCTTATCATGTCGTTTTTGCGGCATCTGGATGAGTCTTCAGCCTTCGAAACTTTAAAACAAGCATTGCCTTTCAAGGATTGGATTGATGGGGTTGGACTAGATTCTTCAGAAATTGGTAATCCACCAAGTAAGTTTGAACGCGTTTTTAAGCAAGCTGCTGATCATGGCTTTAAATTAGTTGCTCATGCCGGTGAAGAAGGGCCAGCAGAATATATCTGGGAAGCCTTAGACCTACTCCATGTTTGCAGAATTGACCACGGAAATCGGTCTATTGACGATGCAAAATTAGTTGAACGACTAGCCCAACAACAAATACCCCTTACACTATGCCCACTTTCGAACCTGGAACTGAAAGTAGTGCAAGACCTAAAAGAGTACCCTGCCTCTAAAATGCTAGACAAAAACTTACTCATCACTATAAACTCCGATGATCCGGCCTATTTTGGTGGGTATTTGAACGAAAATTATATCGCACTGACCAATAACTTATCACTTACACCAGATCAAATCAAGCAACTAGCGATTAATAGCTTTAAGGGAAGCTGGCTGAATGAAGTTGAAAAAAATAAATGGATCAGTGAAATGGAGCAGTTGATACCTACTAAAAATTAATGAATGAATTTTGCAAAATACATTCATTTAACATAAACTATTGAACAATTTTAGCAAAATTAGATTAAAATATGGCTTTAAAATGACTATTATATAACCATAAATTAATGGGGTTAGGTCCATCAAGTACTTTATGGCAAACTATTCCTCGCCTACTTTGACAATATACGTTGATTCCTCTATTTGCATTTAACAATTTATTATTAATCAAAAAGGAAATTAATATGCCACCTGCATCTCCAACTAAGTCTAGCATTGAACCACGCTGGGTTACCTGTTGGTCAATTAAATACTGCCTGATTTGTTCCACATATTGTTCATCTACATTACCTGTAGTCGATAATAAAATGGCTCTTATTAAGCAATCCATTCCTTTACCACTCACATTATGTAATTTACCTGGAAGTTGCTGATCCTCATGATCACTTTCAGATTCAAAGCTATCATATTCATCATATTCTTCCTCAAAATCTTCAAAATCTTCAATATCTGCCTCATTTCCATCCTCTTCTTCTATTTTAGATTCAATTCGCCTTCTCACTCTCCTTTTTTTTCTCCTTCTAGAGCCTCTATGCGCTCCTCTTTTTTTTGATAAATCCTCTTCTACTTCTTCTTCACTATCTGAGTAATCAAGTAATTCTTCGGATGAACCCACTTCAATACACAACACTTCATTTGATTGATCATCCAGATTTTCAGCCTCATTATCGGATAATTCAGGGGTTTCTAGTACATGTTCATTATCTGACTCTTCCTCTTCACTAGAATATGTTTTCTTTTGAGTTTTCGCCTCCAGCCTTCGATCTTTTAATGATTTAAAGGCCTCTCCTAATGCTGAGAGTTTTTTACTTTTTCTGCCTTTGTAAAGGCTTTTTTTATTTGCTTCGTTTATGTATAGCGTAGGGTCAAAGTCTTTTAATTCGATACCTGCTTTTTCCAATGTTCTTCGAGCAAGTACAAATTCGTCTTCATTTTTTTTCACGTTTTTATTAAATCCATAAGGGTTAGCAAAGTATATAGTTACATTAGTTAACTTATTCTTTTTTACCCACCGAGCCAACATTTTGGCACATTTAGCATTACATGGGCTATTGTTAATAGTAATTATTACCCTTGGATTACTTTCTAGATCAATTTCTAGTTCTTCAATTTTATCTACAAATATTTTCTCCGCATGCTTACCAACACCTGCTCCCCCTTTTTGGCTCTTCTTAATATTACGCATGGGTGGAAATGCATTTGTACCAACAGAACCAATTAACATGGTACGCTGGGTATTTGAAAAATCTTTTACATCTTGTAACCGATTCGGCATACGTGGGCCATCCATTTTCTCTTCTGAAAGTTCCTCTAATTGACTATACTTATCTAATAAACCCCGAAAAAATGCATATGGAGTGATTAGTCTTTTTTCATTAGTTTCTTCATGATTGAGCTCAGCTACCAGGGTATCTTCATCTACATTAGGAAACATTGTTTTCAAAAATTTTAGCATCTCGTCAAAATTGCTTGCATTATCAGTAGTATCTGATTGCTTGGTATAATCAATTTTACGCTGCACAATTTGAGTGTGTTGGTTATTTTTTAATGGTATATTAGTAGAATCACTATTGAGCTGCATCGCCTTTTCCCCCATCTGATCGGCCTCTTTTTCTAACTTAGAATCATCATTGATGGGTGTTTTCCCCTTTAATTGGGTAGTGGGTTTTACTCGACCTTGTTTTTGCTGTACAACATGCCAAGCTTCATGTGGTAAATGCTGCTCTTGTCCAGGTCCTAAGTGAATCTCATTACCTTGCGCAAAGGCATGTGCTTGTAACTGTGCAGGCTGTTGAGCATTATGATGTACCTTAACATCATCCATCGAAAATCCCGATAGCTGCTCCATATTATTTTTAAGTTTATTCGGCAAACCTGTTACATGTGAAGTAGAAGCGGTGGGTGAGGCATTAATTCCCCCATTTGCCTGCATGAGTTGAATCATTTCCCTACTAATTGGATCTTGATTACTGCTTTGCATCAGCTGTATCATTGTAGATGAGGTACTTTTATCAGGCTGATTCCACATAGCTTGAATTGGATTGTTTGGATCTGGTACGTCTGAACTACCCAAAATATCATTGCCCAGTTGAGCATATGTATGTAATTTTGAAAATCCTTTCTTTTTGGATTGAATAATACCTTTAGGCTTTTCTTCTTGACTTTCTTGACTTACATATTCTGCCATAACGATAAAGCTAATTAAACAATTGGCAGCATTACTTAAGGAATGGATCTAATAAAAATACGAAAAATAGCAATTATTATTACTATGTATTTTGAGGAAAGTTTATAAAGATTTAAAGAAAATATACATTAATGAATATATTTTGCAGAATTTATTCATTTCAACATGCGTATCTGTTTTCATTCCCATTGATGAAATTATTAGGTGTCTTAAATTATTAAACTACGAAACGTTAGGACAATT
Source organism: Bacteroidia bacterium (assembly GCA_030430325.1). GTDB lineage: Bacteria > Bacteroidota > Bacteroidia > Cytophagales > Cyclobacteriaceae > JAUIFR01. The sequence continues at coordinate 1,619 of JAUIFR010000224.1, read as the reverse complement.
TTCAATATTTTCTGCTAATTTCATTCATTTATGTACTGTTCTACCTCTTCGATAAGCACCGGAAGCGGCACCGCTCCATTTCTTAAAATGACATCATGAAATACTCCAATATCAAAGCGCTCGCCCATTTTCTGCTCGGCTTTGGCTCGTAATGATTTGATGGTAAGCTCCCCAATTTTATAGCTCAATGCTTGCGCTGGCCAGCCAATATATCTATTTATCTCTGTATGAACAGCATGCTCAGACAATGCCGTGTTTTCTAATAAAAAATTTACCGCTTGCTCCCTACTCCATCCCTTTAGGTGCATCCCTACATCTACAACTAATCTACAAGCTCGCCACATTTCATAGGTATATCGGCCAAACCATTCATAAGGAGAGGTATACATACCCATTTCTTCACCAAGATATTCGGTATACAAAGCCCAACCCTCACCAAAAGCACTGATATAATTTTCTTTTCTAAACATAGGAACTTCCATCAATTCTTTAGCCAACATAATTTGAAGGTGGTGGCCAGGTACAGCCTCATGCAAGGTAAGGGCAGGCATATTATAAAGGGGGCGACTGGATAAATTATAGGTATTTACCCAATATATCCCTGGGCTTGGTGGATCCAAGCTACCTGGCACATAGCGCCCAACCGTGTAGTTTGGAGCTATAGCATCTGGTACAGGCTCTACTGTAAACGGTGTACGGTATAATTTTTTGAATAACCGAGGCAGCTGCCCTTCTGCTTTTTTACTTAGCCATGAAGCATAATTTAGTAATTCCTGTGCTGACTTAGGGTAAAACTTAGGGTTGGTACGTAAATCTTTTATAAAAGCTGCAAAATCACCCTCAAACCCAGATTCCTTAATAATTTGCATCATATTATTTTTAATCCGATTCACTTCACTCCTACCTAAATTAAATATGGAGTCGGCCGAAAGTTCCAAAGTGGTATAATAATGCACCTGGGATTGATAAAAAGATTCTCCTCCAGGAATCTGGTTAATACCTATAGCATCCTGTGCCATTTCAAAATACTCCTGAAAATAATGATGCACTTGGTTATATGTTGGGAGTATTGTTTGTGTAAAAATTTGCTGCGCTTGAGCAATAAGTCGATCACGATCAGCTTGATTGATCCTTTTTGGCCAATGATTAAATGGTTTAAATAATGGATGATCCTTGGCTGAAGGTGTTGCCAATGATGCCGCCATATCGAGCATATTTTGGACTATAACTTTAGGAGCAACATTACCCTGGTTGGCGCCAGAACGCATAAACTCCAGCTGACCTTGCAAGAAGATAGTAAAGCTAGGCAACCAGCCTAAATATGCCTCATAATCACTCACTTCACGAAACGGCAATTGATTAAAATAAATAAAAATTTCAGTAAAAAACCCATTTTCCGCATTAAATGGTATTTGGTAGCGCTTATTTATGAACATATTAATGGAATGTTCCAATTCTAATTGAATGATAGACAAACTAATTTGCTCTTGGTGAGTCAGTACTTCTTCATCTAGGTCCATCAATTTTTCCTGTAATGCTTCGCACTGGCTCTCTAAACGAACCATATCTTTCTTGGTATAAATTGGGAATTTTTTAGGATGTATCCCAAGTCCAATTTC
>JAUIFR010000006.1 GCA_030430325.1 Bacteroidia bacterium | reverse complement strand
TTAATTTAAATTCTTTCTCATAATACTTTGCCATAATGTCCAAATTTAACCTTTTTTCGGACTCTTCTATTTGTAACAGCTAAGGTAGCATATCCAGTTAGATCAATATTTGGCAACCAAGAAGCGTGAATAGTCTCAGCTCGCTCTGTGTTTGGGTCCCATGTTCCATTTATCTTAGTGCCAGCTGCTGTTGGAAGCATCTTTCGCACCACATTGTAGTGAGGCGTTCCTGCAAATTCATGTTCAAGCTCAAGCAAGGCAATATGGCAGATGAGCTCTTCATCGATAGCATCGGTATTTAGTACTTTAGATATATTGGCCGTAACAGTGAACTGTTCAGCTAAGGAAGCATTGATTTGAATGGACAAGGAGGCATCAGTTAAAGTCCTTAATCTAAAGGCATTGAGGCCCCAATTATTCGAAAATAACGCCTCTTCTTGAATGAACCCATCCACCACAGATTTATTGAGCGCTCCAATTCCATAATATAGTGAACGTGCACTTGGATCAGCTGTGTTGGACTGGTAAATGGGGTCAATACCTTCAATGTCTGGATGATCCATATGATAGTGCAAGCTCTTTAGCTCTAGCGATCTATTTCGCACTTCATTGGCAATAAAATCACTTTGATCTTTCAATTCTCTGCCTCCAAATACATTCGTAAAATGTTCGACTAATACGATACGATTTCGCTCTTCGATGCTTACATTATCAAAGGCGAAGCCGTCAAATTGTTCTTGATCTGGCTTGTTGACGACATTATTGCTCCCAAAGGCAAATCGAAACCGAACGGTGCTATTGGTTTGATCAATTAGTTGCTTCAAATCACTTAAATCTACTCGAACAATTCTCCAGCCCGTATCTGTATTTCCGGTCCACCCGACTTGCTGAGCGCCAGTTTGCCCACCGGGCCTGCCTAAAATTACATTGGAGTTATACCAATTAATGCCACCATCTACATGGCCAACGACATGCCAAGAATTACCATTATCTATGGTGTATTGGAGTACAACGCCGTCTTGCTGAAAATCAGTAGAGGTCCAAATTTGAGCACTAAAAACAGGCCTATTTAGGGCAGTAATGTCAAAACAAGGGCTTTCTACTGAGCTTTGTTCACCGCTGTAGTAGGTGTTATTACGAACTCCGTTAACTGTTTGGTAATTTCCGCGATTTGTGACCCAGGCCCTCGAACCAGAGTATGCAAGGTTAATTTTGGTGCCATTTGGTGAAGTACATGCCCAACTTGATGGCGCACCGTTCCATTTATCATCACTCGAAACCCAACCATGATCATTGTTTTCGAAGTCCTCAAAGTAAGTATTTTCTGGGGTTACGATAATATTTGAAAATACAGTTACTTTTATGGGTTCATTTCGGTAACAAAATAAATCATTGGACCCTCGAACTGATACTTCCTGACCATTGTTGAGGTTCCTTGCGATGTAAGTGTTTTGAGTACCTTCTTGAACTAAATTTCCATCTACAAAAAACCGATATTCGTCTGCATTTGGATGATTTGCAGTAAATACAATTTCATTTCCATCACAAATAGATGTGGCAGTGGCATTTAATTGGATCTCAGCTTGCTGAACTATCACGCTTAATTCATCACTAATTGCAGTGATGCATTGTCCTTCATTACGGAATCTAACTACATGAACGCGTTGTCCATTTTTTAGATTATCAATATTGAAGCTCTTGGCCGTACCGTTTTGCCTAAGTGTATCATCTACATAAAATGAATAATACACGCCGGGTTGGTTGCTATATGAATCGATTGCTGTAAAGGTGACTTGATCTCCCGAGCAAATAATCGAATCATTTACCACTAATTGTACCGATTCGATATCGCTATTTACATTTACAGTTAGTGTGTCGCTGTATATTTCGCAAGTACTAATTGTTTCGCCAATAACATAAATTTGCTGGCCATCAGTTAAGTTATCTAAAGTTAGCCTGTGGCTATTTTCCCCTTCAATTATCTGGTCGTTTACAAAAAAAGTATAATGCATGCCGGGCACAAATTCTGTTCTAAATTCTGCTGGCTGACCAGCGCATAAATGGAGTGTAGGGGTAGTTAATATCAATTCTGTTAACTGTGTAAACCGAACATTAATTTCGGCTTCAAATTTATACCCAAATGCCTCATCAATAGTGGCGTGTTTACCAGAATAAGCTATGATTTTTACCGTAATATTTCCTCCCGCACCTGGAATAGGATCAAATTCCAAATGATACATTCCACTTTCTTCACCTGCGCTTGCGATGATGTTTTCCGGCGGTAGTACTTCGTGATTAGAGCTTTCAAATCTAAATTGAATTCCATCGATCGTATTTCTCAGGACGTTTTGAACACTTAGTGTAATTGTTTCTGTGTTACATGGAATATCCTCTGGTAAATCTGTGATAAAAGGGCTGCGGTTTACATCAAAAGCATAAACAGCACCGAAATCATCCGTGCCATTTGAACTGTAACCAGGGCAAGAAGCCACAATGGTGCTATCACTAAGCTCAACAGCATATCCGAAATAGTATTGAGGACCTAAGTCCTTTGGCATCCATTTATAAAAGAATTCCCAAAGGCCAGTGGCAGCATTTTTTTGATATAAATATATTGCTCCTGCACTAATTCCATATTCATTCGAATTAAAGCTGGCACTTATCGCCAGAAAATCTTCATTCATGGCCACACTTGTTCCAAAATGATGGCCAGCAGCAGCATCTCCTGGCACAATAGTTTGGACCTGGTGCCAAGTATTATCATTATTTGCGTTTTCCCTAAAAATAAATACTGCCCCTGTATTGGCACCAAAGGTTGTTTCAGAGTCAATTGCACCAACGGCAACCATATTTTCATGAACAGCAACGGCATGTCCAAAGCCACCAATTTCTACTACATCTCCTACGGGTAATCCGACTAGGAAATTATAGTTATTACCGAATAGGGGCATCGTACCAGCTTGAATGCTATTTCCATCATACTTATAAACATAAGCTCTACCCCTGTCAGTTTGTACATTTTCTTCAGTAAAGTAACTTGAGTATGGAAATCCAACTACAGTTCTAGAGCCCTGTGCATCAACATCATTTCCAAAATAATCTATTACAATCGGCTCATTCGCTAAGGCTTGTGGATTAAAATAAAAACCAAGAGTTTCTGATGGAACTCTTGTATCAAATTGAACCCAATTATTACCATCAAATCTATAAAATTGTGCTACGTTAAAATAGAAATTTACATTATAAACGGAAAGTTGAGTAAGACTATATCTTTCTGTAATCATAAAGAAATTATTTCCCGAAGCAATTTTACCTCGAAAATGATTAGTACCACTTGAATATGGAGTATCTTGAAAATCACTTTCAATTTGACTGATTGCATCTGAGTTGTGGTCAAAAATATAATATCTACCGCGTGTATCAGCTCCAGGTTCATTCGTAAAACCTTGATTAATAATGGAATAGTTTTCATTAGTATGCACTTGATAACCAAATTGGCCATTGTTTCTCAAATCTTCACTATAAATTTCTTCTTGCTTGACCCAAGCCCCTTCTTCAAAATTAAAAAATATCGCACCACCACAATCTTGGAGTATATCTGACTCATTTTCTTCGTTTATCATTTCTAGGTCACTCAATTTTGAACCAATAATAATGGTTCCGTTTGATATGGTTATTTCATTATCTATTTCATTTATGATCGAATTGCTGTAGTCACTAATGGTGCCTTCAAGAAGTCGATTTTCTTGTCCAAATACAGGCACAAGGATACAAAGCCCAAAAATGGGGAAGAATAGTTTAAAAATTAACATAGCGGTTTTGTTTTTGGTTTTAACTAATTAATCTGGGTCAATGCAAAGTTTCAGATTTTGGTCAGGTTAATTTCAATGAAATTGGCAAAAATTATTCAAAAAATACATTGAATTCCTGCTGAGAAAGTCATTTTGGTTGGTAATGAAGTTTAGTAATGGGTCTATAACTTAATGGGTAAATCTATCCAATATGTTAATGTAAAATGGAGAATTATTAAAAACTAAAAATTGTAAATAATTGATAATTAATTATTTATTTATAAACAATTTTTGAAAAAAATTACAATATATACTCGCTTAGGTCTTTATTTTTAGTTAATACATTTAATTTTTCATTGACCATTTCGGGCGTGATCGTAATCTTTGTGCCGGGCTGTATTTGATCTGGCACATCAAATAAATAATCATTAAGTAACTGGCTTACAACGGTATGTAGTCTTCTGGCTCCAATATTTTCTAACTCTGTATTGATTTCAAAGGCCGTTTTGGCAATTTCTCTCATGGAATCATCGGAAAATTCTAGTTCGATACCCTCGGATGTCAGAAGGGCTTCATACTGCTTCGTTAGTGCATTTTTGGGCTCTTTCAGGATATGATAAAAATCATCTTCGGTTAAATTTTCGAGCTCTACTCGAATGGGGAATCGCCCCTGAAGCTCAGGAATTAAGTCTGAGGGCTTCGAAAAATGAAATGCCCCGGCAGCAATAAATAAAATATGATCTGTTTTAACAATACCATGCTTTGTGTTGACTGTACTACCCTCAACAATTGGTAGCAGATCTCTTTGTACGCCCTCTCGGCTTACATCAGGACCACTTTTGCCAGTGCTGTTACGTGCAATTTTGTCAACCTCATCAATAAAAATGATGCCGGTATTCTCAGCTTTATACCTGGCTTCTTCTTTTACCTCATCCATATCGATCAGTTTGGCAGCTTCCTCTTCCAAAAGTATTTTTTTCGCTTCGCCAATCGATACTTTTCTTTTCTTATTTTTCTTGGGCATCATGCCGCTAATCATTTCTTGGAGGTTCATCATAGAGACTTCATCCATCATTCCACCACCCACCATGCCTATTCCTGCATTTACCGGCTGGCTAATACTAATGTCGATCTTTCGATCATCGAGCTCTCCTGATTGTATTTTTTTTCTAAATAACTCCCTGGTTTTGTGGTTTAGTTCTTCGTTTTCCTTCGTTTCTTCATTTAATGGAACTGTGGTATTAGTTGTACTATTTGGTGTGACAACTGGCGGAATCAAAGCATCTAGAATGATATCTTCTACGATCTGATTGGCCTTAATCATCACCTCTTCCTTTTTTCGTTCACGTACTAATGTTACCGAGTGCTCTACGAGGTCCCTTACCATGCTTTCAACGTCTCGGCCCACATAACCTACTTCGGTAAACTTTGATGCTTCCACTTTTGTAAAGGGCGCATCGGCGATCTTAGCAAGTCTACGGGCAATTTCTGTTTTACCAACTCCTGTGGCACCAATCATCAATATATTATTGGGCATGATTTCGTTTTGAATGTCGGAAGTGACATTCATTCGTCGCCAACGATTCCGCAGGGCAATGGCCACATTTTTCTTGGCGTCTTTTTGCCCAATGATGTATTTATCTAGTTCTGCGACAATTTCTCGAGGTGTATAATAGCTTTCCTGCTCTTTTTTTTCCATAGCAAATGATTATATTCTTCAAAACTAACCATTCTCGGCCATTTTTTAAATGAAAATAATCATTTTTGTCACATAATCCCTTTTTTTAGATAAGATGCAACGGGTAATTTAAGGGTGAGGTAATGGTTAGGGCGAGCGATATTATTGATGGCCATACTATAATTTAACCCTAAATATTTAGTATGAATACTAGTGCCAAAAGAAAACCCTGCTAGCCCACTTCCATCATTTAGAAAGTATGTTGTTCTTTTACGGTGGTTGTATGCAGCTTGAAAAGTAACTGTCTTTGAAAAAGTTGATTCTATACCTATCACAAACGATTTTAAAATATGATCCATGGTGCTGAGTTCCCTACCACTCTCTCTGATTTTCCATTTTTGAAGCCAACCATATGTGGTAACGTTGAACCGTAACGGCATATGTGTGGGATGAAATGATAGTGCTGCTTTAAGGTCAATGGGGAGGGGCTTATTTGTAAAATTATAGCCAAAGTTGGTGAGGCTAATGGCTAATTGTAGATCTTTGCTAGGGTGTTTGAATACACTGGCCAGGTCTACCAATATGGCACGGTTTTGATAAACCCCAATGATGGATTGGGCATATTTTAGGTTCAGCCCGAATGATATTTGGTTAACTTGATGGGATGCACCAATGGCAATTGCGAGGTCATATGCATTGAATGTTCCAGTCTCTCTGCCGGTGTCATCATACCCTTCCAGTTCACCATAGTTTATAAATTGTAGGCCCATAGCAGCAGTACCGAAATTTTTGAATGAATAACCACCTGTCAAATTACTATGTTGAATACCACCTATATGAAATTGGTGGGAAAGATTAACTTGACCATGCAATGTATCAGATAGTATGGCAGGGTTTACCAAAAAATAACCTACATCATCAAAATGAGAAATATGCACACTGCCTAATGCTGCTTGCCTCGCATGAATGGGTAGATTTAAAAAATCGAGGCTCTGACTATTGAGTGAGCCTAATGTGAGAAACGTGATATATAGCAGTGTTTTTTTCATTTAAAGCTCCAAATTAGTTTATTCTATCCAATTATAAACCATTTATAAAAAAATTATAAAAAAGAACGAAAGTTGGAAACCTTTGGGCCTAAAATTTCGTTCTATATATAAACAAAAATTATTTTTTGCCTATGATTTAATGCTACTTACTAAACTATAATAAAATGGATAAAAGTTTGCAGAGTAACATGCTTGCTTACTGTAAGACCATACTTACAAAAGTGAGTTTTGATAGGGTATTATTTCAAAAAGAATATGATAAGTGTATTTCATACTTGACTACTGATGAAGCCCAACTTCTAAAAGTTTGGGTGGAAGAATTGCTACATCCTAATGGTGATCATTCACAATTTAATTCTGAGTTTGCGGCGTAATTGTTTGGTAAATATTCAAAATTCAGCCTTTCTGGTTTTTAAACACTTTGTCTAGTGGCTTAATTTGTCTAAATTCATTAGTAATACAGTATTAGAATGAATTATTCCTATATCTGACATAAGTACGGTTATGGTAATTTGTTCGCTTCAATTCTGTCACAGATTATATTTATTTGTATAGGACAATAAGTATAAACGATCAGAATATGGCTAAAATGAAAACGATGATAGATTATATCATTGGTCAAAAGTCTAATGGAAACTCATTTCAAGAAATGAATTACACTATGAGGTTGATGCTCAAAGGTATTCCTGTAAAAACAATTACTGACGCCACCCCTGATGATCCTCAGATTTTAAGCAAAATCTATGAGGCAGCAGAAGAATTAAATGTATTAATCCCAAATTCAATAATTAATGAAAAATAACATCGCATATTCAAATAATAAAGATATTCAAGCTGCTGTAAAAGAGATTAAAGAGGCACTTCCTGAGTCATCCGATTTAATTTTGTGCTTTACGTCCTCTCTATATGATAATAAATTAATTGCTAAGGAATTGCATAATGCTTTTCCTGCAGCAGATACATTTGGTTGTACTACATCTGGAGAGTTAGTATCGGGCAAAATGATGGACCACTCTATTGTGGCCATGGCGTTTGAACGAAAAATAATTGGGGAATATAAAGTTGAAATCGTACCTGATGTTGCAGGAAACTGCGAAACTAATGTAAAAAAGGCTATGTCATCTTTCGAATCATTTTTTGGCGAACGTGTTGATCAAATGGATTTTGAAAAATATGTTGGAATGGTGCTCATAGATGGGTTGAGTGGTGCAGAAGAAAAAGTGAATGATGCTATAGGAAATTGTACATCAGTATCCTTTGTTGGGGGTTCTGCCGGTGACGATCTAAAATTTGAAGCTACACATGTTTTTTATAATGGTGTTTCTTATAATAATGCAGCTGTATTGGCATTAATGAAGCCAAACCGTAAATTTAGTATTCTCAAAACTCAGAGTTTTAAGGTGCTTGATAAAAAACTTAAGGTTACTAAAACAAATGAGTCTGAGCGCAGAGTAATTGAGTTTAATGGAAGTCCAGCAGCCAAAGCATATGCTGAAGCCATAGGAATAGAGGAGAAGGAGCTTGTCAAATTTTTCTCGAAAAATCCACTTGGCTTAATTTTGTTTGATAAAAAAGACCCTTTTGTGCGCAGTCCGCGAATTTTAGATAACAAAGATGTTCTGTTTTATTGTAGCATGAAAGAGGGTGCCGAGCTTAATTTGCTTGAAAGTAGCGATATCATTGAGAATACGAGAAAGGATCTAAGCGCTAAAATCGAGGAAATGGAAAGTGTATCAGCTATCATAAACTTTAACTGTATTTTACGTACGCTAGAGCTAAAAGATAAAAATCAGGAAGCTGCTTATGGAGAAATTTTTAATGATGTGCCAACAATTGGGTTTAGCACTTATGGTGAAAGTTATATAGGACATATTAACCAAACTGCAACCATGCTCATATTTAATTAAAGATCATTTTCTTAATATTTTAATTAGGTGCACGTGTATTTTATTGACGCGTGCATTTTTTATACCCGTATGTTTTAAACAATTCTCGGTTGACTCAAATTTGGGTTTAATTCGTAACTTTGGCGGCGGGCATACGTATAATTAATTAGTAATGCACAAAAAGTTAGATAATACCACAAAGGGCCTAGTATTTATGGTGTTGGCTACATTCTTCTTCGGTATAATGAATGTTAGTGTAAAGTATATATCGCATATTCCTGCTACTGAAGTAGTACTGTTTCGCTCCATTATTTCTTTTGTCATTTGTATGGTTGGCTTACTCATTCAAAAAGAAAACCCGTGGGGCACCCATCATAGATTGCTATTTAAGCGTGGTTTGTTTGGTGCTTGTGCATTAGTGTTTTTCTTTATTACCCTACAAGCTATACCATTGGCCACAGCAGTTACTATTCAATATTTGGCCCCCATATTTGGTAGCATTATGGCCATATTTTTACTTAAAGAGAAGATTCATCCATTACAATTTGGCTTTTTTGGGCTTTCGTTTGTCGGAATTTTACTTATTAAAGGGATAGACACGCAAATTTCATTATTTTACTTTGCGCTGGGTCTGCTTGGTGCCTTGTTTGCTGGTTTAGCCTTTAATTATATCAAAAAATTAAGCAAACTCGAACATCCACTAGTTATCATACTTTATTTTCCGATCGTATCGATTCCATTGATGACGATCATCACCATTTTTAATTGGAAAATGCCTACTGGAGATGATTGGATGTGGATCCTCATCATGGGTATATGTACTCAATTGGCTCAATATTTTATGACTAAATCGTATAAGTTAGCTTCATTGGCGAAAATTGCTGGCATAAAATATATTGGGATTATTTATGCCTTGAGTTTTGGCGTGTTTTTGTTTGATGAGCAATACACATTTTTGACTCTGGTTGGGATGGGCTTAGTACTTTTAGGAGTACTCTTGAATACTTTTTTTAATGCAAAAAAGCATGCTTAGCCGGATAATATTTATTGGAATTTTACTTGGGAGTATTCAAATAAAAGCTCAATATTCTTTTCAATGGAGTGATGAAGTGGCCGTATTAAACGAAGGTGATACCTTGAAAAATGCTTGGGCTGGTGGAATGAATAGCGTTCAATTTCAACAAATGGACCTTAATAATGATCAAGTGCATGATTTAGTGATTTTTGATCGGAGTAACGACAAAATCAGCACTTTTTTATATCAAAATGGACATTTTATCTATCAGCCAGACTATGAGCGGCAGTTTCCACAAGATATTAAGAGCTGGATAAAACTAGTCGATTATGATTGTGATGGACGGCTTGATCTATTCACATCAACTTCAGGCGGTATTAAGGTGTATAAAAATGTTGGGGAGCAGTGGGTAACTTGGGAGTTAGTGGCTGACCCATTGCTGATATCTAGTAATGGGCAAATGATTAATTTACAGCTGAATAGCGTAGATATTCCGCAGATAAAAGACCTAGATAATGATGGAGATGTGGATCTTATGGCCTTTCATTTTGCAGGAGATGGCCGCTTAATTTATTATAAAAATTATAGTGTTGAAGAGCAGCAAACATGCAGGCTGCATATTAAAATGGAAGATCCGATGTGGGGTGAATTTAGGGAATGTGGCTGTGGGCAAATCAGTGTGGGAGGTGACAATTGTGATCAAAATGAAAGAAAGAGCCACTTTAGTGGCAAGGTGTTCGAGATTTTTGATGTGGATGAAGATGAGGATCTAGATCTTTTATTAGGGGAGGAGGATTGCTCAAAGCTTTATATATTAAAAAATACGTCAGAAAATAGTAAACCTGCGATAACCGAGGTAGAGGAGTTTTCAGTTGATCCAGATGGGCAAGATTTGCTCTTTCCGGCGCCCTTTTTATGGCAAATTGAAGATACCAATCAACTTTTGGTAAGTACGGCACTAGGTGGAAACCTCAATATAGATGCAACCAAGACCAGCAAGCAATTCAAACTACCGCAAAGCCAAAATTTAACCGAAGCGCAGTGGCTACGGGATGATTTTTTACAGCAAGACATGTTAGATTTAGGTAGTCAGACAGTGCCTTGTGCATTGGATGTTGATCTAGATCAAAACCTAGACTTGGTGATTGGTTATCAAAATAATGGGGAAGCAGCTTTAGCTTTGCTTAAAAATGTTGGAACATTTATAGAGCCAGTTTTTCAAATTACTTCCTATGACTTTTTAGGGTTGAAAGATAAGGGCTGGAGCCAGATTAAGCCTTATGTAGCAGATATTAATTTGGATAATCGGCCTGATCTTATCATTGCTACTACCTATGAGGATAGTGTGCATACCAAATTACTCATAACCTATGGCAATGATCAACCTTTTGATGAAAATCAGACTTGGGAAGAACTTTTTGAGGAGTCCATAGCCACTCAAGATAACTATACTTTTGGGCAACTGGATGCAAATAATAGGATTGATTTAATAATTGGTAAATCCACAGGGAGCATGGCTTGGTACGAACTGCAGGATTTGGTTATGAAACTATGGGAGCTGAAAGATGCGAATTTTTTGAGCTTTCAGGATTATGGTTTGCAGAGGTTTGTGGTTCCTTATTTATTTGATTTAAATGAAGATGGTAATGTAGAGCTAATGGTATCCGATCGACGGGGGCAAGTCACTATTTATACTAATTTGTTACAGGATGTCGATAGCAGTAGTGCTATATTTTATAATTCAATATTGGAATCAGATACCACCTATCATTTTGGTAAGGAAGTATATTTGACTGCTGGAAAATGGGGCGCAGCACAGCCTCAGTTAGTTGTTGGAAATAAAGCAGGCGGGCTCCAATGGTTTAACCCTATTATTTCCACTGAAAATGGATCACCACTTGAGGTTTTCCTAAGTCCCAATCCTGTTACGACACCGCAATTATTAAAATATCGTACCAATAAGTCCGGAAAATTGTTGATTTATAATGCTTTGGGTCAATTGGTGAGGCATACAGAAATTACAGCTTGGTCAACCTATCAAATGGATTTTACAGGATGGAGTGATGGCATGTATTTGTTCCGGATGGAAGCAAATGATGGGCAGGTGAAGGTGAATAGGGTGTGTATTATTTGAAAATTGCCCGGTTTTTGAATGAAATTTGCAGAATATGTTGAAAAATGAGCTGTTTTGAGGCTTGAACTATAAAATTAGTTCATTTCTTTCTTAGCTTAAGAATTACAAATGATATAAGTATTAAAAATACAACCGTACCAACTACCCACTGCCAATAGCTTTTCTCAACAACTGGACGCATATCACCAGTGGCTACAAATTGCGCCCATAAATAAGGGTGAGATTTGATAACATCTGCTTGCTTTAGATAATCAAGTTTGGCTTGACGTAGTGCAACTGATTTATTTTTTCCTATACTCAAATGCTTGTAAAATGAGCTCATAATCTCAGCCGAAGACCTATCATTTGCATTCCAAAGGCTCATGACGACACTTGGGCAGCCTGCATAAGTAAATCCACGTGCCAAATTGAGTACTCCTTCGCCTTGGATTGTTTTGCCATATCCTGTATTACAGGCGCTTAGTACAGCTAGCTTGGCTTTAAGGTTAAGATTATAAAGCTCAAAGGTATGCAAAGCTGCATCATTGATTGTGTCTGCTGTTTGTGTAAAGTAAATTCTAGAAAAAAGTGGCCGCTGATCTTGGGCTACTGCATGGCTTGCAATATGTATGATATCTGCCTGTGAGGCTACGGTCTTAAAATTTGCTTCAGTAGCCTCTTGATCAATAAAAAAATTACCTACAAAATATTTCCCAATCAATTCTAATTCTTTCTTAGTCCAGCGTAAGGGGTTGAGCCCTCCACGAACAGTATCTTCCAGTATTTTTTGGTCAAAATTTGAGCTAGGCTCATTCTGATCAAAACTAGGAGCAAATGCTACAACACTCTTTAAATTTGCCTCATAATTTTGATTACCAGCTTGGTGCCATATCGTAGCTGATTGGGCATAGCTCAGTTGATAATCCTTAATGAGGTAGGCTAAGTTTTTATAATGATCTTTTTTCATCGAAACAGCTTGTTTGGAAAGGAGCACTTCAAAAGGAATTAATGCCATTTTACCATAGGGAATAATAATGAGCTCATCATCTTTACTCAAATATTCTTCAATCGGGGACATCCAGTTTTTATAAAGGGCAAAAGCACTTTGGGTATAGTTTTTCCAACTTTCATTTTGACTAAATGTGAATGCACTGCTACTAATGCTCGCTCTAAGCTGCTGGATCAATAGTTCTTCTTCCATTGATTTTGGAGTTTTCTTAACTAAAAACTCGGTTGGTGAAATGAGAAAAATAAACCAGCTACTATAGCCTTCAAAAAAGGAGATGAGTTTTTGATTGTTTTTTAACTGTGATTGAATATCGTTAACATGCGATATAGGAATTTTATATTTAAAATTGTAATAATCAGGGTACTCTTGCTCTAGCTTTACAAAAAATTGTTCTAAATCTTCCTTAAGCTCAAACTCTTTGTTTTTATATCGTTGCAAAGTGCGTTGATCTTCAGTGGTTTGCTCTGATTTTTGTTCGAGCTTCTCAATTTGCGTGGTAAAATAATTAAGCTCAGCTTTTAGGTCTTGCTCTTGCTCAATCACCTCTTGTGGTAGCATGGCTTTTGCTTGCTCGCCCTGCATGCCGCTGAGTAGCACCATTGCCTTATTTTTTTCACTGATTTCAAAAGCAAGGTACAAGTACTTTATATCTTGGGTAAGCTCATAAAGATGATTAGCATTTTGCAGGGCACCGCGATAGATGGCAGCTGTTGTTTTGGCCAGCTCCAGCTGTGAACCCTCGGAGCGAAATCCAAACCTTATGCTATCTGCCAAGGCCATGGCTAGCTGATAGGTGGATAAGGAAAATTCAATGTCTTTTTTGTCTTGACTATATTCATGATAGTATTTTGCAAGCAAGCGGGCCTTGGTTTCAAGGGCTTGGAGGAGGTGAGCAGGGAAACTTACCTTTTTGAGTATTGGATTTGCATACCAAGAAGCACGATCAAAACCGTGCTCGATACTTTGAATAGCTTTTTGGGCATGATCCAAAGCCAAAGTAAGTAGCGTGTCTTGATAGGTTTCTGCTAATTGCTGATGGGCCTTGAAGATTTGACGATGTACTTTGCCATATAAGGGAGTAAATTGTTCTAATAGCCTATTTAAATAGGTAATACTTCTGTTTTTCGAGGTGTTACTATAAAGTTTAGCCAATAGAAGATAGCTATAGGCTAAATCTGGATTATTTTCACCATACATGAGTTTGCGTATTTCAAAGGCCTTCTGAAGAAAATATTCGGCCGAATCATAATTTGTAGAGGCTTGATAAGTAGATCCAAGTCCTTCATAGGCATACAAAATATGTTTATTGTGAATATCACCTTCTGCTTGATTTTGTTTAAAAAGATGAATGGATTTATTAAAATAATATTTTGCTAATTCTAATTCATTTGTTTTTAAATAAATGCCTGCTAGTATGCGCAAGGCATTAGCCAAAGCATAATTATATTTAATTTCCATCTGCTCAATCTGCTTTAAGTACAAAATGGCAGCATCATAATTTTGCGTAGTACTATTTGAAATAGCCAGTAACTGGTAACAAGTAGAAACTCCTAAAACTGCATTGATTGAATTAAATTTTTTAAGTGCTTTCAGGCAAGTATTTATGCATTTTTCAATTTTTCCACTTCGAAACTGTAAATTTGCAAGGGAGTATTCCTGTAAAGCTATAGTTAGCTGAGAGGCATTGCTTGTCATCAGTAAGTTCAATGACTTTTTTGAATAGTATAAAGCACTATCAATTTGAGCAGTCATTGTATAGTACATTTCAATTGTACTATATGCATCACTTAATATTAATTCATTAGAAGTGGAATTTAGTATACCTAAAATTTCGCCTTTATACCTTGTGGCCTGTATTTTATTACCATAAATTGAATAATAATAACACCAATAGGATGCCATAATTAAAGAATAGCTAATATTGGTTATTCTTTTATTTGAAATTAAGCTTTCAGCTTTTTGATAGTTTTTTTCGGCTTCAAGTTTCTTTCCAAGATATAGGTTGAAATACCCAATTCTTAAATAAGAATAGAAAAGATCATGATAGTTGTTATTACTATAGTATACCTTGGCTTCATCAGTAATTTGCAGGATAATCTCTTGGTATTTTTCTTGAGCCAATTTTTGTTCATATTTTTCTTGAAACTCTATTCCATTAAAAATAATTTTACCAAGACTTGGAACTAGTATGAAATAAAAAAGTATAAATAATATTCCAATATTAATTGAAGTTATCATTTAAATAATATCATGAACGAGACATAATAAATTAAAGTTTAAACTGAAAATCAGTAAATTTAATCTTCAGTTTAAACTATTTATGACCTATTAATTAGCTATTAAGGATAATCAAGAGTTGGAACGTTAGTCAATTGAGTATTTCCCCCAACTATTTCTTTTTGCTCATTCGTCTTAAAACTCTTCACATTCAATTTCCCTAATTGCAATTTTTTCTTGTTTTTCATCTTCATAAAAATTTAAGTTAAAAATATGATTCTCAATATAATCAAAAGCTTATAAATTTAAAAATTATTGCTTTCTATTTATTAATACCATTTCAAAGAGAAATGTTACCCTGTTTTAATGATTTTTTTTAGATATTTTTTCAAAAGTTGACACAAGCCTCTACTCATGGGCTTTTTTGGGGATACTTTTTTAATGAAGAAGTCAATCCTTCAAATTATTTGAATGAATTATGCAGAATATATTGAAAAATAGGGCTAATTATGAGCAAAATATTATCAATCATAGTGATACCGGCAGCTATAAATTAATACTTCACTATCAATCACTCGATAAACAAGCCTATGTTCGCGGTCAATTCGTCTAGACCATAAACCTGCTAAATCATATTTTAATGGTTCGGGTTTGCCAATTCCTTCATATGGAGATCGAATGACTTCTTTTATGAGTTCATTTATCTTTTTAACCATTTTTTTATCATCTTTTTGCCACGAGGTATAGTCTTCCCATGAAATCTTTGTAAAGACAATTCTCATTCTTCAATCAACTTTTTCTCTTGTCCTTTGCCGGCATTCATTTGTTTGATAGAGGTGTGCAGTCGATCGGCATTAGCTTTGGAGCTTAATAAATGGACTGTTTCCATTATGGCATTATATTCATCGAGTGAAATAAGAACTGCACCCTTGCCCATTCCTCTTTTGATAATCAATGTTTCATTACTTTCTTCAACTTGATCAAGATACATCTTTAATTTCGTTCTAAACTCGGTATAATTTGCTGCAATCATTTTTATATAAGTTATTATTTAAGTACTAATATACGAACTTATTGACTTATTTGCAAATTTATTTTGAATGAATTATGCAGAATATGTTGAAAATATGACTAGATATGATATGAAAACTTATCTTCCACCAAATTTCAACCCTTTATAATAAAATTTGGACTTTGTGCAATCATATTTGTAAATAGCTTTTGCGCCTCCTCTATTTGTATATACGAGGTTTCTTTTTTTGCTGACATAAAATCGTATAATTGCGATATATGCTTCCTGATTGGCAATTCGCATTGGTGTAATTTTGTAGAGTTCAAAGCTTTCTCTTTTTGCCAATTTTTGAATGGAATGCTGATTAAGCGTCTGAACATTTTCAGGAATGTTTGTTAACATATCATTATTTTCAATATATATAATTGAATTGTTCTTTCCAATGCTATCTAAGTAGTGTAAATATTGCTTAAGCGCATGGTCATAAATGGTGCTATCGTTAGACTGCTGTGCAAAACTACAATTAAAAGCCAAGATAGCGATGATTAAATATAGTTGTATCATATTAATTAATGTCAGAACAGATTAAGAAAGTTACCCTGTTTTACCAATTTTTAGATAATTAATGAATAAATTCAGCAAAATACATTGAAATTTATGGACTAAAACCATTTTAACCTCCTTTCCTTCAAACAGCCCTCAATTTTACCTCAATAATTTTGCTCTTCAACTCAAATAATCTTAAATTTGCGGGTTATGAATAGTGTTCGTCTCAAAGTGATTTTTATTGTGTTTGTAGGTAGTGTGCTAGCTACTGGATGCAGTAAATTCAGAAAAATTCAGAAAAGTGAAGATTGGATGGTCAAGTACCAGGCCGCTGTGGATTACTTTGAAAACAGTGATTATCATCGAGCACTCATTTTATTTGAAGAAATACTGCCGCTTGTTAGAGGTACGAAGGAGGCTGAGCAGGTGCAGTTTTATTATGCGTACTGCCATTATTATCAGAAGGATTATATCATGAGTTCGCATTATTTTAAGCGGTTTTATGAGACTTTTGGACGGAGCCAGTATGCGCAGGAGGCGAATTACTTGTATGCGTATTCCTTGTATAAAGATTCTCCTGTGTATTCATTGGACCAAAGCGTATCAGTTGAGGCTATTGCTGCCATGCAGAATTTTATAAATCGTTATCCGTCAAGCGAATATGCGGAGCAAGCTAGTGGCATCATTAATGAGCTTCAACAAAAATTGGAGAAAAAAGCATACGAAAATGCCAAACTTTATTATAAAATTGGTGTTTATAAGTCAGCTATTGTGGCGTTCAAAAATTTTAGTCGGGACTTTCCTGATTCAAAGTATAATGTTGAGATCCAATATTTAAAAATTGATGCGTCTTTCCAATATGCTAAATTTAGTATACGAAATAAGCAGGAGGAGCGTTATAGAGATACCATAGGGCATTATGAGTTTTATGTGGATAAATTCCCTGAGAGCCGTTACTTGAAGGCTGCTGAGGGTGTTTATGAGAATTGTAAAAAAGAATTAAGTAAATTAAATAATTAATTTGATATGGCAGTAAATGCATCAATAGTTACTAGAAATCTGGAGGATTTGACAAAAGTTTCAGGCAATTTGTATCAATCCATTGTTATTATTTCTAGAAGAGCAAAGCAGTTATCATCAAAAACTAAGGAGGAGCTTAACTCCAAATTGGCTGAGTTTGCAACGACGGTTGATAATTTGGAAGAGGTATTTGAGAACCGGGAGCAAATCGAAATCTCGAAATTCTATGAGCGAATGCCTAAACCTACTACTTCGGCTACCGAAGAGTTTTTGGGTGATAAGGTGATGTTCCGAGTGGCTGAGGATACTTCTGCCAATACCAACAATTTGAATTAGTACGCTTAATGCTTTGATACAGGGGAAAAAAATACTAGTAGGCGTGTGTGGAAGTATTGCGGCTTATAAAACGGCAATGCTTGTTCGGTTACTAGTCAAAAGTGGGGCTGACGTGCAGGTAGTGATGACTGACGCTGCCACCCAATTTGTAGGACCACTTACTTTTTCTACACTTGCAAAGCGGCCAGTTATTCGCGCATTTGTAAAAGACCAACACCAAGGCACCTGGGAAAACCATGTAGAGTGGGGCTTATGGGCTGATTTATTTGTTATAGCTCCTGCCAGTGCCCATACCATATCAAAATTGGCACAAGGCGCTTGTGATAATTTGCTAACCGCTATTTACCTCTCAGCGAGATGCCCTGTAATGATTGCCCCGGCTATGGATTTGGATATGTACCGGCACCCCAGCACGAAGCAAAATTTGCATACTTTGGTGGATCATGGTGTGCATGTGATTGATTCGGAATATGGGGAGTTGGCCAGTGGGCTTATTGGTGAGGGGCGTATGAGTGAACCAGAGCAGATTTTATCTAAAATGGAAGCCTTTTTTTCGCCAAAAGATGGATCAATTTTGAATGCCAACGTGCTTATTACGGCTGGGCCAACGTACGAAGCGATTGATCCGGTGCGATATATTGGAAACCATTCGAGTGGTAAAATGGGCTTTGCCATCGCCAAAGCTTGCATCGAGCTTGGGGCCAAAGTTACTTTAGTAGCTGGTCCTACTTCATTACAGCCTCCTGATGGCCTAGCGGCATATCACAGAATTACTACCGCGCAAGAGCTTTTGGAGGTTTGTTTAGAGCAGTTTCCGAAAAATAACATTGCCATTTTGGCTGCTGCAGTAGCAGACTATCGACCAGCAACAGTGGCAACAGAAAAGATCAAGAAAAAAGACCAAATTTTACCACTGGAACTAGTGAAAACACCAGATATTGCCTTAGAATTGGGTAAAATAAAATCAGAAGGGCAGTTTACGGTGGGGTTTGCATTGGAGACGGAACAAGAAGAGGCCAATGCCATGAAAAAGCTAAAATCAAAGAATTTTGATCTAATTGTGCTAAATTCATTGAAAAATGAAGGCGCAGGCTTTGGGTTTGATACCAATAAAGTCAGTATTTTTGATGAGAGGCAATTGGTGAAACAAACTGAATTAAAGTTAAAGGATGAGATTGCGGCCATCATCATGCAATGTGTTTCTGAAAAATTAGCCTGTGAATCCGTATAAAATATGAAATATATTATTTTCATCATATGTTTTTTGGTTTTGGGCCTGGTGAACGCTCAGGAACTAAATTGCAATGTTTTTGTAAATGCCGTAAATATCGAAACCTCCGACAGGCAGGTTTTTCAAGATATGGAGACAAACTTTGCTCAGTTCTTAAATTCCAGAAAATGGACAGAAGATGAATACCAACCTGAAGAGAAAATTACCTGCAATATCGTGATCTCCATTGAGAGCATGCCATCCCCTACATCATTTACTGCAGTGGCACAAATACAATCAACTCGCCCGATCTATAATACGGGTTACGAATCCGTTTTACTCAATTACAGTGGTGATTTTGCGGATAAAGAATGGCAGTTTGAATATGTGATTGGTCAGCCATTAGAGTTTAGTGATAATGTTTTTTTTAGTAATCTGACCTCGATGCTAGCTTTTTACGCTTACGTAGTGATTGGGATGGATTATGATACTTTTTCGAACCTTGGAGGTAGCAAATATTTCGAAAAGGCAAGAGATGTGGGCCTAAATGTACAGCCACCCGATGCTGCTGGTTGGAATCAATTCGCTTCTAGCCGGCGGAACCGCTATTGGATTGCGGAGAATTTTAATAATCAACAAATGCAAGGTGTACGTGAGGGGATTTACCGGTATCATCGGCTTGGTCTTGATATTTACGGGGAGAAGCCAGACGAGGCATGTCTTGAAATTTTATCTTGTTTGGAGGCTATCCAGAAGGTGAATCGAATTATGCCCAATTCCATATTGGTTACGAACTTCCTTTATTCCAAATCAAATGAATTGATAAATATCTTTAAAAAGTCGGAATTGCAGTTGAAGCGCAAGGCCTATCAGATCCTTATTGAGGTAGACCCTACCAAACGGGATAAGTACGAGGAAATATTAAAGGGATAGGCCATGTTTACAGGTATTATTGAATGCATGGGGGAGCTCCATGAGCGAATAGAGGAGCAAGACAATATTCATTTCAATCTATCTAGCCAAATTAGTGATCAACTTAAAGTGGATCAAAGTGTAGCCCATGATGGAGTTTGCCTCACCGTTACGCAGCTGAAACCTGGTGCGCATATTGTGACTGCCGTGCGCGAAACATTGCTTAAAACTCAATTAAAACACTGGGAAATTGGCCGTCAAGTTAACTTAGAGCGTGCTCTTAAGATGGGTGATCGGCTGGACGGACATATGGTACAAGGCCATGTAGATCAAACGGCCAAATGTATTGCTAGGCAAGAGCAGGGGGGGAGTTGGAAATATACTTTTGAGCTAAATCAGCCTCATTTAGGTCAATTGATTGAGAAGGGGTCGGTTGCTGTAAATGGGGTGAGTCTCACATGTGTTAATGTAAGCGAGCGGCAATTTCAGGTGGCAATAATTCCTTATACCTTTGAGCATACAAATTTCTGTAAAATTCTACCTCAAGATGTAGTGAATATTGAGTTTGATGTACTCGGTAAATATATTTTAGCGCAGCATCAACACAAAAAAATCGATTATCAGCGATAATCGATTTTTTCTGATTGTTTTATGATTTGTTACTTCTTCTGAAAAAGTGACTTTTTTTTATTGTTTAGTAAATTCTATTCCTATTGATTCATCTTTTAAAGTGCTTGCCGAAGTCAATGTATAATCAAAGCCCTTGTCTAAGAAAAAAACCGTAATTTTATTTTTATCTTTTGTATAAGGAAACTCTAGATATAAAGAAGAACTATTGTCTTGCATACGAGAGCCCATTTTAACGGTTTCGCTATTTTCGAAAATCATGGACTGGATAATTGTATTTCCGTCTTCATCTACATCTGTTCGTTCCCAAGTTCCCATGGCATCAAAGATTGGATCTTCAGGTGGCTTACAACCATTAATAGCTAGCGTACATACGAATACAAATAATACAGCGTAAAGTGTTACAAATTTTTTCATTTTAATCTTTTAGTTTAATTGATAAATATTTCATTTAATATGTTTCAAATTTTAATCTTTGAATTGTTGTTTCAATTATTAATACCAAATAGCATTAAAATGTTACCCTAATTTTTAGAAAATTTTAGAATAAATTTAAAATAATGACAAATAAATAATTTATTTATTAAAAAAATATTAATAAAAAAGACATATAATTAATAAAATGATAAAATTGGAATATATAGATTGTGGCCTAATCTTTAAATGAGATTTGGTAATCTTTGTAGTTTGAGCTAGAAAAAATGCCGCTAAGAAACTATCTAATTATTTAGTCAAAATTTGCAATAGGCCGAAGGTCAGCTCCACTTATTATGTGGATCATTTGGCTAACATTAATTTCTTGAGCGTTAAGACTTTTTTTCATTGCAGTTTAATTCAATGTTCTTTATTTATATATGTGCAAATCTATATTTGGTGTGAAGGTAAATGGGGAAATCATTAAAGAAAACTAGCATTTTCAGGCGATTGTGTGGCTTTGGGTAATTTTATAGATTTGTAAAAATTACCCTAAATTAAAAATTTGTAATAAAAACCAGTTTAAGATATGGCTAGTAATTCTAAATTAATGGTTGATAACAAAGTTATTTCAATTATGAGGCAAGAAAAGCATGATTACATTAGCCTGACTGATATTGTAAGAACGGAGGAAGGGTCTGATCATATTCGTAACTGGATGAGAAATAGAAATACAGTAGAGTTTATTGGTTTATGGGAGGTATTAAATAACCCGAGTTTTAAAGGTGTCGAATTCGACACCTTTAGAAAGCAAGCTGGACTAAATAGTTTCAACCTAACACCCAAAAAATGGGTACAATCAACAAATGCCATTGGAATTGTATCAAAATCAGGACGGTATGGCGGGACCTATGCGCACAAGGACCTGGCTTTTGAGTTTGCGTCTTGGATTAGTCCTACTTTTAAACTGTATTTGATCACGGAATATCAGAGATTGAAGGAAGCAGAATCAAATCAATATAACCTAGAATGGAACGTTAAAAGGATCTTGAGTAAGACCAATTATTACTTTCACACAGAAGCAGTAAAGCAATATATAATTCCAGATAAGAACTATGAAAATAGGAGTGAATGGTTAGCTTATGCGCAAGAAGCGGATTTGTTAAATGTGGCTCTTTTTAAATGTACTGCTAAAGATTGGAGTGAGGCCAATCCAGAATTTACTAAAAAATCTATGAACATTAGAGATATGGCAAGTATAAATGAGCTCGCCATTTTGTCCAATCTGGAGATTTTAAATGCTCAAATGATCAAGGAAAAAATGGATAAGAATGAAAGGTTTACCAAGTTAAAAGAAATTGCCAAGTATCAATTATCTGTATTAAATGAAAAGGATTTTATGAAGACATTAAAAAAATTAGATGATAATATTTATATCGATAAACAATAACATGCCCTAAAAAATCAAAAATTTAAACAAATTTAGCAAAAAATGTTCAAAAAACTAATTTTGCACATCCAAAATCTCGCCAGCAAGCCTCATAAGCTCAGTATTTGACTCAATTAAGTCATAATTAGCCTGAAGAAAACTCAAAGCACTATTAAGGTAATTTACCTGCAAATCTCTATAATTGAATGAATTAATTGTTCCATTTTTGTATTTCTCGGAGCCAATTTGCAGATTCAACTCTGCCGTTTCTAAATTTTCCTGAGAAATGGCAATGAGTTCTTCCCTTAGTTTATACAGATCATAAGCCGATAACAAATCATTTTTTAGGGACAATTTCATGTCTTCTAACTGGAGTTGTCCAATTTGCTCGTTAATCTTCGCATTCTTTATCTGACGTTTTACTCTGCCTCCATTAAATAATGTGTAACTCAATGTAAAATTTGCATAATAAAATCCGGTTTGGGTTGAAACGCTTCCAAGGTTATCGAAATCACCTTTAAAATTAGCGTTGGTGTTATCAGTCACACCAGCTGTGTAATTGCCTCCTACATCGATGCTTAATCTTGGGAATAGAGCCGTTTTTTGGATATTGATTTCATTTTTGAGGATGCTCTGGTTAATATATTGATTTTGCAAGGTGTTGTTATTGGCGCTCAATTTTGTATATAGCTCGTCAAAGCTATATTCATTATAATATGCCTTAAGCGAATCTGCCAAATCAAGTCTTTTTTCAACGTCCTGCCCCAGCAACAAATTAAGGTTTCGTTTGGCATTTTTAACATTAAGAGTTTGCCTTATTAGGTTGGTGGAGTCCGTTAGGTAATTGTTTTTAACTTGCAGAATATCAAACGTAACGGCATTACCAAGTTCCTTGCGCATTTGCATCATATTGTACTTGTCATGCGATAAGGTCAGTACTTTTTGAAGCACATCAAGGCGTTCTTCTTCCAAAAGTACCGTATAATAGGCCAAAATGATGGCCTGCATGGTATTTTCCACCACAATGGCTTCATTGCCAGCACTTTGCTCCTGTAATAAAGCAAGTTTGCTTTTGTTCATATTTACTTTAAATGATTCAAATATCACCCAATTTAAATTGACATTGGGATTTAAATTGTTTGAAATAATTTGACCTGTTGGCTGAAAAGGGCTCGCTGCTACAATAATATCATTGATGTTATTATTTTGGTTAATACCCACATTAAGTAAGGGCATCCTGCCGGCTTCGCCCCAATTATTATTATTTTTGCTTATAGCTACTCGCTCCTTCTCGATTTTAATCCCAAAGTTGTTATCAAGGCCCAATTCAAGCGCTTGAGCTAGGGTTAATGACTCCTGCGCATGCAGAGGTGCTATGCCAATTATAATTATCGCTACGTATAAACCTATCTTCATAATTAAATTAGTTAGACCATTCTTCATTGTAAAGGGATTCATGCTTAACATGGTGCCCGTTTTTAGGTTTACTATTTTGTAATTCATTTGAAATTACTGGATCCACATTTTTTGCTACTAACATTTCCTGACGTTTGGCATCAATATAAGCTCTCTCAACCTCTTCGGGAGATGGCTTGCGGCCAGTCCACAACCATTTTGCCAGCACACGTACATCATTAAAATACATGATGATTACAGGGAAAAATAGCAGAATGATAAATGTACCAATAAGTACACCATAGGCAACTGAAATGGCCATAGGAATTAAAAACTGCGCTTGAAAGCTCTTCTCAAGTATAAGTGGGTACAGCCCAGCCACCGTAGTAATTGAAGTAAGCATAATGGCTCTAAATCTTGATAAACCAGCATCGTAAGCTGCATCCTGGGCCTTCATGCCCAACCCAATATTGGTGTTATACTTTGCCAAAAATACCACAGCATCATTAATGATTACGCCAGATAAGGCTACCATACCCCAGGCGCTAAGTAAAGAAATGGGGAACCCCTCAACACCATGACCAATAGCGGCTCCAATCCAGCCCAAGGGAATCATCGACATAATCAGTACTGCCTGGTAAAATGACTTGAAAGTGAGCATAATTAGGAAAAAAATGATCAAAAAGGCTCCCCCAAAATAAAGCATGATCTCTTGAAAGGCTTTGGCGCTTTCTTTTGATTGCCCTCCAAACTCAAATTTAACAGTCGGAAATTTTGCCTCAAGTTGTGGAATGATGTCATCCTTTACTTTTTTGACAATTGGTGGCACCTCAGCATATGGATCTACCAAATCTGCTTCAACTGTTACGGCTCTCTCTGCGTCAATATGCCTTATACCGGCAATCCCCCTGCCCATTTCGTATGATGCAATTTCATTTAAAGTATACTCCTGACCCTGGCCTGCCTTAATTTTCATGTCCTCAAGCTGGCCCAGGCTAATTCGGCCTGAATTTGGATAACGCACCCAAACTTTAACCTCGTCACTACCCTTTTGCAGGCGCTGTACTTCTTCACCGAAAAATCCCTGCCGGATTTGACGTACGACTTCCTCTCTGGTCAATCCCATGAAGTAAGCTTTTTGATCTAGATCAAGCCTTAATTCACGTGCACCAATGGCAACGTTATCTTGTATATCTTTTAAATCATTAATTTCTTTAAGGGAATTCTTGAGTTCAGTCTTAGCGGTATTCAATTCATCCAAATTACTGCCCAGTAAACGTACCGATACTGGTTTGCCAAATCGCTGCTCACCGCCAATGGTAAATTTCTCTGCTTCAGGTACTTCTCCAATTTTTTCGCTCAGCATTCTTACTAAATCAAAGCTGTTGAAGGGTGCATCTTGAAGTTCCTTATAAAAAATATTCACACCACCAGCATGGCTACCTACGTCTGAACCATTCATAGTATTACCAGTACCACTAAAGGTAAATGTAATATAGTCTTCATCAATATCATACTTGGTTTTTAGCTCGTCATTTAATTCCCAAATTGATGTTTCAAATTTTTCCAAGTATTCTTCTACTTTCATCTCTCGCGTACCAGGTTTAAAAACAACATTTACTTGAAAGTTATTAAAAGGGATATTGGGGAAGAAGGTAGCTTTAATAAAGCCTCCACCTAACAAACCAAATAGAATTGGGAAAAGACTTACAACAAACGCAAGAGACAAGTAACGATATTTCATGGTAAACTTGAGCATGTTACCATAAAGTTTAAATCGCATAAAATTAATGACGGATTCTATTTTGTTCCGAATTAAGGTGGATGTGGTGCCTGGTTTCATTTTCTTAAGCACATGAGGGCTAGCTAAGTGTGCAGGTAGCACAAAAAAGGCCTCCAAAAGAGAAAAACCAAGGCATGTGATTACCACTAGGGCCATGTCAGATAAAAACTCAAAGCTTTCTAATATTAGTAGAGGGCTAAAAGCAACAATGGTTGTAGTAACGGAAGTTGCAACTGCTGGTAATACTTCCATAGTTCCATCTACAGCTGCTTTATAAGGGTTTCCTGTTTTTTCGAAATGCGTATAAATGTTTTCAGCAATCACGATACCATCATCCACAAGTATACCGATCACCACAATCATTCCAAAAAGTGAAATCATATTAATAGTAAGGCCAGCCATAGTGCCAATTATAAACATCCCTAAGAAGGAAGATGGAATGCCCCATGCTACCCAAAATGAGAGCTTTAAATTTAAAAAGAAACCCAGTGCAATGAGTACTAGTAGTAATCCAACCACACCATTATTGAGTAGCATTTCTAAACGCTGACTCAGCATGTCAAAGAAGTTATAAGTAATAATTAAATTAACTCCTGGGTTGGCCTCATTGAATTCTTCTGCATAATTTGTTACGAATTGAGAAATTTCTTGGAGGTCCTCGTCTTCGAGCTTATTTACTTGTAAGAAAACGGTCCGCTGCCCATTTAATGTCCATTTATTGGGAACATCCGTAAAGCGCTCCTCAATCATTGCTACATCACTCAGCAGGAGTCGGCTTCCATCAGCATTGGTTCTCAATACAATACGTCCAATTACTGCAGCATCATCTTCTTTCGCATTCGAGCGTATCATGATTTCTTCTTCTTTCGTTTTGAGTGATCCAGCCGAAATATCTCGGTTATTTGATCTCACAGCGGCAGCAACTTCATCAAAAGTAAGCCCGTAGCGTGATAAATCATCTTCTGAAACTTCAATGGAAATCTCACGTTCGTTAATCCCCATTAAGTTTATTTGGGAGACAACACCTGAATTAAGTAAGTCATCTTCTACTTTTTCACCAAACTTTTTGAGTGCCATCAAATCCACATCACCGGTAATACCAAGCCACATGGCGGTAGATTGTGGTTTACGTTTATAAATTACAGGCTTTTCAGCACCTCCGGGGAAGCTGTTAATCCGGTCTACGGCATTTTTAACTTCTGTAAAAACTTCATCAATATCATAGTTTTGAAGTGTTTCAATGTTGACATTTGCACTATTTTCAGATGAGTTTGAGGTAATTTCATCAATCCCGGCAATACTCTTGATGGCTTCCTCTATTTTTTGCGTTACGCCTTCTTCCATTTCCTCAGGTGAGGCACCTGGGTAAACCACCTCAATGACGATATTGCGGGTAGACCGGGTTGGAAAAAATGTTTTCTTGGTATTAAATATACTTACTACCCCGGCAATGACTGTCAAACCAATAATAATATTGGCAAGTATGGGATAGGCTACAAAATATTGAATTAATTTTCTCATCATAATGCTTCAAATTAGGCGTTAGGTTGGTCTTTTTTGACCGTTTCTTTTTTCTTTTTCCTAGAGGCCACTTTGTTCAGATCATTGTTTCGATCACTCATTTTTCGGATAGGCATATTGTTGTAAGCATCCGTCATAGACTCAATAACTACATCTTTTTGTGATGCAATTCCATCGATAACGACTGTGTTCGAATTGGTCTTCAGCACATTAATCTCTTGTATTTTAAGAAGTGTGTCTTCTACAGTATAAACTTGGTTATTATCTACCAATGCACTTCTTGGTATTTCAAAACCTTTGCTGATTTTTTTGCCAGGAATCTTTGCTTTTAGGTACATGCCATCATAGATTTGCGCTTCGCCTTTAATAGCTATAAATACATCGATTGACTGCGTTTGAGGGTTTACATGGCCGCCAATACGTTTGATAAACCCTTGCCATTGAGATGTTTCATCCTCATTTGAAAGTTTAACTTCTTCACCTTTACTGATCCAAGAAATATCGTTTACTTCAACACTAACCTCAAGCTCCAAGTTTTGAGTATTAATGAGCTGAGCCAACTTAGTGCCTGGGTTTACAAAGGCTTCATGATGCAGGTAAACATCTGAAATGGTGCCTGAAAAGGGCGCATACACTTTGTATTTGGATAAACTTTCTTCCAAACTCTTAATGGTAAAGTAGTTACTATAGATATTTTTGGTAGAAAGAAATGTTTTTTCCTGAGCGGTAACCTTATTAGGTAATTCTGGTAATTTTTGATCTAAATCTATTGACTTAAAGTATTGTTCCCAAGCATCGTAAGAATCAGGGAAATCCACCTTAAAATCAGGTAATATGGTGGCAATATCACGTAAAAAATTACTTTTTTGAGCTTGTAAATTGAGTTTCGCTTCTTTATCATCAATATAAAATAGAAGTTGCCCTTTACTGAAGCGCTGCCCTTTTTTAAGACTGACATCACCCGCTTTCACCCTTCCTGCTTTTTCTGCGACCAGATCAAGTGGTTGAGCGGATTTTACGCGACCAAATGCAATAACTTCTGTTTGTATTTCAGCGTAATTTACGGGTTTAGTATGAACGTATTTCTGCATTCGTGGCAGCTTAGGCATTTTTTCTTCCTTTTTTTGCTTACTTAAGAACCCCATGAGCCCAATAGATCCACCTAAAATGGCAATTACTCCTAATCCTACCAATAACTTTCTACTATTCATAAGTTTGTTGTTTATTCATTTACAGGTTTACAGTTTCTATACCAAATTTATAATAAACTAATAATCAGTTTATTAATATATTTTGATATCTTAATTCTGTATCAAAACCGGTCAATGTTTGTTCATTTTTGAACAATTACATACCATTATCGTTAATAAATAGTTGATCTAAAAGCATTTTTATTTGAGCGGATACTTTTGATTGACAAGCGGTAAGTAATTTTTGAAATTGTTATACACTGTAAGTAATCGCATTTTGGATTCAATTTGATATCTGGATTGATTGAAGATTTAATCAAGTGGCGTGAAAATGTTCCAGAATGTGTATAATTTGAATAAAATTAGCAAAATATGTTCAAAAAAAGCTAAAAATTAAAACTTTGAAGTACAAATTGATGCTTCAAGCATTTTTTCGTTAAATTGCCTTATTATTCATTCAATTATTGAAACTTATGCAGTGGGTATCACAAATCGCGTTTTTGATCACACTTGGTGTAGCGGGTTACTTTTTGGCTAAAAGAATCGGACGTATTCGAAGCAATATTAAATTAGGTAGGGACTACAAGCCCGAAAAACGCTCCAATGAGCGCCTTATGCAAATGTTGCTCATCGCATTTGGTCAAAAAAAGATGTTTAAAAAGCCAATACCAGCCATACTGCACTTTTTTATATATGCAGGATTTTTAATCATCAATATCGAGGTATTGGAGTTTGTAATTGATGGGTTGCTTGGCACACATCGAGTGTTTGCACCGTTCCTAGGCAGTGCCTATGGCATGATGATGAATGTATTTGAGTTTTTTGCAGTGGCGGTTTTGGTAGCTTGTATTGTATTTTTAATTCGGAGAAATGTATTAGGTATTGATCGCTTCAAAAAAATTGAGATGAAGGGCTGGCCAACACTGGATGCAAATTTGATTTTGGTGATTGAGTCGGTACTTATGTTGGCAATACTCTCCATGAATGCTACGGATCAGCTTTTGCAAGAGCGAGGTATGGCCCATTATAATGAAACAGGGACCTTATTTTTTAGCAGCTTTTTTATGCCGCTTTTTGCTGGGATGAGCGATGGTGCCTTGGTAATGGTGGAGCGATTGGCTTGGTGGTTTCACATCATGGGTATTTTGGCGTTTGCCGTTTATGTTACTTATTCTAAGCATCTCCACATATTTTTGGCCTTCCCGAATACTTATTTCACTGACCTTTCTCCAAAAGGTAAGATGGTCAATATGGAGGAAGTGACGACAGAAGTAAAGAGTATGCTGGGTATTGCTCAAGAAAATACAACGCAAGGTGAAATTGCCCGACTAGGAGCCAAGGATGTGAATGATTTGACCTGGAAGAACCTCATGGATGCGTACAGCTGCACGGAATGTGGTCGTTGCACAGCGCAATGCCCGGCCAATATTACGGGTAAGAAATTATCTCCTCGCAAAATAATGATGGACACCCGGGACCGAGTTGAAGAAGTAGGAAGTAGCATAGCTAGCAAAGGCAAAGGCTTGGAAGATGGCAAGTTTTTGTTAGGTGATTATATTAGTGCGGAAGAAGTGAATGCTTGTACTACTTGTAATGCTTGTGTTGAGGCTTGTCCGGTCAATATTAATCCTCTTTCGATCATTTTACAGCTTCGCCGTTATGCTGCTCTTGAGGAGTCGAGCTCTCCGGCATCTTGGAATGCTATGTTTGAAAATGTGGAAAATAACTTTTCGCCATGGAAGTTCAGCGCCGCAGACCGATTTAATTGGGCTGCAGAGTTAAAAGAGGAAGAGCAAAATAAGACGGAGTAAATGGAGTATGCTACCGAAATCGGCCGGGATGTAGGCCGGGCAGTAGATTTACTTAAAAAGTCTGAATTAGTCGCAGTGCCAACGCAAACGGTATATGGTCTAGCAGGTAATGCCCTTGATGAAGAAGCCATTGCCAAAATATTTCAAGTAAAAAATAGGCCCAGTTTTGATCCGCTCATCACACATATTGCATCGATCGATTGGCTTGAAACACTTTGTAAGGATATTCCAGATGAAGCTTACCAGGTTGCACAGGCCTTTTGGCCAGGGCCATTGACTATGACATTGCCCAGAAAGAATCATATCCCAGATATACTTTGCAGTGGTTTACCAGCCATGGCGATTAGAATGCCATCGCATAATTTATTTAGAGAATTACTAGGTTTGTTGTGCTTTCCGCTTGCAGCACCAAGCGCTAACCCCTTTACCTATATAAGTCCGACCTCATCTCAGCATGTGTTGGATCAGCTTGGAGGAAAAATCCCCTATATTTTGGATGGAGGTGCGTGTGAGATTGGTATTGAGTCTACTATTATTCACTTTGAAAAGGGTGAGGTGATATTGCTTCGTGAGGGCGCAATTGATCAGGAATCTCTACAAAAAGTACTTGGAAAACCCCTTATAATTCCTAAAAAAAATATAAAAATTGCACCAGGTGCCCATAAAAAGCATTATGCTCCAAATAAAAAAGTAATTATTGGCGATATCGCGCAGCTGATTCCAAAATTTGATCAAGATGATATTGGAATAATCAGTTTCCAAAAGCAATATGTGCCAGATGGCCGATTACCTCAAGAAGTACTATCTCCATCAGGAGATTTAAAAGAGGCCGCTAAAAATTTGTTTAAAGCGCTTCGAACCATCGATAATGCCTCGGTTTCTACTATTTTGATGGAGTACGTACCAAATTATGGCATTGGGCGCGCGATAAATGAACGTATTCGAAAAGCAGGAGAAATTGAATGAAATTAGCAAATTATATTCATTATTAAGTATTTTTTACAATTAAAATGTCTATTTTGCAATGATTTGCTCAATGGTATACCCTTTATTCCTATAGTGTGTTAATAGTCCATCTTCTCCATGCATATGGGCGTTTCCTACTAGTATAAATTCTATTGCTTTGGTTTGAAAATACTGGTCAATTTTTTTGATCCAAGCTAAGTTTCTATCCTTTACTATTATTTTATAAAATGGAGGGTCTTCTTTCATTCTTGTTAGTATTTGAGTGGTACTTTCATGCCACCCTTTTCGCCAGTCCATTAGCAAGGTGAGTGTTTCATGTTCATAGTTTTTGAGGTCTTCAAACGTTCGCTTTAAATACAGATTTTCATTACCAATTCCATAGTTGACGATTTTATCGTATGAACTATAAATGCCTTCAAGATGATCGAGTTTTTTATTGTATTTCTTTTTCTTTGCTTTTTTATAAATAATGTCCTCAACCCCTCTGTCTTTAAATCCAAGATCGTGCTGTATTTGTGCAGAAATCAATTGACCTATTATAATGGGCTTAGGATGTTTGTACAAAGTAGCTCCGAGCGTATAATGCTGCCAGCTTGCTCGTTTTAACTCTTTGTAAACATCTTTATCTAATATTTTTTTATACTTTGGGTCTTTATCATACCAGCTTTTCTTTACAATATTAGCCCTAACAGTGGGGTCCTTAAGCATTTTCCAATCTACTTCGAATACTATAATTTGTGATTTATCAAATGCTAAGTCATACTCAGCTGGAAGGGGTATATCGGCATCTCTTAGCCGATGCATGGTTCCTCCAAAGTATATGGTATTGCCTTCACCGGTTACTTTCCAAACAGAAGTTTGGCTAAAGGCTTCAGTTATAATTAAAAGACTAAGAAATAATATTATTGAATTCTTCATTTCATTTGTTTATGACTGGAATGAAAATATTGCATGGAACGTTAACAAGAGTCGTTCGATGATCAGCCATGATCTATTATTTAGGCTAATTTAGTTTATGGAAAATTATAAAATTTACTCAATAAATGAGTTAAATCAGTAAGAAAATATGAATGGTTTCTTTTGGATTTTATTGCATGAAATTAGCAAAATACGTTAATATATCAAATTAATTTCAACATATTTTGCTAATTATATTCATTAAATATTTGTTAGTAAGCTAAAATTGTGCTCTTACACCTTCTCGAAAAAATAATTATTTTAACCAATGATTACAAATCAAGAAGAAATTACATATAGATGCGGGTTAAAACTGTTGTATGCATTTGAATTTTATTAAATAATTGTAACTTTATAGTATGAGATGGTACCTTTGGGTGGCTTTTGGACTTATTTTGGGTTTAAGTAGTTGTGAGGAAGACTGCGTAGATTGTACTTTGCATACAGAGAACTATTTACAAGTCAAGTTTCATTCTTCTATTAATGAGGATACCTCTGTTGCTGTTTGGCAGGCAATTAGGCTTGAAGATAGTGTTGAGTTAGTTGTCGATGATACAGTTAGTGGATTTCAATTACCATTATACTTGGATAACTGTTCAACTGTATGGATAAAATATGGGCATGACAGTACATTATTAGACTCAATTACAGTAACATATAAAAACCAAGCGTTCGTAACAGTTGATCATAAAATTGAACTTAAAGCGCAAAACTTAAAGATGACCAATTCAAATGAAAGATATGAATTAAATGATTGTGATACATCATGTTATTCGGATGAATATACGTTGGCTATTACTTTTTAGCTTGCTTCAGGGTGTGGTGTTGGCAAAGCCGAATGACTCAACCTCAATAATGAGTCAAGTATCGATTGCTTTTGATTACCTAAAACTAGCTGAGTTAGCTCTGAGTGATGGGTATAAGTATGAGGGGGAAGTAGGCGCGATGTGGTTTGGGCAAATTTACCTAACAGGTGAGGTGGGAATGGCAAGTATTGTACCAAATAGGACCTATAAAAATGCGACGAGATATGAATCAGTTGGACAATACGGACGAATCGGGCTTGATTACAAAGTGCAATTTATCAATATTCCTCCAGGCAATGATTTGTTAATTGGTTTGAGGTATGGGCAAAGCATGTTTAGTGATAAGGGTAGCTATAGGCTAGACAGTGAGCTTGGGGGAAGCTTGGAGCAGGATTTTGGGGGTGACGACTTAGGCGCAAATTGGTTAGAATTTGTACTTACAACGCAAGCTACTATTATTAAGAACCTATATTTAGGTGGTAAGTTTAGGCTTAGGGTACTACTCGATTATGATGAGCGGATGCCAATTGATGTTTATGCTATTCCAGGTTATGGAAGGGCATTTGATAAGACTGTGCCTGCGTTTAACTTATTTGTCAAATACGTACTTAACTTTAAATAAATATAAATTATGTATCGACATGAAACAGTCATTAGGGTCAGGTATGAAGATACGGACCAAATGGGAGCTGTGTACTATGGTAGGTATGCGGCATTTTTTGAAGTAGCAAGGGTTGAGGCGCTTAGAAGTTTAGGAGTAGTTTATAAAGAAGTGGAAGAGCAGGGAATAATCATGCCAGTGCTAGAATATTATACTAAATATATAAAACCAGCAAAATATGATGAACTCCTGACCATTTCCACATCGATCAGCGCGAAATCAAGTGTGCGACTAGGGTTTGAATATGAAATTCATAACCCAAATAAAGAACTTATTAATAAAGGAAAAACGATATTGGCATTTTTGTCAAAGGACACAGGAAGGCCTTGCAGAATGCCCTCGTTTTTAGATCAAGTATTGAATATATATTCGGATGATCCACAAACTATTCGAACGAGTTGAGCAATTAGCTTTGTATCAAAGGCTTTTGTATACGTTAGAAAGTATTAAGCTAAAAAATAGCCAGGTATCGTTGTATGCCATCATACTTATTTTTTTTGAAAAGATAAGAAAGCAAGATATCATACTTCGAGCCAATGGTGTAGCTTTTAATTTTACATTAGCCTTGTTTCCCACCATATTATTTTTGTTTACTTTATTGCCATATACGAATTTGCCAGCAGCCTGGCTTGGGTTTGAGGGTGATTTAGAAGCGCTTTCAAGCTCCGAAATACTGTTATTATTAAGGCAGATACTACCAAATTCGATCTATGATGCTTCTGCCTCAACCATTGAAGAAATAATAAGCAGAAAAAGAGGAGACTTACTCTCATTTGGTTTTTTGTTTGCATTGTATTTTTCTACTAATGGTATGAGAGCATTGATGCGGGCATTTAATCGTTCGTATCGTACGAAAGAAAAAAGAGGTTTCCTGCGGACATTATTTATTGCCGCAGGGCTTATACTTATTTTGGCATTTGTTTTAATTTCTGCAGTAATACTACTTATTGTAGGTGAGCAGCTGCTTGGTATACTCATAGACAGTGGCATTTTAAAAAAGGACATCATCGTTTACCTACTACAATTTTTAAGATTTATGGTATTGCTTTTGATTTTCCTGATCGCGATTTCATTTATTTATTATTTGGCACCATCGGTACATATTAGGTGGCGGTTTTTTTCTGTAGGTTCCTTGCTGGCTGCGTTTTTAAGCATATTCGTCTCATTCGGATTTTCGATTTATATCAATAATTTCGGAACATACAATAAGCTTTATGGTTCCATAGGTGCGCTCATTGCTATTATGATTTGGATCTCCTTTCTTTCTCTAATTATCTTACTTGGTTTTGAGCTTAACGCCAGCATCGAGAAGGCAGGAGGGTATATTCGAGCTAAAAATATACGAAAAAGGCGGTCCTTGAGAAATTACTTTGGCAAAAAGAAATCACCTAAAAATAATGCATAAAATTTGCTAATTGCATTCAAAAATAATTTTTATTTCAATATATTATGCAAAATTTATTGAAATTTTAAACTACAACCTCCTCTGGCCGAACCCCTCTCCACTTTTCAATGATGGGTAATAAGTCCATCGTTTGCCAGTTGGTTTTAATATCCGGCATACGCATCACCTCTTCCATCATTTTAAGCTGTTTGTTGCCGCAGCGCAGCGCCTCAGCATATGGGATGTCCGTAAACGTGACCATGCTGTATTGAGGAATCCAATCATTTGGAAATTCTTCATGCAATCGAGCTTCGATTTTTTTCCTTAGTAAAAATTGCTCGTCGGCCACCCAATCCCTCATTTCTAGGAAGTTTTGAAGAGCCAAGTGTGATATGGCGTCGGCGTCGGGCTTCCTAAATTGTTGATAACTCGATAGCATGCTTTCCCAATTTCCGTTGAAAGTATCCAGATGTTGATTAAGCAACCGGCAATCCTCAAAGCAAGCGTTCATGCCCTGCCCGTAAAAAGGTACAATGGCATGAGCGGCATCACCAATCACGAAGGCACCATCCTTATGCCAAGGGAAGCAACGCACGGTAACTAGTGATGATGTTGGGTTTTCTCGGAAATCTTCTAATAAAGTGGGCATTAATGGTAGCGCATCAGTGAACTCTCGCTCAAAAAACCTCAGAATGGCTTGATCGGACTGCAGCTGCTCAAAGGATTTTTTCCCTTCAAAAGGCAGAAATAACGTGCAAGTAAAACTTTTATCCTGATTAGGCAATGCAATGAGCATGAACTGCTTTCTGGGCCAAATATGTAGGGCATTTGGTTCGAGTGCAAAGTCATCATTTAGCGGGGGTATACTGAGTTCTTTATAACCATGGTCCAAATAATGTTGGCTGTAACTAAAGCGATCCTTAAACTGCAATTGATTCCGGACTGCCGAGTAGGCACCATCTGCTCCCATGATAATATCCGCGGACGCTGTTTGCCCATCTTCAAATTCCATTAAATTATTAATAATTGATTTACAGGATTTTGAGAATTTTATTTGAGCGCCAGCATCTTCAGCAGCTTGAATGAGCTCCATATTAAGCATGCCTCTTGATACAGAATAGATGGCTTGGTCAGCCTGCCCATAGGCCTGGAATTTTAAATTTTTATTAACGTCATGCAGCATACGGCCCTTCATCGGGATGGCAATTTGCTGTATTCGCTGGTCAATACTTACTTCTTTAAGAGCATTCCAGCCTCTATGGCTAAGCGCAAGGTTGATGGATCTCCCACCAATGTAGCCTTTTTCGCGGGGGTCGGGTCTTTTTTCAAATATGGTGACATCCGCTCCTCTTTTTCTAATATAATTTGCCAATAGCGAACCCGTCAGTCCTGCTCCAATAATACCAATTTTTTGGCCTTTTAATACTTGCTTCATGATTAATACGATGAAATTTTGATAAAAATAAAAAAATCAAAGAGTAAATAAAACTAACGATCAAATTCGTACTGCACACGATTGATAATGCTCCTGCCCAATGTGACCTCATCGGTATATTCCAATTCACCACCGATGGGGATGCCACGCGCTATGGTGCTTATTTTCACTGGTGTATCTTTTAATTTTTTGGTAATATAAAAGGCTGTCGTATCACCTTCCATAGTAGGACTTAGGGCCAAAATTAATTCAGAAATACCTCCTTCATCCTTAAATCGCTCCAGTAAAGACATTATATTTAACCCTTCAGGGCCAACTCCTTCTAGTGGGCTTATGACGCCGCCTAATACATGATAAAGCCCATTGTATTGCGCGGTATTTTCGATAGCCAGGATATCTTGAGGAGACTCGACCACACACAGTATGTGTTGATCTCTTCTGGGTGAATCACAGATACTGCAAATCTCTTGATCGGCAATATTATGGCATTTTTTACAATAGATGATCTCGGTACGCAACCGAGTAAGTGTGCTAGATAGCTCTAATGTTTTTTCCTTACCTTGCCTC
>JAUIFR010000223.1 GCA_030430325.1 Bacteroidia bacterium | reverse complement strand
TATACCTTCAAATGGCGTTAATTGCTCTTGAATTTCGGCCACAGATATAGCATCTTTCTTATATTTTAGCCTATAATAAGTGGGGAAATTTTCCTCCAAATAATGAATGTGATCTGCTAAACTTGCCTCGGCATGGAATAATTGATTTTGATTCCTATTATAATTTAGAGAGTCCCCATTCTGTTCGGATTCAAATGACTTTTTTTTGAATTTAGCTATATCTGTTCTCAGGTTTACCTCTTTTTGCAAAAGTTTTTGTGGGATGCCCGTAATTTTGGCTTGATTTTCTTTTAGCCCTTGTACTAGCATATTAGCCTTGCTTTTTTCCATAAACTCAAAGGCCTGATGGAGGTAATACTCATTTTTGGTAAGTGCATGTAGCTGATAAACTATAGCAATTGCTTTTTCAAAGATTTGAAACGATTCCTCACCAATTTTTTCTTTGGCCTCTTTAGAATAGCTATGCCGCAATTCTTCAATATGCTCCATACACAAAACATACGAATCAAAGGCTGCCTGAAGATATGTGGTATCTCGACTATTCTCATAAATTTTCTGAAAGGCCTCTGCCTTAGCAGCTAATGCATTAAAAGAAATGATGATTTGCTTACTTTGGTGAGTTGCTGGGTTTTCAAATATAGACTGAGGCTGAAAATGATAGCTGGCGCAAATAAGTGCTTTTTGAAGTTTTTGCAGCGCATCATACTCGTTCCCTAATTTTATTTCATTCTTGGCCATTCTTAAATATAGACCACCTAAAGTAGCGTTATTTTTAAACTCTCGTGTAAATATCTCATAAGTTTTATCATAATAATAGGCTGCCGAATCATACTGGTGCGTTCGGAAATAAAACTCCCCAAGATCTCTATAATTATATGCGACGTATAAGTGGTCACTCCCATATTCTTGTATATATTTTTGGAGCCCTTCATGAAAGTATAGCTGTGCCCGCAA
Organism: Bacteroidia bacterium; assembly: GCA_030430325.1. Taxonomy (GTDB): domain Bacteria; phylum Bacteroidota; class Bacteroidia; order Cytophagales; family Cyclobacteriaceae; genus JAUIFR01. The sequence goes on along the minus strand of JAUIFR010000223.1, from coordinate 5,309 downwards.
TAGATCGCCTTTACCTTCATAGCACATAGCCATGGTTCGAAATGACGAAGGATAGTAAAAAAACATATTGCCATGGTAATTTTGTAATAAACGCTGCCCATCTTTAAGTGTCTTTATTGCTTTGTCAAATTGTTTCATTTCTTTTAAGCATACACCTATATCTATTAAGGAAGTACCCAACCTTGGATGAGCTGGTCCCAAAAAACGCTTGGTTAGTTCAGCTTCATGCTGGTAGTAAGCAAAACTCTTTTTGTAATCTCCATTGCTGTGGTATATATATGCCATGGCACGATACGATTCTATGAGGTCAGGGTGGTCTTCTTTGTAAAACTGTTTCTTAAGCTCCATTGCTTTTTGGTAATACTTCCTCATGAGCTCTTTCTCGCCTGACCAGTAGTAATACCGGCCAATATCGTGGTAACAATTAGCCAAATTAGGATGGGATTCCTTATGAATCTTTTGCGCGTGATGTAAAGCCATAAAAAGGTATTTTTTAGCTGAATCAAGCGAAATTAGTTGTGTAAAATAATTACCAATATAACGATATGTATTTGCTAGTTCCTCAGAGTTATTCATTGATCGATAGGCAAATAGTGATTGTCGTAGATTGGTTAAGGCTTCCTTCTCCATTATGTTCACAAGCACTTTCCCAACTTGCTGATGGCATTTGGCTAGGAGCAAGGTATCTTCATTGAGGTGTTTTTGAGCTATTCGTAGTGCCTCTTGCAAGGGTTTTCGAGCCCATTCATACCTCACCAGGGTGATATAAATTGCTCCCTCATTTAATAAGCAATAAACTTGTTGTTTGTGTTGTTTTTTAGACCAAGCTAATAGCCCAGCTTTGCGAAAAGTTACTAGTGCCATTTGGTAGTTGAGTTCACCTTTGGCACGTTCTGCTTGAAGGATGAGTTGCCGAATATTAGTAGAGTCTGGCTTTGCATAGATTTTACCAACAAGTAAAACAATTACCATTAAATAAAAAAGCCTCCAGTTAATCATATTTTTCGGTGAATAATCAAAACGCTTTATTTTACAGATTTGGGAAGTACCTAGCTAAGCCAAAGTACTTCCCAATGAATTTAACCCGTATTATTTGAATAATGCGGGTTAAATTATCTCATTTTTTAGTCTCTAAAAGTACCATATGCCACTCAAGCGAAATTTCCGCTATCACTACACATTACACTTTCACAGCCCTTTGTATTTGTACTTCGTCCCCCCCTTACATTTTTCTCACCTTCTTTGGTAATAAAGCTTGTTAGCTCTAATTGCTCTAATTTAATCTTCGTTTTCATACTGATTTAAATTTATTGTTAAACATTAATTAAGCACTAGCATGATGGTTCCATCAAACATTTTTGATGATCAAATGGCAGTAAATAAACGAATTTAGCCAAATTTGATCAAAATATTTTTAAATTTGAAAACCATTCGGTGATGATACACCAAAACCACCTAATTAATTGATTTGCTTCTAGAAAGGACGTTTAAATTAAAAAATCAATAAAATGAAATAAAACTTACATTACTGAACCACAATAGAAATTGACTTTATTCAGCTAAATCAAGTATTTCACTCTACAAAGCTCAATGTTAACAATTTATTCTTAAATACACAATTTTTTTAAGAAATTTTGTAGTAAAAAAATATATTAAATTCATCACAATGCTATTTTTGAATATATTTTGCTAATTTCATTCATAATATAACCCATTATAAACAAAAAAATCCATTTGACTAAAGTCAAATGGATTTTTTGTAAACTTTTATGCTTAACAATATGCGACACCTGAAGGGCATAGATTTCCTGCCAAGCTGCAGTCAGCAGATTGAATTGGGCATCCAAAAGTAGGACATAATACCACTACAGACTTACCAGGTACACAATTAGTAAGTAAGCAGGTAAAGGAATTGTCTCCACCTTTAACATTTTTCTTATTTTCTTGTGTAACAAAACTCCTAACTTGGATTTTGTCGAGACTTAGTTTTTTTTTCATGAGTTTATCTTTTCTTATTAATTTTTTAAATATAATATTATTATTTTAATTTATTATTTTATTTAACACATATTTTGATTCAATAATTATAGTTTATATAAATAAAATTACAATTTATTGAAAATAAGTTTAACCCATATTATAATCATTCCACTAAGAGCACATATGTAAGCCAACTAACATTCATGTATATAAAAAAAATGTCAATAAGTATAAATTTGTCATAAAAATTATACTGTATAAAACCACAGGCAACATGATAAATATATATGAAAATCAAGTCATAGATCGTGATATGGCTTATTGGAAGTTCAAGAGTAAGGCTACCCTCGATGATTACATCAGCGCTTTTCATGAGGTTATTCTGCTTGTGGGCAAACCAAACATCAAAAAACTAATGGTGGTTATTGAAGCTGCCAATGCCTGGGATGACGAAACCATGGTGTTTTGGGTAAAAACCAGAGACATAGCCAATGAGTTTAATATCAAAAAATGGGGCATCGTTACCCCAAATGCCATCATTCGGAAAGATATGATTAGGCAACTTGTGGCTAGTAATGGAAATAATACCTTCACTCATTTTGTTTCGCAAGTTGAACAGGAAGCAATGGAATGGATAAAAAGTTGAATATAACATTCTACTTGTCCAAATTCTCATAAAAAGTCATAGCTTTGCAGCATGGCTGCAACATTAGAACCTATTGATACAAGTAAATTACTTCCGTTTACGCAAGAGATCGACTCAATAGATCCGGCAACGAAAGAATATTCGATTTGCACACTTGTAACTGACCTAGAAGAATATACTGAAATGGTCGTTTCATTTCAGGCTGCTGGGTTTGACCAGGAACATTGTGAATTTTTATATGCGGATAATAGTCGTGCCAACAAATACGATGCTTATCAGGCACTTAACAAGTTTATTGCTCAAGCTACAGGCAAATACATCATACTTTGTCACCAAGATATCCTACTGAATCACGATAACCGGGCAGATTTAGAGCAACACATCCAGCAAATGGATAAAATGGACCCTAATTGGGCTATTCTTGCCAATGCTGGAGGTTCTGCCATCCGAAAATATGCTATCCGAGTCACTGAAAATGACGGCAGTGACTTTAAGCTTGGAGAGTTTCCAAGTCAGATACACAGCGCTGACGAACATTTTATACTTATCAAAAAGTCGGCTAATCTTGGGCTTTCGATAGATTTGGAAGGGTTTCATTTTTATGGCACTGATATGGTACAATTGGCTAACATCAGAGGGTATACCTGCTATGCCATCGAGTTTAACCTCCTCCACAAAAGTAATGGCAAGATGGACCTATCCTTTTTTGATCAACGCAAGCGGTTTTATCAAAAATATGGTCGAGCATTTAAAAGCAAATACGTTCAAACCACCTGTACCTACTTTTTGTTAACTGGATCATCTTGGCAGCGTCGCTTACTCAATATTTCGTTTTTCCTTTGGGCGGCTAAGAAATTGGTTCAGATAAAACGTAAACTTAGCTTTAGTCGACGTTAATTTGAGCATTGGTTGGTGATGCCTCGGCAGCTTGAGTTGATAAATGGGTATTTCCCTTGGCTAAACGACTAGGCCGATAATATAACTTAGATCGAATTAATTTCCACTTTGCCAAACGATGCAGCACTGATACTTTGAGCACACCAAGCCCATAAATAGAACTATTCTTAAAATTAATGGAGCTTGCCTCCTCAAAATACTTTGTAGGGCAAGTGATTTCAGCAATTTCGTAGCCTTGGAAAAAAATCTGCGAGAGCATTTGATTGTCAAACACGAAATTATTAGAATTGGCTAAGAAATTAATATTAAGCAATACCTCTCGGCTAAATGCTCGATAACCAGTATGGTACTCCGAAAGTTTTTGATTCAATAAAATATTTTGAATAAGCGTAAGCATACGATTGGCCACATATTTAATCAGAGGCATACCACCCTTGAGTGCTCCTTTGCCTAATATCCTTGATCCAAGTACGACCTGGTACAAATCATTAGCAATTAAGTATGCCATGGATTGGATCAACTTGGGTGTATATTGATAGTCAGGATGTAGCATAATAACGATATCCGCACCCAATTGAAGTGCCGTTTGGTAACAAGATTTTTGATTACCTCCATAGCCCTTATTTTGCTCATGTTGCACAATATGACAAATACCCAGCTTTTTGGCTAAGGCAGATGTCTGATCACTGCTAGCATCATCCACTAGTACAACCTCATCTACGATATCGAAGGGGATCTCCAAATAAGTGCGTTCGAGCGTTTGTTCAGCATTATAAGCAGGCAGTACAACGACTAACTTTTTACCATTTATCATCTTTGTGGGTGGTTTAGGATGCAAGTTATGAAAATTAAAGTAAAATGGGGAAATTTGAGGTAATATTCAACATATTTTGCTAATTTTATTGAATTTTATAGAATGAATGCTCATTTTATCCTGTTAAAATAAGTTTTTAATTTTAATTCAGAATATTTTTTTATTTTTAACTATAATGATAATTTATTGACTAAACCAACAAATAATTGAACCGACTTACCATTGTTTTTTTATTTGCATTACCTATTTTCTTGAAGGGATCGCCCTATGAAAAATATTTAAATTTTAGTTATAGGCAATTGGATAGTTTACGAGCCATCTCCTTTCAAAATGGAGCCTACAAAGATTGCCTTCCATACGCAGAAACAAGTTTAGAAAAAGCTAGGCAAGAATTTGGTAGTATGGATACAACTTATGCGATGTTTTTAAATGAATTAGCAGATATTTATGAGCATTTGGGACTTTACAATAAATCACTCCAATTAATTGATGAGGCACTTGAAATTAAAAAAGCTCTTGAAGGCACTAAAAACATCAGCTATTTAAAATCACTCAATAATAAGACTATGTATTGTTTTTATTTAGGCAATTATAAAGAGGCTGAAATTTTATTGCTTGAAGTAATTGAAGGTAGGTTATTATTATTAGGAAAAGATCACCCAGACTATGTTATCTCATTGAATAATTTAGGGGGTTTATATTATTATTTAGGAAGATTCGAGGAGTCAGAGCAATTATATAGAGAAAGTAAAAACATTAGATTTAAAGCATTAGGCAAAAATAACCTAATGTATGCCTCTTCAGTTAATAACCTAGCAGGTATATATTTATTGCTGGGCAAGTACACTTTACGATCAGCCAGATCAATAATAACGGTTAGATAAGCCCAGCTATTACCAACCTTTATATAAGTGATATCAGAAACCCAAACCTGTCCTAATTGAAGGGAAGAAAAATTTCGTTCCAGTAGGT
>JAUIFR010000222.1 GCA_030430325.1 Bacteroidia bacterium | reverse complement strand
GCATAATTTATTGATCGGTGAGCGCTCTGCGGAGAAAGTAAAAATTGAAGTTGGCTCTGCACTTACGGAGCTTGATAATCCACCTGATGATTATGAAATCAGGGGCCGTGATTTGATGACGGGTATCCCAAAAGTAATTAAATTAAGCTACTCGGAAATAGCATTTGCCATCGATAAATCCGTATCAAAAATTGAAGAGGCTGTGCTCAAAGCATTGGAGATTAGCCCTCCGGAGCTTTCGGCTGATATTTATGATAATGGGATTCACCTAACTGGTGGTGGTGCTTTGTTACGCGGGCTTGATAAGCGCTTGGCACTTAAAACCAAGTTACCAATTCACGTAGCTGAAGATCCACTAAGAGCGGTAGTGCGTGGTACGGGTATTGCCCTGAAGAATTTAAATAGCTACAAGGCTGTGTTGATGACGTAGGAGTGGAATGATACTCAATCCTGGCGCAGGTTCTCCGAACCTGTGCCAGGACGTGTATTTAACCCATCCTCACCACCGTTACACCTGCGCCACCCTGTTCGATCGATTCATCGGCGAATGTTATATTTTGGTAATCTCTGAGGATGGTTCGGCATACATCTTTGAGTACGCCGTTGCCTTTGCCATGCAAGATGCGCACAGCGTCGATCCCAAGCATAATGGCCTCATCCATATAAGGTGTTAATAACCCATGTATTTCCTCGGCTCTTTTCCCTCTTAAATCCAATGTTTGCTTGAAATTAAGGCTTTTTTCTTGGATTTTTTTAAGATGTGAATGCTTAGTGGTTGAGTTTTGAGTGGTTTGAGTATGGCCTACCTTGGTGAGTTGATCGATCGGTATTTTGGCATTTATAAGTCCAAACTGCACTTCAGCCACTTTATTTTTGATTTGAATGATGGTGCCGCTAGCTTCTTGTCCATCTATGGTTACCATGTCACCTACGATTAATTTTACGGGTTTTTTAGGCTCAATCGGCACCTGGATCTCCTTTTTGATCTGCTGTTTTTCCCGTTCTAAATTTTCTCGCGCTGCTTTGGTTTTTTCCTTTTCGGCATCGGCCATCTTTATGGCCTTAATGGTTTGCTCCACCGTTTTCGAAGCGTTGTCAATGATTGCTTGAGCCTCTAGCGCAGCTTTTTTCCTAAGGTTCTTTTTTTCTTTGTTGATCGTTTGTATGAGCTCCTCATACTTTTGGCGTTGCTTCTCAGCTTCTTTTTTCTCTTTGATCAATTGGTGAGCTAATTGCTGGTACTTTTCTTTTTCTTGCTGTAGCTTGCTTAAGTTGATATCCTTTGAAATTCTTTTCTTACCGATTTTGGCTTTAGCATAGGTCAATACAGCTTTTGGTAAGCCAATCTTTTGAGCAATTTCGAGTGCGAAGGAGCTCCCTGGCTGTCCAATTTCAAGCTCATATTTGGGGGATAATTTCTCAGTGTCATAGCGCATAGCTGCATTTTGTATACTGGCATGCTGCTCGGCAAATTCCTTAAGATTACCGTAGTGTGTGGTCATCACACCATAACAATTTCTTTTAATAAGTTGACTAAGAATACCCTCTGCAATAGCACCCCCATATTGTGGGTCCGTACCCGTTCCAAATTCATCAATCAACACCAGCGAGTGTTGTTGGCTATGCACTAAAAAATGTTTCATATGTGTGAGGTGTGAGCTGTATGTGCTTAAATCATCTTCAAGGCTCTGATCGTCACCAATATCCATAAAGAATTGCTTAAATACACCTGCTTGTGATTGTTCGGCAACAGGTATGAGCATACCGTGCTGGAGCATAAACTGACCAAGTGCTACTGTTTTTAGCGTAACTGATTTTCCACCAGCATTTGGGCCTGACAACAAGATGAGTCGCTGCTCGTCATTTAAGGTGATATCTTGTGGGATGGTCGGTTTTTTCTTTTCTAAATGCATTAAATAGAGTAAGGGATGCATGGCTTTTTTCCATTGTAATATGGGTTTGTCCACTAAATTTGGGTAGGTAGCATCTATTTTTTGTGCGAAAAGTGCTTTCCCTTGAATATAGTCTAATAACCCAAGGCGCTGCGTTGCTTTGGTGAGTAATGCTTTGTTTGCATGTACTTGAACGGTTAGCTCAGTTAGGATTCTAATCACTTCTCTTTTTTCTTGGTAACGCAGCTCCCGCACCAAGTTATTGGCGTCTAAAATAATGGTAGGTTCTAGGTATACGATACGACCAGAGGCAGATTCATCATGTACGAATCCTTGAATTTTCCGCTTGTAGGTAGCAATAATAGGTATCACCATACGCTCATCACGAATGCCAAGGGTGGCATGCTCTTCGGCATAACCATCTGCTTTTGCTTGATCTAAAAAGCGTTGGAGGTTTTTGCGCATATGTCGTTGCTCTTGCTGAATTTGTTTTCTGATCTTAGCAAGTTCAGCGCTAGCATGATCAACTAACTCCCCATTTTCGTCCAGCATTTTATTGAGTAACAATAATAATGCTTGTGGGTCTTCATCCAGCACGATCAATTGATATAAAATATCAAAGTGCTCTTGTTGACTTAAAACGGAGGTGACTTCTTCGAGTGTTTGTAGCGTAAGCCTAACTTGATGCAGTTCTGATTCCGATAAATAAGCATTTTCGATGGTTGCCTTTTGGAGTAATTCATCCAGGTTAGTTACCTTTTTGTAGGTAAGGTGTCCGCATTCTTGTAGTAACCTTGTATAGATATGAGTTTGCTCGAGCAGCTTGCTGATCTTTTTGAATGTAGTAAGTAGCTGGGCATTTTGGGCATAGCTTTTCCCCAATGCGCTCTGGCAATGCTTCGCTACTAATGCTCTTATTTTATCGAACCCAATCTTTTGCTCAATATCATGGGGGTACACATTCATCGTTTTGATTTTCACAATTCTCAAGCAAATATAGTACCAAATGAATAACGGTAGGTACGCAATATTAATTTGGTAATTTTTCAAATTTTCATAAAATTAGCTTGTTGATATATGACGAATAAGGTATGTTCCTGAGCATGTAGCCCTTATAGATTTGGTATTTTCAATTTTTGCCCAAAAAACAGGGATGCTGCTACGGTTATATATCGAAATAAAAGTAATTCCTCTATTTTGTTCCATTGGCTCAACATTCAACATATCTCCTTTTTTAACAAGCCCATATGAAAAATGGGTCTCAGGGTTCCCTACAGGTAGGTAATGTTTTCTTATCCAGTCATCCCTAAACTTATTTCGGTGTTTTATATAAATATAGGCGTGCAAATGCATTAACAAAAATTTGATTTTTGAAATCTTTTTCAATGAATTGAGATAATTTTCGTACCTTTTTTTCTCACTTGAAGCATCATAGCTTGTGAATAGTAGCTTACCATCAACTTTAATGGCAGGAAAAGTTATATTGAGGTCTGTCTCATAATACCGAAGTCCCAAAAAGTAATTTCCAGGATTTAGGTTTACTTTTTTCCATTCCAATTGATTTAAATTATCCTTGCTTCCTATGTGTTTAACAGTCTTAAAATCTTGTGAATAAATAACAATTGTCCAAAAGGTTGCAGAGTTAATAATATCTTGGACGTAAAAAGATATGGAGTTACTAACCTGAAAAACATCACTTAATCCGATTACAGCATGGCAATTCCATCTTGGGCCAATCATCATCATCAAATCCAGATTTTCCGGAGATTTTTCTAACCATTGGGTTAATGTTGACCAACTAAAACCAAAATTGGAGTTGTTATTTGGTTTAAAAGCATTAATTAACAGTTTTTTATATTGCTTTTTGATTGAATTATAGTAGAGTAATGAAAATTTGGCTAATAAAATATCAAAAAACGATCTCATAATAATAAATTGGTGTGTGAAGCTCTGACATCATTTTTTGTTAGTTCTAAAAACCTTATCCTCCAGTCCATAAATAGATTTTCTATTTCTTTTGATGATATGATATTTTTTGAGTACCTAATTATTATTTTACATGACTCTATATTATCTCGAACAATAAAATCAATTATGAAATCTCTCATCATACTCTTTCCATGATGAACATCAACAGTTAAATCGGTAAAATGCGTTTCATTATAGTGTTCTTTTCGTTTGAGTGGATAATAATTAAATCGAATGGGGCAAATCGTATGTAAAGGCGGTAAAATATTTCTGTGAATCAACCAATCGTAACTCACCCCACCTAAAGGTAATTCGTTCAATCTTAACTTTAGCTGCTGTGCCAAATCAAAATTAGTGTCTTTCAAATTTAAACGAACAGGTGCATCACCAGCAATCCAAGTCACTGAGCGACTATTCGGCTCATTTTGTATGGGTTTTCTTCGATTCAATCGATGAATAAGCAAAGGTATTGTGCTATTATCAAGTTTAGCAATTACTTGGTAAAGTGCTATAGCTATGGCATGAAAATTAAAACTTGCTGGGGAATTAAATTTATTAATTTTGATTGCCTCAGTGTACACATCTTCACTTGATGAAGTATTATCTTCTATTTTTTCTAATAACCTTTTTGACCAATTCGTTGGCTTGCCATTACATTTAGTCCAAAAATTGAGATCATTCTGAACTGGATATTCTTTCTCCAAATAATCCATTCTGGCAGCATAATTTAATTCAAACTCCCTATTTATATTATTTAAATTTTCTATTTCATAATATTCATCCCATAATGCTTTATGAAACTTAAGCATTGAACTGCCATCAATTATCAAATGATGAAAAACATAACATACATGATAGCTATTATTTGATTTTTTATGGATCAATATTTTAAATAATGGACTTTTGCTGGGATTAATTTTGCTCTTTACTTTTTTTATTCCTTCACTAATCACATGGTTCTGATCACTTTCTTTTGATAACATTGAAATATCTTTGTAATTTAAAGGATCAAAGTCACATACATGATCTATATATTGAAGCCAATTCCCATTTTTTTCTTGAAAATATGTCCTGAGTGTAGCAAACCTTTTAATTTGGTTTTTTAGAGATTTTTTAAAATGATCCTCCTGAAATTTATTTTTTGAAAAATTAATTTCATACTGAACGATTAAGAAGTATGGTGGAATTATATTATTATAATTTAAAATAAAAGTTTTTTGCGCAGGGGTGAGTGGGCTTCGAGTAATTTTTACGGGAAATTCATATCCTATGTGTCTCGCCATTTCAAGTGTTGTTTGAGAAAAGACTTGCTCCTTCCACCAACTTTCATTTTTCTTCCATTTCATTACAAAGTCCCTATTTATAGTTTTATGATTATAATAGTTTGGATCACCAACACTTTCTTTCATATTTTTATGCTTAGTTTGGTACTCATAAGGATGAAGCATGTCTTCACAATAATCAATGCCTAAAAAGTTACACATTTTTAGGATAGTTGCTTTCGAATTAGAAACCAATTCGTTATAGGATAAATGAAACTGCCTTTCCTGTGGAATTCCATTTAAAAATAGACCAATATTCCTCAAACTATTAAAACAGAACGATTCAATTTTTTCAAGAGGTGTTTTACAAGGATTATCAGAAGTTTCAGAGTATGTTATTAATAATGGGGAGGTAATATCTTTATCTGCTCTGATCATTCTAACCCTATTTATATTTAAAATTTTTATTAATTTATGAAAATCGTTTTCAATCATTGATTTGAAAACATCAAAAGGATGCCTTCTGATAAAAATATATAAGGGCTTTTTATTATTATTCGGCATTGTAAATGCTTCTATACGATTTAGTACATCTATATTTGAAGGGTATGTTGGGGATTTATCTATCAAAAAGTTTTCATTTTGACGCTCCATGATCCATTGAAGAATAGCTCTTGGAGGTTTTTTCTGTGACTTGAGGTGATGATAAGCCTTCTGAGCTTCTTCTTTTGAACCTAGCAGCCTGGTAAAACATTCGAGTATACCGTCAGCCATTCTTGTTAATCGAAGATGGGCTTTGGCGTCTTCAAGATGGTCATATTGCCATAAATGTAGCTCAGATGGAGCAAATATTTTAGGATGCTTATCTAATATTGATTTTAAAAGTGTTGAACCTGATCGAGGTGCATTTAGAATAAAAACTACCTGCTTTTCTTTTGAAAGCGACTTTTTCATTTAGTTAATAATTTAAATTAGCAATAATAAAAATGTCAGCAGTATTTATTAATAAGTAAAAGCTTATAAATTGATAATGTTTTTCAAAATTTAACTATTGATTTTCTAAATTAAAATAAGACATTAATTTAGATTAGAATAGTTCTCTTTTTTCGTTAATATCAAAATCTTCGAAAACTAGCTTGATTTAATGACTTAATTACTCGAAAAATTGATCTAAA
>JAUIFR010000005.1 GCA_030430325.1 Bacteroidia bacterium | reverse complement strand
CATCAAAATAAGCGCGTTGGAACTTGGAAAATCCATTTTGATCAAATACTTTGTACGAGAAAATATGAAGAAGACTATATTGTTGATGAGCAGTTTACACTAGATGGCAAACCATATACAGGCACTGTAATAGAGTATTTTTCAGATGGTGTAAATAAAAGGTATGAAATTGAAGTTAAAAATGGGCTAAGAGAAGGCTATACTACTGAATATACACTGCGTAATACCACTCCCAAAAAAACATTATATAAACAGGGTAAAAACGCAGATAAACACGATTTTGAAAAGTATATTGCCAAGCAACGCATCATCAAGAACTACAAACTTACCACTCAATGTGATGGTAGAGGAAAAGGTCTATATATTGATCGTGTTCAAATTACTGAGTCTGATGTGGTGGTGCACTTTCATATCATACAAAGCGTGTTACGCTACGAGAAAGCCGTAATTTTTACAGCATCCATTGGGCATAGAGATGCCTTTACACTTACAAATGTCAAAACAGAAGAAGTTAAAAAAGTCAAAGACATCTACTATTTGTATCAAGATAACGTCCGAAACTCTCTGACGTATGGTGAAATGCATCATTTTGTCATCGTGTTTGATAAATATGATGATGCCATGGAGGCCATCACCGTAATTGAAGGAGAAGACGCCTTTTTCCTTACAGAAGAGGGAACATACGCTTATCGTTGGGGTTGTTACGATATTGAACTTGAAAAACCACAAAATTAGAAAGAACGCGCATTCCATAATGAAGGATAATATTTTGAATATTTTTTGCTAATTTTATTTATTATTTATCTATACTAGCAACTATTTAGATTTATATTGCATGACTATCCGTTATAATACCCAACCGAATTCTGGCGCAGGTTCCCCGAACCTGTGCCATGTGGTGTTCATCTAATTTGAACAAAATTGGCAAATTACGTGTAAAATATAGTTGGATTTTATGTTGATTTTTGGACAAAATAATTGTTCTAAGGCACAGGTTTGGGGAACCTGCGCCAGGGCAGGATAATATTTTGAATATTTTTTGCTAATTTCATTCATTATTTATCTATACTAGCAACTATTTAGATTTATATTAAATGATTTTTGCTAATTTTATTCATTTTAAATTGTAATTCAATCCATTATTTTAGTTGGCTCATCCCATAAAATGGCACTTTTCCGATATTGATTAATTTCATAAAAAGCAACTCAACCAAAAGCTTGAATACAACTCTAAGCATTTACACATCAAATTAACCATTTGTGTCAAATAATTTGTTTAGCTCAAGCCTTTTATATTAAATTATCAAGTAAAATTATTAATCAACCTGTTATGATGAGAATATTTCATTTACTTATTATGATTGCTCTTGTGTTCCCTGTGAGCAAAGCGCAAAAAATTAAAGATTTGGATAAGAGCCCACTAGACTTAGCTATTTTTAGGCCAGATGGGCAAGGCACCAAGCCAGCGGCAAGAATTATTTATAGCAGGCCACAAAAGAAAGGACGTACCATGCTTGGTGAGAAAGTACCCTACGGTAAAATTTGGAGAACAGGCGCCAATCAATCAACCGAAATCAACTTGTATCGTGATTTTACATTTGCAGGAAAAAAAATTAAATCAGGTAATTATACTTTATATACCATCCCAAATGCTAAAGAATGGACCATAATATTCAATGCTAAATTGCATACGTGGGGTGCCTATGATTATGATGAATCTCAAGATGTAATAAGAGTAACCGTACCAGCTGTAACTTCTAAAAAAGAAAGAGAAGCATTCGGCATAGCATTTGATGGCCAAGATGGCAAAGGCAAGTTATTATTGGCCTGGGAGACAACAGAAGTTTTTCTTCCGTTTGAATATTAAATAACCAGACATTATTTATACCTGAACTACTAGCAAATAGGTAATCTATTTACTAGTAATCACAGTATTTTTTAGTTTTTTATGGTCAACTTTTATGCTTCTTCGGCTTCTTCGGTAAATGTCATTATATTGATATCTAAGCCAGAATCCTCCGCGAAATCTTCTGCATCTTGCAGCATATCCTCGTCCCACTCTTCATAAAACCAGTTTACCTCAATGCTCTTACCAAGATCTTTGTATACCTTTAAAACAGTAAGCAATTCTAATATTGACCTCGAAGAAGAGGTATTGAAATAAGTTAACTTAATATTAAAAACTAAATTATCTTTAGCCTCTAAATACTCACGTAACCATTTTTCCAACGGGCTATAGAATTCGTTTGTGTTTTCAAGGTATGACTCTCCGCTTACAATGCATAAGCCAGATTGTACATCAAAATTGACAGCTGGTGTAAAATATGTTTCTTTCTTTCCTTTAATAATAAGACTATCCATAACTTTGCTTAGTTGAAATTATTTTGAAACTTCGACCGACAATGAAAAAAATGAATGCTGATCGTTTAACTTATATGTATTAGTATTGAGTTGATTGTTAGCCTTTAAGGCAATATCCACTAAACCAATATTGGCACCATCGCGTCCACTAGTATGAGGTAATTTACGCAATTCCTTTTTCATATTTCTGAGTTCATTCTTGTCTGAAGAATTGATCATAGTGCATTTATCCATAATCTTTGAACTCACCTCATTTCTAATTAAATTAGCAGAAGTTAATGTATAATTATTATCCGTTTCGGTAATTACAAACGTACCATTGCCAGGTAGGTTTTCACCTTCTCCATATTGATTTCGCTCAGCAGAATACAATGAAATATTTTGAGCCAATTCAATAAAAATGGAAAATACTTTCTTACCTGATGGCATATTAATTTTAATTTTCTCACGAATATCTTTGCTTATTTCAGCCAAGATATGCTTAGTAAAAGGTCCCCGATAATAAATTACAATACTATTCTTACTCATTTTCAGGTAATAATCTAATAAACTAAAATTTCCCATTTCTTTTTTATCTTCATTATCATCATTTTCTACTTTATCAACTGACTTTGGTAAAAAATATACACAATCTATTGCTGGGTCATCTAAGGTATAAACCAATACTTTCTTTACTTTTGACTTCATCTTCAATTATCTCATTCAAAATTTAGAACTAAATACCTAAGACAAATAACGTTTAAACCTTTCAAAATCAATAACTATTATAGTTACATTACCTACTTATGTAACATTTAATATAAATTACTATATATTTTAGCATTAATTTAGCTAATAGGTTATGCTATTTGCTGTTTTGAATGGAATAAAATATTAGTGCACACCACGCCATCATGAGTATTATTCCTCCAATGGGGGTTACAAAGGCAATTGAGGGCCAAGTAGTTAATGCAATTAAATAGAGGGAGCCAGAAAATAACAATACGCCAACTCCAATAAAATACTTAGCCAATACCAATGATTTATTTAAAGCTTTAATATGACTAATTCCAAAAAGTAGTAGGGCGTGGATAAAATGATAAAAAGATGCTGTTTTAAAGGCATCATACTTTCCATTTTTAAGCAGTAAGTCCTTCCAAGCATGGGCACCAAAGGCGCCAATAGCAACGGCAGTAAGGCCTAAAAAACTCGCAAATACAAGAAAATGCTTATTGTTTAGCTTCATTTTGAATATTTTTTGCCAAATTTATTCATTTTATTTAAAATGGCCCCCAGTTGAAAAATATTACAGGCAATGCCAGCAATACCATCGCCACTATAACAAAAATGACAAATAGAGGCAACAACCATTTAAACCATTTTTCATAAGGTATTTCAGCAGCAGCAAGTATACCCATGGTCACGCCACTCGTCGGTATAATCATATTGGATAGACCATCACCCAACTGATACGCCAATACGGCCGTCTGTCTAGTAATCCCTAATAAATCACTTAAAGGTGCCATGACAGGCATGGTTAAGGCGGCTTGCCCAGAGCCTGATGGAATAAAGAAATTAAGCATCGTTTGCACTAAAAACATCACTTGTACCGAAAAACCCTTATGAATTCCTTTAGTAATATCTGCTGTATAAAAAAGTATGGTATCTATAATTTTACCATCTTCAGCAACAATTAACATCCCTTGGCATATCCCGATTAAAAGTGCTGCATTGACCATATCTTTTGCTCCATAAATAAATGCATCCACCGCATCATTCATTTTTAATTTATTAATAAATGCGGCCAAAAGCCCCATTGCAAAAAATAAGCCCGCAATTTCGTTGATATACCAGTGCAGATTCGTTACACCATAAATGAGTACACCAAGCCCTCCCACAAATACCAATATGGATAATGCATGAGGCAGTGTAAGTACCTTTTGTTCATTTTTGGTTGTGTTCAATATAGTTCTTTTCTGATCAATATCATAAACTGGGCTATTTTCTTTGTTCTTTTCAATTTTCAGTGCATATCGAAGCACAAATATAATGGCAATAGCTGTCATCACACTCCAAACCACCATACGGTAGGCCCATCCACTCATTGGAGGTAATTCTGCAATGCCTTGAGCTATACCAAGTGTAAATGGATTGCTAAATGCACCTGCAAAACCCGCACCAGCACCTACAAAAGGTATGGCTAAGCCTACAATAGAATCATAGCCAAGGGCAAGGGCAAAAGGTATGGTAATTAAAATAAATACTAATACTTCTTCGCACATACCAAATGTTGCTCCAGCAAGGGAGAAAAAGATCATTAAAAGCGGTATCATGAGCCTTTTATACACTCTTTTTTTCAAACTCCATTGAATTAGCATCTCTAAGCCGCTATTAATGGCGCCCGTTTTAGTAAATATAGAAAATGAGGCTCCCACAATTAAAACAAAAGCAATGATTTGGGCTGCCCGAATAAAGCCCCGTACTGGAGCTAAAAAAAAGGCGCCAAAGCCTTGTGGGGATGCCTCTACCTCATGATAAGATTGCTCCTCAATAAGTGACCGTCCATCTACTTGAACCCTATTAAATTCACCTGACGGGATGATCCAAGTTAATAAAATAATGAAGATTAAAATGGAAAATACAATCACATAGGTATTTGGAATTTTTTTTATCATTGCTCCACTTTATGGTTCGTTTGCAAAATGGTTAAAATATTGCGGACTAAAAAGATATTTTGAGTAAGACATGACTTAATTATGCCATAGGCTATAGTGACTGTAAAAAAAAAGGCTTAAATTTGGATGTATGGATACATCATTATACCAAGCAAGCAACGACAAATACTGGTTGGCTGCCTATTTATATTATACAGAGCCTTGGGACCATTTTTTAACCGAACATGTGCGTCCGTTTGCCTATAAAATGAGGCAAATTGATGGAGTTGAAAACTTCTTTTTTATTCGATATTGGGAACGAGGCCCACATATTAGGTTACGTTTTTATGGGGACAAAGAAGCTTTAATAAATAATGTTAAACCAGCAATAGACAGTTACTTTAACCAATTTTTTAAAGAAAACCCATCCGAGCGGCAATTGCCCGATTGGGCTAAAAACTTGAACGAAGACGAAAAGTGGTTTCCAAATAATAGCATTCAATACATCACATACGAGCCAGAGACGGAACGATACGGTGGCACCCATGTGCTCCGGGTTTCAGAACAGCATTTTGAGGCTAGCTCTAGAGCTATTTTAGAGGCCATACATCATCATAGTAATTGGGAATACACCAGTGCATTAGGTACGGCTATCCAACTTCATGTTAGCTTTGCACATGCGCTTGAAATGACTATTGCCGAGTCAAAAGCATTTTTTAATTATATATTTAAAGGCTGGTTACCAAGAGCATACAAAGGTTACAGCGAGCAACTCCATTCTGAAGAACAACAAAAAAGAGAAAAGGAAACAATTACTGCCTTTCAAAATAACCTTGATCAGCAGAAAGACATGATCCTCCCCTTTTGTGAAACCATATGGGAAGCACTGAATGATGATCAAGAGTTTGAAGAAGATTGGATGAATCAATGGGTGCAAGACACAAGACAGCTTCTACGTGAAATAAAAGAGGCTCAGGCAAAGCAATTGTTAGAAGTACCCGATTATTCTACACTGAATGACCCTTTTGATAAGGATAAATTAGAGCGATGGTACCTCTATGGCAGTTATATTCACATGATCAACAACCGATTGGGGATTTTTAATCATGATGAGGGATATTTGGGGTACTTGCTTAGGGCATTTTTTGATACTTATGCATCTGTATAATTTGAATGTAATTGGCAAAATATATTGAATAAACTACGAAATAACCTCTAAAGGCATAACATAAAAAATAAGAACACCCTAAAATGCAATTACTTAAAAGTCAAGCTCAGGTAAATTACAAAATGATATAAAGCTTAGAATTAGCAGCAAAAATAAAGCAGTAAAATAATAGGGTAATTAAAAACCCCAAAACAAAATTTAAGTCAACTCAAGATAATTATGTAAAAAATATATTAGAAAAGTGCAAATTCATTCAAATCAAATCTCCCTAAAATCAAATTAAATATTAATTCAAGCATTACCTTCGACAATTAGAAAAACGATCACATAACATCTCAAAATCAATATTATACGAGAATTAGGGTTTTACCATAACCAATCTGAAATTAAGAAATAGGATTAATTTAGTTCTATACATTTCCTTGCATGTGTTAGAAATTTGGAATAGAAGAACCCAAGTATTTACCAAGGTTTAGTAGATTACTGCCTATGAATAAAGTGATTTCATTTATCAGCCGAAAAGGAGGAACAGGCAAAACGACCAGCGCCATAAATCTTGCTACTATGCTACACAGCTTGGGGCATAGGGTGGTCTTAATAGAGACGGACACCAACTATACCTTAAGTACACTAAGGCAAATGGAATTATACGAGGCCAGGGCCAACAACAACGCACTTTTTAAAATTCTTGGGTCGGATGATCAGAAAATCATCTCGGATATTGAAACATTTAAGCAACAACAAGTCTACGATTACATCATCGTAGACAGCGCTGGTAAAACGACGAATAAGGACATCAAAATGCTATGTTTGCACAGCGATTTGGTGATTATTCCTACCAGCCTCACTCAGAATGATTTACTCGTTACATACCAAACTGTTGAGGATTTAAAGCCTGCTTTTAAGCACAGCAAAGACTTAAAAATAATTATTTTACCGAATCGAATCCATAGCTTGACAAAGCACAAAACGATTTCGAAGGCCTTGGATGAGCTCCAAGCACAAATCACAGAGCATATGGTGCCTTCGAAGAATGCTTTTGCCAACTTTAGTACGATTTTACCCGAAAAAGAATTTTTATCTATCGCGAAAGAAATTGTATCTTTGGTGGAGGCCGAGTAAATGGGATAAGTAAATGGCAAAAAAGAAGAAGCATACACTTAATCAGCTCAGTAAATTTTTAAAAAGTCAGGCGCCTGAGAAGGCACCGTCTGGTGATTTTTTATCGACCCCACCCAAGAAATTGGTGGAAGTGGAGCAGGCTGATGCTTTAAATGAGGTGGAGCTATCAGTAGATTTGATCAAACAGGCCCTTGTAATGATCGCCAGCCAAGAGCAAAAACCAACCTACCGATTATTATTTCAGCTTTGTAGAGAGATTCTTCAAGAGCAAGAATTAGAACATCCCGCCCAAGTCATGTTATTAAATAATTTATTGTATCTTGAGCATGTGGAGGCCCTGGAAGATGAGTTGAAAAAGGGCGCTGAGTAAAATAAGTTCATTAACAATCCCTATAATTCAATGTATTTTGTAGAATTCGTTTATTATGAATTAATTTTAATAAAATTAATGGCAACTCTCAAAAAATAATCAACTATAAAAGTTAAAATTCAATGCAGTAATAAATAAAATTAGCAAAAAACGATCAAAAACATCTAAAAAAATAACCTTAATTATCAATAATTAATTATAAATCACTATTTATCAATTACTATTATCTCGAACTCACATTAAATAGTTCTTTAAATACGTAATTTGGGTTAATATTTAATAAAACTCAAAAAAACAAAGTCAATACAAATCCCAATTCCCTTGTAAATAATACCGATAGAGCACCGGATTCTGAATTCTATTTACCTCCACCGTATCCACCTCGATTAGGTCCTTGCCAAATGAAGTAATGAGCTTCATAGCCTCATTATTGATCCACCTTGTCGAAATATTATTGAATTGTAGGTGTTGTAGTTTAGCGGTTAGTAATTCACGATCTTCAAATTTACCACCAAGTATCCAGCCCCACTCACCGAGTGTAAGGACCTGGTTATGAATAGGAACCGTATTAAACCCTGCAGCCTGCATGGTTACATCAATGCATCTAAAAGCCCTCGTGGCATAATATGGGCTGCCCGCTTGTGTGATGATCAGCCCATTTTTACTGAGTTTCTGATAACAGAGGTTATAAAATTCCTCTGAATATAAGCGCCCAAGCTCAATCGTTTTGGGATCTGGTAAATCAATAATGATGATATCAAAACTTGAACCAACCTCTTCTAAAAAAATAAAGGCATCGGTGTTTAAAATAGTAACTTTTTCATGATTTAAAGCACCCTTATTTTGTTTAACTAAAGGCAAAAACTCCTGCCCCAGCCGTGTCATTTCTGGGTCCAAATCCACGAGGGTGATGGACTCCACACCGCTATACTTCAGGACCTCACGGGCAGCACATCCATCGCCACCACCTAAAATCAAAACGTTTTGTGCCATAGGGTATAACCCCATCACGGTATGCACGAGCGGTTCGTGATACATCCATTCATCAAGTGTGCTTAGTTGCTGATTTCCATTGATATAAAGCCAGTAGTCTTCCTTCCACTTTGTTACTACAATTTTCTGATAGCGCGTTTGCTTGGAGTAAACGACCTTATCCTTATATTTGGTCTGCTCCCCATACCGGATGATGGGTTGGGCATAAATAATTCCTCCAACCAAAAGTACTCCTACGCTCAGCCCCGCTACGATTAGAGCAACTCGCCGTTTATCTAAAAGTTTATGAAACCTTACAAACACTAAAATCGCTACCAAAAAATTAGTAAGCCCCAGCACAAATGGCGTATGCGTAAGTCCTAAAAATGGTAACCCCACAAATGCGAAAAATACGCCACCGAGCAAGCTTCCATAATAATCTTTTTCCATTACAGAGGATATGTTTAACCTCAGTTGCTCATAGCTGCTATTGATTCGAGTAACGAGTGGAATTTCTAGCCCAATGCAGAGCCCAATGCAAATGCTCAAGCTGTAAATGAGTATACCTGTATAATCAGAGTAACCTGCTAGCCCGTATACTGCGAGCGCCGAAAATCCGGTGAGAATAGATAAAATAAATTCTACCGTTATAAAATACGCCAGCAAGTGCTGTTGCATAAATTTACTCAACCGGCTACCTAACCCCATGGCAAATAACATGATAGAAAGCACCATCGTCCACTGCAGTACCGAATCACCCAAAAAATAGGTCGCTAAAGTAGCTAGTACGTACTCCGCTACAATACCGGAGAGCCCTGTTGCGAAAAGCGCCAGTTTTAATAACCATGAATTTGAAATTGAAATACGCATGCATTGTGCTTTGGTTCCACGCCAAAGATAGACAAAAGTTAATATTTAACCCATAAACTATTATTAGCCTTTCGTTTACTCTCCAAAATAATATCATACAGATAAAATTGAACTTTA
This sequence comes from Bacteroidia bacterium, assembly GCA_030430325.1. GTDB lineage: Bacteria > Bacteroidota > Bacteroidia > Cytophagales > Cyclobacteriaceae > JAUIFR01. The sequence continues at coordinate 27,892 of JAUIFR010000005.1, read as the reverse complement.
CCAAGAAAAATTAACGGAAAAATACAATGAAATTCACGAAAAGCTTCAAATATTGAATAAAACCAAGATTTTTAAATTAGAAAAAGATAATATTTGTTTTAATAAAATTTAATAAATTTTGCTAAATTCAATCAAAATTAAGGGCGAATTTCCTTAATATACTGCATCATTTTTTGCTTAATTTGCTCGGGGTTTTTCCAATACTGCCTACTAAATACGCCAAAAAAGGGCCATTTCTTTCGACTAAGCTCAAAAGGTTTATACGCATGCGCATCTTTTACGGAAAGACTTTGAAAATAATAATCATCGTCTGTCAAGATCACGCCTGCATATCTTTCATTTTTCTTAATGGTAAGGTCGGTAAAGGGTAGCTCCCGTACTAGCTCAATGTCAGGGTTCAATTCACGATCGATCATGTCGGCAAGCTTGTTGTTCAAGTACCAGTTTGTAATTTGCTGACCTAGATTGGGATGTGTAACAGCGAATTTACCATGATGCACATCAAAACAATATGCTAAGTAGGCCTTTAGTAGTTTAGGGCCTTGGTTTTTGCTTTCATCTACGGTAAGTTGATGAGGTTTTATACTGGTAACTACAATGATTTTTTCTTTAGCCCGAGTTATCGCTACATTAAGTCGGTTTTCACCACCTTGGCGGTTCAAACTACCAAATTGCATGAGCATTTTGCCCTTTTTATCAGGGGCATAGCCGATGGAGAACAGGATAATGTCTTTTTCGTCCCCTTGTATGTTTTCAATATTCTTAATAATAAGGCTTCGGGGCAATTCCAGCTGACGCTCAGCAGCTTGCTGTTCGAGTAAGTCGATAATGAGCTCTTGCTGCTTGTTGTTAAAGGTGACAATTCCCAAACTTTTGTCAGGTTGCCGCTCAAAAATATTAAAGGCCTGCTCTACTACAACGTTTGCCTCTTGTTCATTGCAATTATTTTCCCAAACACCCTCTATTTCAATTACTTCTATGGCTGAATAGGTACTTTTTAGGTCCTCAAATTCTGGTAAAAGCTGCAGCTCATTTCTATAAAAGTGCTTATTGGAGAAATCAATCAATTCAAAATACTTACTTCTATAATGCCCTCGAAGCTCGACTTGGGTCAAATGCTGCTCTGCTAAGCCAAGTAGGGAATCGATTTCTACCTCCATACTGCTGGGGTCATCTTCCTCCCAACGCACTTGATACAAATCATTTGGGGCAAGCTGTTGATGATCACCCACTACTACTACTTGACGCCCACGATACATGGCCGGGATGCCTTTTTCGGCAAAACACTGTGAGGCCTCATCAAAAATGACGAGATCGAAATGCCTTTCCATAGGAAATATAGCCGAAACAGTCTCTGGCGAGGCAAGCCAACAAGGCATTAACTTAAAAAGCTCACTTCCAAAGTGTTGCAACACCTTTCTTAGGGGCCAAATCTTCCGCTTTTTAGTTACTTGGTGATACAGCTCTCGATAGGTGACCATATTATTGAGTCGATTAAAGCTAGCATCTTGGTAGGTCTCCTCTCGAATTTTCAATAATAAAATGTCCTTGCTAACTTGGTGCTTTACTTTGATGGCATCTGCAAGCTCTCTTTCCAGCTCCGTTAGTTGTTCTGATGACACTAAGCGCAACACAGGATATTTCATTTCGATATGGTCGATCCAGGCGAGCCTCAAACTATTTTGAAACAATGATACTATATCATCCGTCCCCACCTCATTATCTGAATCTATTAACCGGTCAATTAAAGTTGCCTCTATCTTGTTAAGGGAATCATTGAGCGCATCAAATTCACAAATCGATTCAAAATCATCTTCAAGCGATTGAGTCAGCTGCTCGAGGTAATCTTGATGTTCTGATATTCTAGTTAAATTATTGGCTGTAAGATATTTAAGCCATCGTTCCTTATATGCAGGTATTTGGCTTATGATGGCAAGTAATTTTTTGATTTGTTTCTCAAACTCATCAATCGTTAACTTTTGAACATTAAAATATTCTTTGAAATTTCGAAGCATCCCAAACTGATGCTTGGCGCCGATGGCCTTTTTTTGATAATAAAACCATGTTTGAAACCCCAACTTATTATAATCATGAGGCAAATCAATGGCCCATTGTTTTTTCTTCAGCTTCGTAAGGTTATGCTCTAAATTTAGACGGTTATCAAGTCGCTCTTGCAAAATTTGCAACCCTTCTTTATTTGGATTGAGTTTATTATCTCTAAGAACTTTTTTGAGGTAGCCATCTTCTTTTGAAAAAACCCATTTTATCCATTTACGAACACCCTTACGAGCTTGTAACCTCATTTGAAGCACTTCCAAAATATGGCCAAGCTGACCAGAGGGCACGGTTGATTCTACCCCATTATCTTTATAGCAATCAATAATTAATCGTTCGATATTGGCTAACCAAAGAAGGTCCGTCTCTGAATCACTAAACCCAATCAAATGCCTAAATAACTCATAAACAGCTTTATCCTGAACAATATCAAGCAAACTCAACATTGTTTTTTGCTTACTCAAGAAATATTCACATGTGCTAAAGTTCACCTCCGTCTGTAAAATTTCACCTACTTCTTTACAAATTTCTTGCTGCAATGGCAGAATCTGCTCCAAAATATGCTTGATTTCCCTAAAATCTTGCATGGAGTACGATTTGAAATTTCGTCGATGAAACCACGGATATTCAGGCGCTCTGAATTTTTTGGCTAACTTATAGTACCTAGCTAATTTAGTATGGAAATCATCACATTCAAGAATTTTAAAGTAGTTGTACTCTTGTTTAATAGGAATAGATGGGGCTTTTAGGTCTGAAGTCAAATAAAGCTCCTTGACCGAAATACCACATTCATTTGTGTCATACAACGCAAATTTAAATTCCTCTAACTTTTCTGAGATTTGATCGATTTTGCGGCATGCTTTCAAGAAATTACGCTCGAGCTGAATGCTATCTAAGCTATTGTTTTTTTGTCTATACTCATCAATACGGTCTATTTGTAAGGCAATTTGCTTATAAATCTCTGGTCTATTTAACTTAAAATCATGCACTAAGGCTGTAAAATCACTAATTTGATGCTCATGTAGCCGACCTGCTACCACATCAAGTGCTGCTTTTTTTTGACAAACTAATAAGACCCTTTTACCTCTAGCTATAAAATCGGAAATAAGGTTACAAATTAATTGAGATTTGCCTGACCCAGGAGGACCTTGCACCACTACTGAATTTCCCTTTTTCACTGCTTTGATGGCATTTTCTTGGTAGGCATCCAGTTTATATGGGGTATAGGTATTTTCTTCTTGAACCTGATTAATATAGCTTGTTTGATCAGCAGCTGGCTTTAAGGTTCGTTGAACAAAAAAAGATTCAATATCTTCGGTTTGGGGGTTATTGATAAGCTCCAAATAATCGGGCACCAGATACGAGCCGGATTGAGGAAAAATCCCTAAAACTGCCTGAGGAAACAATTTGAGCTTCCCTAGTTGGGTCTCTTCCTCTAATTCTTGCTTTCGGTAAGACTTAAATGGCTGTAGTTCATCGGAGAAATTATCAGGATTAAAATGTAACTCGAGAGGGCTACCCTCAATTAATTGGTACAGTTTATTTCTAAAAACTTGGCTGTCTTGCTCAAAATCCTCAAAGTTATAATCAATAAAATCTTCTGAAATCTTAATATTATTGTAATAGGAATAAGCTAATAAAAAGGACTTGTTAAAAGTTACAGGGATTTCCTTACGGTATGACAATTGCCATTTTTCAGCTTGACGGCTCAAAAATACCGGAAAATACAACAAAGCACATCTTACTAAGGTGCCATCGGTAAATTTACCCTGTACAAATGGCCAACCAACGTATAGATCATAGGTGCCACGCTCTTCAAAAATATAATTGGCATTTCGCTCAATTTTTTTTAACGTATTGCTGGATTGATTAACAGCTTGACTCCTGCTATCAATATAAGGGCATAAAACGATACGATTGTCATTTTTAATGAGTTGCTCGATGTGCCGAAATGAAGGAATACCCTCGGCAAAGTTGATATCCATTAGGTCCATAAAGTGGTTGCTGCTCAACCTGGGCAGATATACAGAACGATTGGAGCTACTAAGGTTTGTGAGTTTTTTTAAATATGAATTTAATATTTCGTGCATTTAGCTCATTGGATTAAACTTAAAAATAATCAAATATTTGATAAACACTATGCTATTAAGATAAGTTCAGGAAATAATCATGTAATGTATGGACCATAATTGAGCTTTGGCAGGTATGACCTTAGGGCATTAAGTGCTCAGTTATTATTATTTTGAAATGAAATTTTGACTATTTTGAATATAATTAGCAAAATATATTCAAAATTTAACGGAATGACTCTTTAGTTTCTTTAATAATGATGGGTTTTCTTCAATGGCATTACCTACCACCACAATATCCGCCCCGGCCATTAAGGCATGCTCAATATCTATCTCTGTTCGGAGCCCACCACCAATTATAAGGGGCACCGATACGGACCTACGTACTGCTGCAATAAGCTTAGCCGGAATGGGTTTATCGGCACCGCTACCTGCATCCATATATATGGCTTTCATACCCAGGAGCTCTCCTGCCATGGCTGTACATGCTGCTATCTCTGGTTTATGAGCTGGTATGGGTTTTGTTTGACTAATGTACGCTGCAGTGGTATCACTGCCCGTACCAATAAGCATATAGCCTGTGGAAATTGCCTCCAATTTGCTTTTTTTCAAAATAGGCGCTGCCATTACTTGCTGACCAATCAATAGTTCGGGGTTCCTGCCAGATATAAGGGAAAGAAATAAAATGGCATCTGCCTCAGCATCAATAAACATAGAGTGGTTTGGAAATAAGATAAGCGGTATTGTAGTATTTCGCTTAATACATTGAATAATCGAATGATAATCAGCTGATGTAACGAGGCTTCCACCAACAAAAATAAAATCAACCCCACAGTTTTCACTAGCCAAAAGTAACGCAATAAGCTCATTTTCAGAACCCACTTTATCCGGATCGATCAATAAGGCAAACATCTTTTGCCCCATCCGTTTATTATTAGCAATCTGCTGATATATAGTGGCTTGATTCATCTCATTCATCTTCCTGTTGGTTATTTTTTTGGTTATTTTGAGTCATTTGTTGAACCATTATATGTTGTAAGGTTTTAAGCGCCTGCTTACCCAGTAGTTCTGTCCCAGCAACAAAAAATTGGTTCTTAAGCAATTTCCTAAACAAAGATGGCTTTTTGGCTTTATGATTGGAGGTAACCTGCTCAACTTGACCCGCATGTCCCGAATTATTTTGACCTTTATTTTGAGCGATTAAATAACCAATTGCTGCTGCTCCTCCAAATATCACCATATACTTCAATATACGCTTAATATCCTGCTGTAAATTCCCGATTTCCAGCTTAGCATTCGCAAGGTTTTCCTCAGCTTGCGCAGCAAGCTCTGCTTTTTCTTTTTCGTAATCAAGACGCATACCTACTCCGTATTTAAAATTTTTGATATAGCATTGCTAAGCCAGCTTTTGAGCTTAATGTTCTTTTGGAGCAATATCAATATTAGAAATATAGAAGCATAAATCAAGCCAACAATGGCAAAACCCAGGGTACGGCTATCTAGTCTCGTATTAATATATGCAGCTAGCGTTAAACTTGCAAAAAGAACAATCATTTGAGCTAGTACAAATAGTATAAATATATATGTTATACGAATGATAATCTCACTGAGTTCCTCTTTCAGCTCTAACTTCATTAGCTTCACCTTGGCATCTAGGTATGCTGTGAGCGAATCCAATAGAGGCTCAATACTAAAATACTTAAAAAATCCCTTTTTTTCTTTCACAAAATTTGGTTTTCCTCAAAAATACAAATTTTATACCAATATCGAGTAATTGTTATAAAACTTTGAGTTTGATCCTAAAGTTAGCTTAAAAAGTTCCTTTTTTTAAATGAATTATGCATAATTCATTCAATATTTCAATTATTTTTAAAATTTCAATATTTTCAATAAATTTAAAAAATTGCAAAAAAATCAATTAAACTTTAATTATAGGAACTTTATGAAGTTAAATAAGGCAAAACAAAAATTTATCATTGCTTGGGGCAATTTGGGACCCAACTGGGGGATCAATCGTATCATGGCTCAGATCCATGCTTTTTTACTCGTTAGTAATGAACCTGTTTCGATGGAGTCTATTTCTGAGAATTTGCACGTTTCAGCCGGCAGTGTAAGTACAAATATGAGAGCCCTTATTAGATGGGGCTTGGTAGAGCGTAAATTTGTACCTAATGAGCGAAAAGCACAATATTTTGCCGAAAAAGATATGGATGCTATTGCCAAAATAGTGCTAAAGGAACGTAAAACTCGTGAGTTAGATCCAATTCTACGACTCGTTGATGATCTTAAAAATATAGAAGGCAATCCAGAAGAAACAGAACCATTTGAAAATATGATTAAGGATGTTTCTAATTACGCCAAGGAAATGGACAAAGTACTATCCGTTTATATGGACGCCAAGTCAAACTGGCTCTTTAAGTTACTTAACAAACTAAAAAAGTGAGCCAATGAGCTCACTTCACTTTTTTTATACGCAAATGTCAACTGGTAACTTTGCTAAATCAAAATCTGACTTGTGTGTTCTTTAGTTTTTACTTTTTCGATGATGTTTTCGATCTTACCCTGCTCATCAATCACAAATGTCGTGCGCACGGTGCCCATGTATTTTCGTCCATACATTGATTTTTCTTTCCAAACATCAAACTGCTCATGCACAGACTTATCCGTATCGGCTAATAATCGGAAGGGCAAGTTTTGTTTTTCGATAAATTTTTGATGGGATTTTTCATCATCCGAGCTTACTCCAAGTATCTCATAACCAGCCTTCTGAAAGGCCTGATAATTATCGCGCAAATTACATGCTTGGGCTGTACAACCAGAGGTATTGTCTCTTGGATAAAAATAAAGCACCAGTTTTTTCCCTTTAAAATCACTAAGTAAGACCTTTTTGCCATCCTGATCTACACTTTCGAAAGCCGGAGCCTGATCGCCAATTTTTAATTTTGTCATTTTTGAATGGTATTTATATATCGATTAAAATTATTTACATTATCATAAACAACTAATTCAACAGTGCCAGCAAAGGGAATGTTCGCATCATCATTATTTGTCCAGATTATTCCTGATTTTTTATCATACTGCAAAAGGGTCCACTTCCCATTAATATAAAGATTAAACCCGCCAATCCCACTTAAATTATCCCTAATTTTAAATTTCACACCCGATTTTAAAATTCTTATGGCCTGAATGGTAGGTGGAAGTATATCCTCCTCCAAAGTATATTGTCCTAATTCGCGCGTCTCAACAACCAGCCGGTTATTATGCCACGTTCCGCCAACATACTTCTTTTTCCCCCAATAACTCACGTACATAGCTACAAGTTTGTTTGGATCCACCAAATACATATTGGCCTTAGGTTTGAAACTAATTGTGATAGGCTTACGAAGCGGAATTAGAGGATCACCAATGGAAAAAACTTCTTGGCCATTTTCAGTATTTGCATATAGTTGAAGGTACAATGTGTCATACAATGCATCTTTTGGAATAGCAAGATCCATCACTTGATGGTACAAGCTATAGGGGTAATTCGGTTTTACTGGAAATTGAAAGTGCGTTGGCACTGCACCTTGACGAAACAATATGGAGTCCGGCAAGCCCGTACGCAAATCCCATAAATACACATCATGAGTGGCAGTTTGATATTCTGGCAATAGCCCCAACCGACGATATTTTTCTTTGATCCAGACCGTATCCGACTGACCCACAACCGATTTCTTTTGATACATTAAAAGTACGTTTTGATGCAGCTCATAGCCCTGGCTTTTAGTAAAAGACGGCTTCTGATATATTTTTTTGATTGGGGGTTTACCCTGCAATTTTAAATACACATTACGCGTATTTTTATAGGCATCTGTCAGTTCAATTTTAATGTTATGTAGCTTATCATCCTCTATCTTAATAATTCCTTTTTTACTTTTATCTGGGTAAAACGAAAGCTCGTTTCCATCTTCAATATATAATTTATTAAATCTTTTGGCGTACTTTTTTTGAGTAGGATAATGGTAGAACATCCGGATATTTTCTTTGCTCTCTGCAAAGGAAAACCGATCTATTTCTTGATGAAATTCCAAGTTTCCATCAACAAAAACCTTAATTATCGGTGTTCCATTTCTATTTCGAGTACCATCTTGACGGTCAAAAGTAAGTAGCTCCAGCCCAATGTCTCCATAAACCTCTATTGGCCTAGCTAAGGGGTATGAGCTCGCCGAATTTAATGTCCATTCTTTTCTTTGAAACTGATCATCAACCCTGGACCAAATAGATTGCGGTGTTATCGCTAATTTTGTAACTACAGGCGCAATATGATCTTTTATCTCATTAAATTGTTGCAAAAAAAGTGGGTTCAATACGTTTTCATCGGCATCACGCACCTCAAAATGCAGGTGAGGGCCTGTCGAGGAGCCTGAATTTCCGGAATATGCTATAATTGCCCCTCTTTTTATAGGTAATAATTGCTTTTCGACATAATGATCAATCTCATAGCACTTTTCGATGGTCATTTCCTTATGGATATACTGTTGGATTTCTTTCGTAAACTTTTGTAAATGAGCATAAACGGTAACTGTACCATTCGGGTGAGTAAGGTATAGCGTGTTGCCATAACCTCTTGGGTGAATCCGGATACGGCTTACATAGCCTTCAGCAGCAGCGTATACAGGCAACCCTTCTCTTTGATTTGTCTTAATATCTAAGCCTCCATGAAAATGCGTAGATCGCAATTCACCCATCGTGCCGGCCAAATAGTTCGCCTGGCCTGGCTGTATCGGAAATACATAATAATTGACTTTGGTTTGATCCGAAAAACCAAACAAGATCGGCATAAAAACAAAGATTATTCTATTTAACTTCAACCGAAAGTAATTGCTCATGCTCCAAGTATCCAGCTATTTGATCACCAACTTTGATAGGGCCTACTCCCTTTGGTGTACCTGTAAAAATAATATCTCCAACTTTAAGAGTAAAGAATTGAGATAAATATGAAATAATATAATCAAATGAAAATAACATCATTGAGGTATTGCCAATTTGCCGAGATTCATTATTTATTTTAAGTTCAAAATTCAAATTATTTAAGTCAAAATCATTTTTAGGGACAAATTTTGAGATTGGTGCCGATCCGTCAAATCCTTTTGCTATAGTCCAAGGCAACCTCTTTTCCTTAGCAGTTTGTTGTAAATCTCGGGCAGTAAAGTCAATACCTAGTGCAATTTCATTATAGTATTTATGTGCAAACTTTTCCTCAATATGCTTGCCCATTTTAGAGATTTTTAATACCACCTCCACCTCATGGTGAATATTGTTAGTAAATTTTGGAAAATAAAATGGCTCAGCATTTTTTATTATAGCTGTATCGGGTTTTAGAAACACTACTGGCTGCCCAGGCCGTTCATTATTCAATTCTTCTATATGCGCTGCATAATTCCTACCTATACCAAATACCTTCACTTTATTAGTTTTTCATTTTGACTGTTTTGATTCTATTTTTACCGCGGTCTTTTCTGGGGTTATAAAATCGATTGCGCTTCTTGTGTTTCACAACCTTGATCGTGTGTGCATAATTCTTATCTCTACATGAACTTAACGGCGCAGCCAAGCAGCATAATAACACAATTATTAATTTAATAAATACTGATCTTATTCTTCTATTCACCATAAAGTCCACCACAAATATAACGGCGAAAATTAACATATTCATATACATCAACCAAATTAATTTTGATTAGCTTAGTACAACAAAAATTTACAAACCAGGCGTTCTTAGCATAATTTTTTAATTTTTTCCTCTTTTAATAGTGACATCTCAACATTTTCACACATATATATGTAGTAGTATATTAATTAAAACACAACCATAAAAAACCAACTTATCAAATTTTATGAAGGAGAAAAGTCTTTATTACAAAGAGTCAGGCCATATTGGTGCGATGGGGCCAGTAATAATGCTATTAGTAGGGATAATTGCAAGTGGCGTACTAGCTGGAATTTATGGCTTTGCCATGTTTTATATACCATTTGTATATCTCAACTTTATATTAACTGTGTTGTTTGGAGCATGCATTGGTATGGTTGTTGGTAATTCTGGGGTTGCTGCTAAAGTCAGAAACAGAAAGCTTATGCTGTTATTTGGTGCTTTGTTTGGTCTAATTGCAGCGTATTTTAGTTGGATAGCATGGTTATTTGCAGCTAGTGAAATGAACTATTTGGTTTATGAGCCATTGGAAATCTTTACTGTATTACTGGAAGCCTCAAAAGTAGGTATTTGGAGCTTGTTTGGCTCAATAGTAAAGGGTGGGTTTTTATGGTCAATCTGGATAATGGAAGCCCTTATTATAATTACTGCGGCCACCTATACAGCATATTATACCATTAGAAATCGGCCGTTTTGTGAATCTTGTAATGAGTGGCTAACAAGCACTACCTTAACGTCAAGGCTACAGGCAATCCATAACCACAATGAATTGGTTTTGGCACTCGAGAATTACAATATTGAAGAGCTTACAAAACTAAATGTTTGCCATCCAGATGATTTAATACGTGCTAAAGTTACATTACACCATTGTAATAGCTGCCAGGAATTAAGTTGTCTTTCAGTAGATGAACTACTTTTGTCTGTAAATGAAAAGGGTGAAGTAAACCAAAAAGAAAAAGCTATTGTAGAAAATTTAATAATAAATAATAGCATTTTATTGCAACTCAAGCAATGGTGTAGCTCCTTCATTTAGAGAATAATATCCTGCCAAGGACGTATCGTTTAAATTTTCCTCATGCAAAAGAGTAAATTAAATATATGCCGACCTTAACATTTACGATTAATGTTACTATAAAGTATATGACTACATGATTAATAATATACCCTGATTTATAAAATCAGGTCAAGAGACAAAAATGACTTGTTTTGTTTATTTTTTGTCAGCACGTGTATTTTGAATACACGTGTTTTTTTATTTTAGACCATGCCTGCTTATATTTTTACCTACCCAATTTTAAAGATCCTAGAAAAATCATACCTTTACACTCCTATAAATATATGAAAATTATGAGTCAACAGAAACATTGGGATTTAGAATCAGTTGAAAATATATATCATTCACCAATATTAGAATTAATTCATAGGGCTTCTGTGGTGCATAGGGAGCATCATGACCCTCAAGAAGTACAGGTTTGTACTTTGTTGTCCATAAAAACTGGTGGATGTGTGGAAGATTGTGCCTATTGCCCTCAAGCAGCGAGGTATCATACTGATGTTGACGTTCATAAGTTGATGGACCCAGATGTAGTCATTGCCAATGCTAAACAAGCCAAAGAAGATGGCAGTACACGCTTTTGTATGGGGGCAGCTTGGAGGGAAGTTCGGGACAACCGTGACTTCGACAAAGTACTCGAAATGGTAAAAGGAGTAAATGATTTGGGTATGGAGGTATGCTGCACACTTGGCATGCTTACCAAGGAGCAAGCCGATAAATTAAAAGAGGCAGGTTTATATGCCTACAATCATAATTTGGATACGAGTGAGGAGTATTATGATAAGGTAATTTCTACTAGGCAATACGACGATAGGCTAGATACTATAAAAAATGTGCAGGGAGCTGGCATATCAGCCTGCTCTGGAGGAATTATTGGTATGGGCGAGTCTGATGAGGACCGCATTGGTATGCTCATGACACTTGCCAATATGGATACACAGCCGGAATCTGTACCTGTAAATGCACTGGTACCCGTACCGGGCACACCACTTGAGGACCAAAAAAGAGTATCCATTTGGGAGATGATCAGGATGATTGCCACTGCCAGAATCATGATGCCCAAAACAATGATTAGGCTGTCCGCTGGGCGCCTTGAAATGGGTACAGAGCAGCAGGCTATGTGCTTTATGGCTGGGGCAAACTCCATTTTTGCTGGTGATAAATTACTTACTACCCCCAACCCTGGTACGCAAAGTGACCAAGAAATGTTTAAAGTATTAGGTTTGAAACCCAGAAAGGCCTTTAAGGAATGTGCTCCGGCGGAGCAGAAGGGTTGACTGAGAAACTAATTTGTAAACCCCAACTGTTTATAGCGTTTTTCAAGTAATTCGCTATAGGCAACTTTCATTTCATTTGACAAAAATGATTGATTTACCCATTTTAAAGCGCTAGGCTTATTTTTGATTACATTGTTAAATGCTCTTTGAATTTGTTTGTTAGTTAATTTTAAATCTTTTCCCAAATGCTCGAAATGCTCTCTTTTTAACTTCTTTTTTTTTCCAGCCAATGTAAGGGCAAGTTCTTCCGTATCTTCAGGTAAAACGATTGAAACATTTAATAAGTCATACGCTGGTGCCAAACCCCAACCAGAAGGGTGCTCAATCATTGAGAAGTTTTTCAAATGCATATCATTGTTACCTGTCAAAAACACAAACAATGCTAGATCAAAATAATAAGTTTTATCGAGTAAAGTGTTACTAGAATAACTATCTAATGCTTTTCCGACTTTTTCCATTGAGCTTTTATATTTATCAAATGCACTTGTAATCTGAAACATATCGAGCATATGAATCTTTTCACCTGTTCTCGTTCGATCAAGGCGTTTTGTTATGTAAGATAGTTCTCCAGATTTTAATCTAATTAATGAGGATTGAACAACCCGAATTCCAAATGCTTCGGCTATTCTCATAGTAACATGTTCATTTTCTGGCATTTCTGAAAATCTTATAGAAGGCGGTTTTAAAATAAATTGTCCTCCTAATGCACCTACAACTGTAAGCCTATTATCTACTTCCTTTGTTTTGTGAATTATGGACATGGATAATTTTGGCTGAACTCCTGGCACTGTAATGCTTCTTTTTACAGTACTTATTGCAAGTTCATCCATTTGGTTTAAAGAATACATTAATTCTGGTGGGCTTGTTGTTCCAAAAAATTGCATTGAGCACTTTTCGTGGAAGTCACTTCTACTATCAATTGGCTCGTAACAATATATGCATTTATTTCCCATTAGTTTCTAATATTGGCTCAACACTTACGGCACCTATACAATTCTGACAGCATGCCAATAATAACCCCATTCGGTCCGTTTTATTAATTTTCCAGTTATTAGAGGCAATATCTAATAACCATCCCTCTGGAATTAGCCCTTCAAAAAAAGGAAATAGTCTATTTTCTATATATGGTTTGTCTGTTACGGGCATTGTAAATGTTAAGAATTTATCCGGATAATCCTTTATATATTGATTATCATATTGAAATATAAATTCACCTTCTTGTGTTTCTGTAAGTATACCTGCTAGATGATCTTTATAATAAACATAACCCTTTCTCATTTATTCAAGTCTTTACTATTAACCGGAGCTAGTTCATGACCAAACATAGCCAATACTAGATTAACTTTATCCATATTAAGGTTTGTTTTACCCTGTTCGATTTTACGAACAACCGTAAGTGCCACTCCCGTTCGCATCGCAAACTCTTCTTGTGTAAGATTAACTTCTTTTCTACGGTCTTTTACAAACTGTGCCAACTGCTTCATTATATGCTTTTAAATATAATTCAATGCAAATATATGAAATTATATCTAATTACATATAATATTAGTAAAAATAACCAAATTATATGCTTTTAAATATAAAGTTCGACTGAAAATGAAGAGAAAACCCAAAAATATTTACTTAAACTCTTTTAAAACAGAGCTATTAACTTTATAAGCAAATAAAAACTGATCAGCAAACACTGGTTGAGAGTGTATAGGCTTTACTTTATTGAGTTGCATTTTTTGAACAACATGGGTTGGTACAATTTCGTATTTGTTGCCTTGATAACTAAATAATATTTTGATTTGGTTGAATTGTGGGGCTTTATTTTTTAAATTCACCATAATTATTCTAAAACACCGATGATGTTTTCATTTTAAACGTATTTTGCAAAATACATTGAATTTAATGCTGGATCTTGTCAATAACAAGCAAATATTGAACTAATTTTGCACAATTCATTCAAAATAATGGTTTGTTTATAAGGTATTCAAACCGTTTTTCTTCATTGTTGCTTTTCAATATGTTGCTTTAAATATTGGCCGGTATAATTTGATTTTTCCTTAATTAATCCATCTGCCGTGCCTTGGTAACATACTTGCCCTCCCTTTTCGCCACCTTCGGGGCCTAGATCGATTACCCAGTCAGCCGATTGAATCATATCCAAATTATGCTCAATAATTAATACTGAATTTCCCTTTTCAATGAGTTGATTCAGAGAAAAGAGGAGCTTCTGGATATCGTGCATATGTAAGCCAGTAGTAGGCTCATCAAATATAAATAAGATATGTTCGCTATTGTTATCTTTCACTTTCCCTAAAAACGCAGCTAACTTTACCCTTTGGGCCTCACCACCACTTAGTGTATTCGATGCCTGGCCAAGCTGAATATAATCGAGCCCTGTTTTGGATAAAGGTTCAAGTTTATTTATAATACCCTTATGTCCTTTAAAAAAGGTTAGGCTCTCTTCAACGGTTAATTCTAATACTTGCGCAATATTTTTACCCTCAAACTCTATCTCCAATATATCATCTTTGAAACGTTGACCCTGGCAAGCCTCGCACGTCAAATAAATATCAGCCATAAACTGCATCTCTACTTTAGTGGTACCCTCGCCAAGACAAGCATCGCAACGTCCCCCATCTACATTAAATGAAAAATGTGATGGTTTATAACCTCGCTGTTTTGCAAGTGACTGATTAGTAAATAATTGCCTAATATTGTCGTACGCTTTTACATAAGTTACGGGATTGCTTCTAGAGGATTTCCCAATAGGTTGCTGGTTTACAAACTCTAATTGAGTTATTATTTTATAATCGCCAGTGATGGTTTTTAGCTTACCTTGTAAACCCCCAGCACCAGAAACCTGTGCATTCAATGCAGGAATCATCACCTCATTTACTAGGCTAGACTTACCTGATCCACTTACACCAGTAATAGTGGTCATCACACCTAATGGCAGCTTTACGGTTACATTTTTTAAATTATGGGCAAAACCACCATGAAACTCAATGGCATTACGCCAACTTCGCTTAGGTGATTGCACGCGCTTTTGTTGTGCTTTTAAATAATGAATGGTTAAGGATGGACTATCTAAACTTGCGGAGGTAATTTCACCCTGAAAAGTCAATTCCCCACCATGAGAGCCCGCCCCTGGCCCAATATCGATGAGTTGATCGGCCGCCAGCATAACTTCTTCCTCATGCTCCACCACAATTACCGTATTTCCTAAATCTCTGAGATGCTTTAATACACTAATTAATCGGTTTGTATCTCTTGGATGCAAACCAATACTGGGCTCATCCAAAATATACATGGAGCCAACTAAGGCACTTCCTAATGATGTAGCTAGCTTAATCCGCTGGTATTCTCCACCACTCAAGCTAGAAGTTAATCGATTTAGATTTAAGTAACCTAGCCCTACATCACACAGGTAGCTTAGCCTATGCTTAATTTCTTTTACCAGTCGATTAGCAATTTTGGCATCATGCTCAGAAAGAGCAAGTTCACTGATGAATTCAAGTGCCTTATCAACAGGTAACAATACAAAATCTATGATGGATTTATCATTAATTTTAACATAAGAAGCATCTTTTCTTAGCCTAGTGCCTCTACAGTCTGGGCAAACAGTACGCCCACGATACCTCGATAGCAGTACACGGTATTGAATTTTATGACTTTTTGACTCAATGGTCTTAAAAAAGCTATTGATGCCTTCAAAATGTTCATTTCCATCCCAAACGAGCTGTTGTTGCTCCTTATCAAGGTCTTCGAATGGGCGATGTATCGGAAAACTGAATTGATCAGCTGTTTCGATGAGCTTTTTCTTCCATTTGCTCATGCTCTCTGAGCGCCAAGGGGCAATAGCATCCTCGAATATGGAGAGTGTTTTATCTGGAATAACAATATTAGGGTCAATGCCGATGACGTTACCGAATCCCTCACACGTTTTACAAGCTCCATAAGGATTATTAAAACTAAAGAAGTTGACGCTGGGCTGCTCAAAAAGTATGCCGTCAAGTTCAAATTTATCCGAAAAAGTCTGAGATTTACCATTTTCATCCCTAATAACACACTCACCTTGCCCCTCGAATAGTGCAATTTCAATAGAATCGGCCATTCTATACCTTTCTTCCTCACTATCATGCTTTACCACAGATCGGTCTATCAATATTTCAGCACCATTTAATTTCTTGGTCTTATTCTCGATGAGGTCTTCTATAAATAAAACCTCCTCTTTGTGCCAAATTCTTGTATAACCTTTCTGTAAAATAATAGCTAACTCTTGAGATAACTTACGGTCTTTAGGGATATGAAGTGGAGCAGAAATCGAATACTTGCTGCCTTCAGGAAACCCTAAAATATAGGTAACTACATCAGAAACCTGATGATTTTTAACAATTTTGCCACTAACGGGTGAATAGGTTTTACCTACACGCGCAAATAATAATTTTAGGTAATCGTAAATCTCCGTGCTAGTACCAACTGTGGAACGTGGGTTTCTGGTATTAACTTTTTGTTCAATAGCAATAGCAGGAGATACACCCTTAATATACTCAACCTCAGGCTTTTCCATTCTTCCTAAAAATTGGCGTGCATAGGAACTTAAACTCTCTACATACATCCGTTGGCCTTCAGCAAAAAGGGTGTCAAATGCCAGCGAGCTTTTGCCAGAACCTGACAAACCTGTAATGACAATCAACTTGTTCCGTGGAATGGCTACACTTAGGTTTTTTAAATTATTAACCTTTGCACCTTTAATAATGATGTATTTCTTGGGATCAAGCTGATCAAATTTGTCCGTATAAGTTGATTTTTTAGTTTGTTCGAGCATGATAGTTGTTTTCTGCCAAATTTAACTTCAAGTTAATGCCTTCCTTTAATAATTTCTGGCTTTTTTAAGTTTTTTTTTACTCAATTTCAAATTAATTAATCTGTTTTTAGACTCAAACCCACCTAGGTAATTTTACACTAAAATGACCTATTAATTCATAAACATTTCACTTATTTTTGATCAATTGGGTAGTAATTCTTGCTCATTCAAACTTTTCTTCAAAATTTTTCGTTATAATTAGTATGCCCAGAAAGTTGAGAATTATATTTTTTATTTGTATTTGTGCCTTCAATACCATCACTGCATTGAAAGCACAAATTGAAACCGTTGCTCAAAGTATTAATGAAAGTGAATATATTAAAGGCACGATTATAGTCCGCCTAAAAAATCACACAGCTGGCTATGAAAATGAAAAATTGGGCAATCAGTTACCTGATATTAATCAAATTATTAAAGATATACCCCTTATTTCATCGGAGGAAATGTTCCCAAGCCATACCCATGCCAATGAGCGAATGGGGAAAAATACCTTATCAGGAATTTATAAGCTTACGCTAGACGAAAATATTGATATATTTCAGATAATCAATCAGTTAATTCAAAAAAAAGAGGTACTTTATGCCGAACCATACTATAAAATTAAACCATTACTTTATGAACCTAATGATCCAGAGGCGGATCAAGCAGAAGGTTCACAGTCTTATTTAAGTACGATAAATGCTTATAATGCTTGGGGTATAGAAAAAGGTGATACGAATATAGTTATAGGTGTGCTTGACACAGGTATAGACGTTGCGCATAGTGATCTATTAACCAATTTATACTTAAACCATGCAGACCCCATCAATGGTGTGGACGATGATTTGGATGGGTATGTTGATAATTATTTAGGGTGGGATATGGCTGATGATGATAACAGTCCAGTGGCCGATTTTGATGAACATGGCACCTCTGTGGCCAGTCTTACTTCTGCTACACCGGATAATAATTTGGGGATGGCTGGCACCGGATTCAACTCAAAATACATGCCTGTTAAGATTTTTAAGTCCTCTAATAATTCGTTTAATTTTGGTTATGAAGCTATTGAGTATGCAGCGGATAAAGGATGCAAAGTAATCAATTTATCTTGGGGTGGGGTGGGAAGTTACTCACAATTTGCCCAAGATATCATTAATTATGTTGTGTTAGAAAAAGATGTGGTAGTGGTGGCAGCAGCTGGCAACACAAATGATTTGCTTACATTTTATCCGGCAAGTTATGATAATGTGCTATCTGTGGGTGCTTTGCAAACAAATGATAACAAGCCAGATTGGTCAACTTATAGTTATTATATCGACATCACGGCGCCTGGCCACTCTAATTATGCCGCTTTAAATGCCAATAAATATGGGGTTGTACTGGGGTCTTCATTTGCTGCACCACTAGTTGCAGGAACGGCAGCTTTGATACGGTCTCGATACCCAAATTTGACGGCTCAGCAAGTGATGGAGCGACTAAGAGTAACTAGCGATGATATTTACGACGTCGGCAATAATCTATCATTCAATGAGTTATTAGGTAAAGGCCGATTAAATATGTATAATGCCTTGGTCGCACATTCCGATCTTTCGGTACGAGCATCCGAAATTAGTTATGATAATGGTATTGGTGAATTTGCATTTCATGGCGATACCGTTGAGATCACAGCGGGATTTACGAATTATTTAGATTCGATCCGTTCGGTTACCGTCACACTTACAACGACTTCACCTTATGCACAAGTGATTGATTCTGTCTTTACGGTTGGGAGTTTGGGCACGCTTAAGTCAACTTCGAATGAAGATGATCCATTTTTAGTTTATTTAAGTCAAGATACACCACCGTCTACATCTATCATAATTAGATTAGGATATGAAGGCATTAACTATTCGGACTATGAATATTTTGAAATACGCACTACAAGTGATCAGCTTATCCTAACAGCTGGTGATCTCAGTATGGACTTTAATTCCGTAGGAAATCTAGGCCTAAGTACTGGTATTTCTTATAAAAATGAAACGATTTTGTCTAGTGCAGGTCTTATCATCACGAATTCAGAAAATAATGTATCTGACAATGCCATTATTACTTTTGGTAGCAATACACATAATGCAGATTTTATCAGTGAGGAAAGCCTAAAGCTTTATGGTAATTCTGAGGCAGACCTTGATGCAAGGTCCGTATTTATCGAAAACCCAGAGCTCCAAAATAATATTGGAATTAAAGTAGAACAGCGTATTTTGGCTTGGGATGATATTAGTGATAATGACTTCATGGTTGTTGAATACAGGGTAATAAATACAACTGACAACCCAGTAAATGACGTTGAGGTGGCTTTGTTTGCAGACTGGGACATAGGTGATTATACAAAAAATAAAGCTAATTATGATGCTGTAAATATGCTGGGTTATGCTTGTAATAATACACAAGACCAATTTGCAGGTTTAGCATTAATTTCGGCACATACACCCTCATATTATGCGATTGATCGAGGTGGTTTTAATGGAAATGTACAAGAGCTAGATGATTTATTTACAGACAGCGAGAAATATTTTTATTGCTCAAATGGAGTTGCTAAGCAAAATGCCGGTACACTTGGCGACGGTAATGACATAGCCCATATGATGGGGGCGAGCATACCATCCATTGGCGCGCAATCGGCCGAAAAAATAACCTTTGTTGTAATAGCGGCCAGTAGCCTGGCTAGCTTACAATCAAAATTAGCACAAGCAATAGAAAAATACGATGATTATTATGAGGCACCACCTGTTTTAGGGGGCTTTGCATTTTGCTCGGGTGGCACTGTAACTATCAACCCTCATCAAGGTGAGGTTTATGAGTTTTATGATGACATTGATTTAAATGATTTATTGGAAATAGGTACCGAGTACACCACGCCAATACTGAATGACAGTCGATATTATTATGTAATTAGTAAAGACGAGTCATATGATGGGGATATTCAACGAGTTAAAGCCTATGTAAAGAACCCCAACCCCGACTTTACCATCAGTCCTGATACCTTGTTTTTGGATGAGTCAGGCAACACTAGCGTGCAGTTTACTGATCAAAGCTTAGATGGCGTGCAATGGGATTGGGACTTGGGCAATGACTTTATAAGCAACCTACAAAACCCCGTTTCACAATATGAAGAAGTTGGTGAATACGACATAAGTATGGTGGTACAAAATGATGTTGGATGTGAAGATGCCGTGCAAAAGAAACTCGTTGTAGTGCAGCGTTCGCTCATGCCTATAATTGATGACCAAACGATTTGCAAATATGATGCTATTGAGTTAACTGCCTCAAATACAGATCAAATCAAAGTGTATGCCAAACAAAACTTAAGCCAATTGTTATACACAGGTGATCGATTTGTTTCAGGGCCAATTGTTAGTGACACCATATTTTATGTAACAAACATAGGTGGCACCTATGAAAGTTTAGGAAATGAAGTAAGTATTCGATTACACCCTCTAACTGCTGAATTTCAATACCATATTGATACACTTAACTTAGCGAGTAATGCCATTAAGTTTGTCAACTCAAGTACCGGCTTTAGTGAATCAAGTTGGTACCAAAATGGGCAATTATTTAGCACTGAAGAGCACCCATCATTAATATTCACAAGCAATACTGATATGGAAATCATGCTTGTAGTAAGCAACAGCTTTGCTTGTAAGGACACTTTGGTGCAACATATTGAGTTTAAAGAATCGAGTAGCCCGAGCATTTCAGATATTACAATATGCGCAGGTAGTTCGGCAGTCATTCAGCCACAAGGTGGGCATTATTTTAACTTTTATGCTGATGAAAATAAATCAACTATAGTTAGTAGGGGATCATTACTAAGCACTGAGCCATTATATTCTGATACCATATTTTATATAACTTCTGTTGATAATTTAATTGAAAGTGAACTCGTGTCCGTAAATATCTTTGTAAATAACGCTGCGTTTAGCTTTAGCCCTAGTGATATCATAGAAAGTGGTGAGCATATAAAATTTACGCCTAATTCAAGTGAAGCAGATTCTTGGACCTGGGACTTTGGCAATGGTATAGTAAAAAATGAGCAATCTCCTACTATTGCTTATCAGGATGATGGAGAATATGATGTTACGCTCATTGCGTCCTTTTCAGGAGGTTGCTATGATACACTTACTCAAACTATGGGTATTTCAAGCATTACAAACACGCCACCACACTATAGTTTTCAGGTATTTCCAAACCCCACTCAGGATCATATCAATATCAATAAATTGCCGAGTAATTGGGAATTAATACGGGTAATGGATCAATTGGGCAGAGAAGTCAAGTACATTTCAAATGAATATATCCCGAAAAGAAGTTTAAAAGTCGACTTTAGAGGGCTTAACCAAGGGATTTACTACCTAGAGATCCAAACGAATCATGAAATGTACAGAATTAAAGTACTGTACCGGAAGGATTAATACCATATTTTTCAATAAAATCTGCAAAATTCATTCATTTATGAACAAATTTTGCAGAATTCGTTTAACTTGCAATGAACAACTTTTAGTGCGCCATTTGCTTTTCCTTAAACTTCTTTATTTGCCTTCTTAGTGCTTCCACCGTAAGATCGGCAGCTTCTTCGAATGTTTTACAACGCTCCTTTGCAAAGAGTTGATTCCCTGGGATATTAAGTTTTATCTCTACAACTTTATTATTTTTGTTATCTCCTTTTTCTAAACGCATATAAACTTCACCATCGATTATACGATCATAAAAAGTCTCTAGTTTATCAACTTTTCTTTGTATAAAATCAATCAGCTTCTGATCAGCATCAAAACGGATGGAATGCATTTGTAATTTCATAATATGACAATTTTAAATTTACAATTAAATTTATGCTTTAGGGTGTGCTTTTTTAAACACAGCCTTTAATTTTTCTAACGAGTTATGTGTATATATTTGAGTGGCAGCTAACCCTGCATGCCCTAACAAATCTTTTACGGCATTTAAATCAGCGCCGTTATTTACTAAGTGTGTAGCGTACGTATGTCTTAAAACATGCGGACTCTGCTTGTCCACACTTGTATATAGTTTTAGGTAGTGATTTATTTTTCTGTAAACCCACATCGGATAACATGCCCCTCCACTATTAGTAACGATTAAATTGGGCAAAAGGTTACCAAATTGTTGTGCTTTTTTGTCTTTAAGATACATACGAATCTCACCAGCCAGCAAACTACTTATTGGTATGATACGCTCTTTATTGCGCTTGCCAAGTACCTTTATCGTATTTTCATATAGATTTATGTCTGTATCCTTCAAATTAATAAGCTCCGAAAGTCGAATACCACTACCATACAATAATCCTAGTAGTAATTTATCTCTTCGCCCGTTAAAGTCATCCGAAAAATTGGCCGTATCGTCCAAAAAGGAGATATCTGTTTCTTTAACAAACTGCGGTAGCCGCTTATCCGTTTTGAGCGCTTGCAGCCTCTCAATCGGGTTCGTCTTTACATGCTCTCGTGCGATTAAATATTTGTAAAAAGACCGTAATGATCCCATTTTACGATTAATACTTTTTGGTTTCAAACCTGAGTCCATAAGCTGAATTAACCAAGCCCTTGCATGATGGTGCTTAACATCACTTAAATCATTTTGCTCAAACTCCACTTCCAAAAACTGCATAAACCCCTTAATATCATCATGGTAAGACTTAATGGTGTGAGGACTATATCTTTTTTCAAATGTTAAGTACTTAATAAAGGCATCTAACAACATATATTTACTACAAAAAAACTAAATAATTTTCAATTTGCAAAATATTTTATTTTTTTTGTTTAAATTTTCATGTAATTTTGATCATAAAAACATAAACTATCAACACTAAAAATTAATAAAACTATGCGAGAATATCAATACTAATTATTAATTATAGTGAAATCAATTGACCACTACCAACTAAGTCAATATCTATTTCGAGGGGTTGGCCATACACATACAAATCTCCTCTACCTTGAATAGAGCCTGAAATTTTATGTGTAGCATGCACTATTATACTATTTGTACCCAAATGTGTTATCGTCACATTTTTAGCTATTAGATCTTGCCCATTAAATTTTCCAACATCGTAATAATATCCAACATTAAGCTTATTTGTGCTACCCCGAAAAGTAATATTTGAGTTACTGTTTGAAACTATAGTTGTATTAGTATTTGACACAGTAAGATCAATATCTCCCACGCCATCCTTCACATTAATGCCCATTATATTGTTTTTTAGGGTATCCATGGAAGTAATCCTCCCATAGCCTTTATGCAAAATATAGGAAAGGTGTGGTACTTGAAGCAATAATGTTGGTTGCTTATATCCCCTCACCCAATTGCACGAATTTTTATTTTCAATGGTAAGCACGCCATTATCATAAGTTAATAAAACCTTTGGTAAGACATTTTTTCCTCCAATCTTTACGATTTTTTGCTGTTCACCGCTTTGCAAATAGATGTCAACCCCATCGAAGAGATGAATTTGCTTTACAGTGTCAAGTATTACCTGCTCATTAACTACTGTTCCGTATGATTTGATGCAATCAAATGATTCTGGTTTGTTACAACCAACCAGCACCATACCCATTAATATTAAAAGAAATAACCTCATTTTAATTGCGCTCAAGTACTTGCATCCTATGTGCATCAAGTTTTAAGAAAATAAATAATAGAATCGTAAAACCCCATAATGATGACCCACCATAGCTAAAAAACGGAAGTGGAATACCAATTACTGGAAATAACCCCGTTGTCATGCCAATATTAACTAAAAAGTGAATGAACAAAATACAGGCCACGCTGTATCCATAAACTCTCGAAAAAGTGGATTTTTGACGTTCTGCCAGAAATACCAACCTCAGCATGAGTGTTACATACAGGCTGATCACAAATAAGCTACCCAACCAGCCATGCTCTTCACCTATCGTGCAGAAGATAAAATCGGTAGTCTGCTCAGGCACGAAATCACCTTTGGTTTGTGTACCTTGCAGATACCCTTTGCCATAAAATCCCCCAGAACCTATCGCAATCTTAGATTGAATAACATTATAGCCATAGCCCTTTGGGTCTGCTTCTGGGTCAATAAAAGCCTTTATTCTATTTTGTTGATGGGGCTTTAAGACATTTGTAAAAAAATAATCTACACTTAGCACGGTGCCAATTACTACCAAAGTAATAGCAATTGTCATGCCAATTCGCTTAATATTTTTCCGAATAAAATATATAATGGCGACCGCAGAAAGTGAAATGGCCGCAATTAAGTAATACTTATCCACCATTAGGGTTAGTATAAAAATTATAATTGCTAAAAAGCCAACAACTAAAATCCAACCTGATAACCCTTCTCTAAACAAAACCAATATAAATGCGCTGAATATAAGGGCAGTACCTGTATCACCTTGCAAAATTATAAGGGCCACCGGAATTAGAATAATGGCACCAGTGCCAATTTTTACTTCTAACTTTCTAAATTTATTATTTATAGCCAAATACCTGGCTACAGCTAATGAAGTGGCAAATTTAGCAAACTCAGAAGGCTGAATCCTAAAACTGCCCACCCCAAACCAAGACCGTGAGCCTGCAATCTCTTGACCTATAAATAGAACGGCCACTAGCATCAGCATGACGAGCCCATAAAACAAAAAAGAGGATGGCTCATAAAACCGAAAATCAATGATAATAATGACGATAATAAGTCCAAATGAGCATAAAATCCACAAAAATTGCCGCCCAGCCGAATGGGCAATGTCAAAAGGACTATGAATGGCAAGTTCGTTATATTCAGCCGCATAAATATTCAGCCAACCAGCCACTGCTAGCAATAAATAAACTATTATGGCGACCCAATCAATCTGGTTTAATATGTTTCCTTCTTTTCTCAATAGATAAATTTCCCTTTTAGTGCATAATCTTCAATATGCTTACGCTTAATCTTGCCTGTTAGATATTTTTCGATTACCAAACCCGCAATAGATGCTGCAGCACGAGCACCTTGGCCTGCATTCTCAACATATACAGAAACTACAATTTTAGGGTTTTCTTTTGGTGCAAACGCTATAAAAACAGAGTGATCCTCCCCATGTGGGTTTTGTGAAGTTCCTGTTTTACCACAAACGGCAATGCTATCAACTTTTGCTCTAAAACCCGTACCGTAATTTACAACATCTTCCATTGCATTAATTACGGTGCCAAAATGTGAAGAATCCACTAAGCAATATTGTTTTTCCTTATATAAAGCAATGGAATGCTTCGTACTATCAATCTTTTTTATAAAATGTGGTGTTATAAAATAACCTTTATTAGCTATGATGGAGCCAAAATTTGCCATCTGAATAGGCGATATACCCAACTCACCTTGCCCAATGCTCAGCGAATAAATGGTGGAAAACTTCCAGCGCCCCTTGCCGTATATTCGATCATAAAACTTCACACTGGGCACTATTCCTGATTTTACACCAAAAATATCAAGCTTAAGTTTTGTTCCAAGCCCAAAAGAGTAAAGGTAATTTCCCCAAATCTTCAAACCTAACTCTGTGTCTTTAAACCTATTATCACTTTTATTTTGATTTACTATTCGCCTAAATGTATTATAAAAATAGGGATTACAAGACACTTTTATGGCACCACGTAAGTCTTCATATGAATGTGGGCCATGGCAAGCAATTAAATTTCGATTACATGTAAATCGAGTTTCAGGTATGATCACCTCCTCTTGCAACGCAATAAGCCCCTGCAATAACTTAAAAATTGACCCTGGAGGATAAACATCCGCCATAATGGGCCTATTAAATAGTGGATGTAAACTATCTTTTTGCAGCGCTAAATAATTTTTACTATATTTTTTACCAGTTAAGAGCTTAGGATCATAAGTTGGACTTGACACCATGGTTAAAATCTCACCTGTTTTGGGCTCAATAGCTACCACACTTCCCGATTTTCCACTCATTAATGACTCTGCGTATTTTTGCAAGTCAATATCGATGGTAAGCTGAATATTTTTACCAGAAATGGCCAACGTGTCAAATTTACCTCCCTGAAAGTCCCCCTTCTCGACCCCCTTCGAGTCCACAATTTTATATTTAACACCTCGTTTGCCCCGAAGTAACTTTTCATAACTGGCTTCTATGCCGCTTTTTCCAATATAATCACCTGTTTTGTAGTAATCTATTGTGTCCTGCTCTAATTCGTACGGGCTGATCTCTGCAATATATCCTAATAAATTCGCTGCCGAGCTATGTTCATAGTTTCGAATGGTTCGCGCCTCCAAATAGAACCCATCAAAATTAATCAACTTATCTTGCACTTGAGCCACCTCGATATTTGATAATTGCTTGAGGAATACGGACGGCTTAAACCTGGAGTACTCCTTAGCAGCATTTAATCTTTCATCAAACTCTTCTAATGTGATGCCAAATGAATGACAAAATGCGAGCGTATCCTTAAGTTTGACCTCCCTGGGGATTACCTTCAAGTCAAAAATGGGCTGATTGAAGACCAACATAGAGTCATTTCGATCATAAATGAGCCCCCTAAACGGATATTGCACAATGGGGCGCAGACTTAATTTTTCGGCTGTAAGTTGATAGCTTGGGTCAAGAACTTGTATGTACAATAACCTAATGATATAAATTATTCCAATTCCAAGAAATATGGCCCCTATTATATATTTTCGTTGGTTGTTCATACTGCATTACGCGATGGTGAAACGAGGAATTGCACTGCAGTAATGATAATAAAGGTAAGTGCCGTGCTCAAAATGACTTTATAGGAAGTTATCCAAATAAGAGAAGTCGACCCCGCCTCTATAAATAAGAGAAGCCCAATATGTACGAGCAATAATGGAAACGCATAAGTACTAAAATTTTTTATTCCAACCTGTGAAATATGAATGGATCGCATATCTTTAGCTAGGGCAATCCGCTCTGCAAATGGCTTAAAAAATGCAGTAAACACACAAGCAAAGGCATGTATGCCAGATGTGTCATAAAAAAAATCAATTACGACACCTATTAAGAAGGAGACGACCATTAAACTAATAGGCTTGACATCAGAGGGGGCAAATAAAATAATATAAATGTATACAAAGCAAAATATATAATTAAATAGGATAAAGTTTTTGAGGAATAAAACTTGTAAAGCAATAATGAAAACCGAAAATACAGAATATGAAACAATTGATCTACCCATAGATATTATTAGTTAATTCTAACGAATCGATTTCTTCTTTATGCTTATTCATAATGACATATACATGGTTTAGCTTTTGAAAATCAGTGCTTAATTCCACTTTAATATCATAAAAATTAGGATCAGTACCTTGATCAACCGATTCGATTGTGCCAATTAATGTATTGGGTGGGTAAACAGCGTTATACCCTGAGGTCACAATGGTATCACCCTTGTTTATCTTGGCATGCAAGGGAATATAATGCAATTTAGCAAAGCGCTTATCTTTCCCATTCCATTTAACGCCACCTAACAATCCACTTTTCTTTATTTGTGATGAAATTACACCCCCAACATGCAATACGGAATAGATCGTAGCAAAGTTATTTGAAACGGCCTTTACTGTTCCAACAACACCATCTGGACAAATCACACCCATCCCAGGTTTTACACCAGAATTTTTTCCTTTATTAATCGTAATATAGTTGTTAGTATACCACACAGAATTATTAACCACTCGTGCTGATTGGATATCATATTGTTGTACCGAAAAGGAAGCGTTCAATTTGCCTAATGGGGTTGAACCCGTTACCATCCTTGCCTTAAGCTTTGCATTTTCTTGGGCCAAACGTAAATTTTCTTCCTTTAAACTAAAATAATCCGTGATCGATGTAGAAAATAAGTAAATGTTGCCCACAACTTCATTTGAAGAATTAATAAAGGTACTGC
>JAUIFR010000221.1 GCA_030430325.1 Bacteroidia bacterium | reverse complement strand
CTATCTATTTCAACCCAAAATTCCTTCAAAATCAAGCATTTACGAATTCTTGAATTTCCACCATAGCGCTGCTATGCTGAAAATCCAAAACCCTTGATTTTATTGGACATTTGACTCTCATTACGATACTGTGATGAATAATGCGGGTTAATTTTTTTGAATCTAATTAAGTGTAAATAATGTTTAATATGCTAATGGTCAGTGTTTTGTTGGGATAAATAATGAAAAAATGAAACCTATAACTTCAAAGTAATCGGAACTTGCACCATGAATTTCACTTGAAAAATATTATCATTGTTGCTTGAGCCCCACTGGGAAATATTGTCAAGGTAGTCTGTTAATGTATTTGAAAGGCCAGCTTGTAAACCTAAAGTTAATTCATTGGGCAAGCGCCAATAGGCTCCTAGCTGTGTTGGTAACATAGCAGCAATATTCGAATAGGTTTCGTTAGCAGCCCGAGTGTCGAATTGATCCAATAATTTTTCTCCAAATTGATTTTTAGGTTCAAATCGGATGATTCCTATTCCTTGGCTTATATATAATTGTAGATTTTTCCACTTCAAGAAATTATACCTTAAATTAAATTGGGCCGTAAATAGTGTTGTGTTAAAATGTGTATTTGGCGTGGCTCCAGGAACTTCTGATTGGTAGTCCAATTGATCACCTACAATGGCACCATAAGCAAAGTTTACACCACCATTGATTTTTTTTCCGTTTCGTAGATGTATGCCCAAGTGCAACCCACTAGACCATTGCTTAAATGTACCTAAATCACCCATATAGGATTGCATGCTAGCTCCAGCATGGATATAAAGAGGCATATCTTTTTGTGCAGAGACCGATGCGCTTACATATAAAAAACAAAAAAGAATAATACTTCGAAATATAAGCACAACTAAAAATTTATAGGTGATACATGTGCAACGTGCACTTAATATGCTTTTTCATCGCCTTCAATCAAGGCAAGTACAGTAAGTAATATGATTTTAAAGTCAAGTAAGATAGACCAATTTCGAATATAAAATCGATCCAACCGAATTCTATTTTTCATTAAATTCATTGACTTTGTTTCACCTCGGTAGCCCTTTGCCTGCGCCAAACCAGTAATACCAGGCTTTACAAAATGCCTAGACATAAACTTTTCAATACTTTTGGCATATTCTTCAGTATGCTTCAGCATATGTGGGCGCGGGCCAACTACGGACATATCTCCTTGCAATACATTAAAAAACTGAGGGAGCTCATCCAAACTTGTCTTCCTTAAAATAGCCCCAATCGGTGTGATCCGGCAGTCTTTTTTGGTAGCTTGCCTTGAGTCAGCATCTTGATTGACATACATTGATCTAAACTTATAACACCAAAAGGGTAAATTGTCTTTCCCCGTTCTTTTTTGCTTGAAAAAGACGGGGCCAGGTGAGCTGACCTTCACTAATAAAGCAAGTATTGGTATCATCCAGCTTAGTATAAACACAATGACGAATAGCGAAAAGGCTACGTCAAATGTTCGTTTTACTAGTTGGTTTTTATATTCATCTAAAGGTGTTGGTGTAACACTTAATACTGGAATTTGATCGTAGTGCTGCAGCTCATAACTCATATTGGTAATGGCATTGAAGTTCGGAATTAACTTCACTTTAATGAGATGCTGCTCGCCAAAATCGATCATTTCTTTTATGGTATTGCCACTGAGTTTAGGCAAATAGCAATATACCTCATGCACTTCATGCTCTTTCACAAACGCTTTCAAATCACTTACCTTGCCAATCACAAGGTCATTTTCGTGCTTATCATCAAAAAAACCTAACATATGGAAGCCATACTCAGGATGTAATCTGAAAAATTTACGTAGCTCAAGCCCTGATTTACCATAGCCAATCACAACTACATAACGCGAATTGAAACCTTTTTTTCGGTATATTCGTAATAAATATATAAGGCTTGTACGCCATACAAATAGAAAAAAACCAAAGAGTGCATATGTAATTAATAGGTGCTCCCTTGAGTATTGATACGATTTGGTCAATAATATAAAGGATAGCACCGACAATATGTGCAATGATATCAAAAAATACCCATTTCGAATGACTTTGGCTACCCGAGTTATTCGACTAATTTTATATGGTTTAAACAGTAAGACAAGTAAAAACCAAGCCGCCGAAAAATACAGGAATAAGTTGATATATATTGGTGCAAATAACGATGTTAATTCATCAAACTTAAGCCAATAGGCCAAAACAAAAGCCATGTTGATGAGTAAGCCATCACCCAATAAGTGTATAAGTCCTATATATTTTGAATAGCGCTTTGCCATTTATTGATCTATTTTAGAATCATCAAACAAAAAAGATGCCAAATATAACACATTGCTGAATTTTATATAAAAAAATATTGAATTATTACACAAATTGAGTGCTGTTAGACTCAAAATTTTCATAAAAAAACGTTTATTAAAAGAAATCATGATGAATTTCCAACTTATAGAAGATTTTACGCGATTATTCCTCCCGTCTTATTGTTATTTATGCCACCAATCGCTCAGCAACAGCGAAGAATACATTTGCATCAGCTGCCATTTGAGACTCCCCAAAACAAACTATCATATGCGCGTAAAAAACCCTATTTTTGAGCGATTTGTAGGCTTGAGGCCTAGTTTTGCTTTTTCTTATTTATATTTTTTTAAAAAAAATATTACACAGCAAGTTCTACATTTGTTGAAGTATAAAAATGTACCCGAAATAGGGCAACTAATTGGGCAGTGGTATGGAGCTGAATTAGGCGAATCTGGCTATCAACATCAATTTGATTGCATTATTCCTATTCCATTACATGCACTTAAGCAAAAGTGGCGCGGCTACAATCAAAGCGTGTATTTTGCTAAAGGGCTAAGCCAAGTCTTACAGTTACCAGTAATTAGTGATGCTATAGAAAGAACTATAAATACAACTACTCAAACGCAAAAAAATCGTTTTGATCGCTGGGACAATGTAAAAAGTATTTTTCATGTTGTTAGGCCCAAACTCATAGAAGCTAAAAGAATATTATTAGTAGATGACGTAATTACAAGTGGCGCAACACTAGAGGCTTGTATGCAGGAACTCTTGCGAGCTGGGTCCAGTGAATTAAGTATAAGTACTTTAGCAGTTGCAGAATGATTTATTTATAATTATAATAAATAATTACACATAATTTAATTTAAAATTTATCAGATTTATGTTATTGATCATACATAAAGCTCTATTTATTAGTTAAAATAAATTTTTTAGACTAGTGTTGTACCGCTCTCTTGCGTTATTGTTTGTAATTATTTGTGTAATTAATAATTATAATTTTACTATTTAACATAGTAATGGCTCATAATATTTTCTTAAATACTTTATCCTAAATACCCGACGAACAAATATTCAGCTACTTTTTCGAAAGAAAATTGAAATAAGCATTAGATCTTATACCGTTTTTTTGGTTATTTTGAATGCATGGGCTATTTATTTGATCGGTTTTTTGAGATGGGATAAAGCCTAAAACTCAATTTCAAGATATGAAAATAGAAGCAATTATTTTGAGTGTTGGTGATGAGTTACTAATTGGGCAAACTCTCGATACAAATGCACATTGGCTTAGCCAGGAGCTTGATAAATTAGGTGTTTCAATCAAAAAAAGGATAACCCTACCAGATCAAGAGCAACAAATGTTGGATGCCCTATCGGTTAGTGTTGAAGGTGCTGATATTGTAATTATAACTGGAGGGCTTGGCCCTACAAAAGATGATAAAACGGTGAAATGCCTGGCCAAATACTTTGGGGTAAAGCTGGTGCTCAATCAGATGGCACTAAGTCATATTAAGGCGATGTTACAAAAGCGTGGGAGATCATTAAAACCATCTCATATTAAGCAAGTCGAACTCCCTGAAAACGCAGTTTTACTCCAAAATAATGTAGGGACGGCGTCTGGTATGTGGTTTGAAAGCAATAACACCGTGATTATTTCTCTACCAGGAGTTCCGTATGAAATGAGGCATATTATGGCTGAAGTTGGATTCAATAAGATAAAATCAAGCTTTAGGCTTCCGATAATTTTACATAAACATATTAATACTTATGGTGTTGGAGAAAGTCAAATTGCTGCGATTATACATGATTGGGAACTTAAATTACCTGTCCATATAAAGTTAGCCTATTTGCCCGGTCTGGGAGAGGTGCAGCTTCGGCTTTCATTGATTGGAAGTGCGCAAGAGCAGCTTGCTATGGAGGCACATAATAAAGTACAGGAATTGGTTGAATTATTGGGTGATGTGGTATATAGTGTTGATAACGAGAGTCTTGAGTGCGTAATTGGAAAGTATTTAGCCCATAATAATCTCACCATTACTATGGCAGAGAGCTGTACGGGTGGGTATTTATCCCATTTGATTACCTCAGTGCCTGGTTGCTCTAGGTATTTTTTGGGTAGTATTATTGCATATCAAAATGAAATAAAAATACAAAAGCTTGGTGTAAGTGAAGCAACTATCGCCAACCATGGCGCAGTTAGTGCCGAAACAGTAGAAGAAATGGCCAATCAAGTCAAAATAAAATTTGGAAGCGATATTGGGCTTGCCACAAGTGGAGTAGCTGGCCCGAGTGGAGGAAGCCCTCAAAAGCCGGTGGGTACCATTTGGATTGCTTGTGCCATGGGTAACAAGATAAAAAGTAAAAAACTTCAACTAACCGATGATCGGGCAAAAAATATTCCATTGACTGCTAAAGCCGTTTTGAACCTACTGCGATTGGAGTTTTTAAGTCAATAGCTACATTTTGGCAATAAAAATCGAAATTATCATGTTTACAGATCAAATTGTAACCCATTTGATTCAAAATATGTATCTTTGTACCGTTTATAAATGCAATTATGTTGACAAAAGAATTATTAAATAAATATACACCTGTAGTTGGATTGGAAGTACATGCACAACTTCTTACCAATAGTAAAATGTATTGTACGGATCAAAACCAATATGGGAGCTTGCCCAATACAAATATTGGTGTCATTACACTTGGGCACCCAGGTACCTTGCCAATGGTAAACCGTAAGGCGATCGAGTATGGCATTAAGATGGGCCTAGCTTGTGGGTGTGCTATTTCAAGGCATAATTATTTTGCTCGTAAAAATTATTTCTATCCGGATTTGCCAAAAGGCTACCAAATTAGTCAGGATAAGACGCCTCTGTGTATGGATGGCTCGGTAGATATCATGCTTAAGGATGGTTCGCAACATAGTATACGACTTACACGAATTCACCTTGAAGAAGATGCCGGTAAATCAATACATTTGGATCATGAAAAAGATACACTTGTTGATTTTAATCGCGCTGGGGTACCCCTTATTGAGGTAGTAACCGAGCCTGATATTAGAAGTTCAGAGCAAGCATATGCTTTATTAACAGAAATTAGAAAACTGGTAAGGTATTTGGCGATTTGTGATGGTAATATGGAAGAGGGTTCACTGCGGTGTGATGCCAATATTTCGGTTATGCCAAAGGGTTCAGATACTTTTGGAAATAAAGTGGAAGTAAAAAACATGAATTCTATTCGGAATGTGCAAAGAGCTATCGAATTTGAAATTGAGCGCCAGATCATGTTGGTTGAAAAGGGAGAAACGATAGTTTCGGAAACAAGGACCTTTGATGCAATTGCAGGGGTTACTCATAGTATGCGTACCAAGGAGGACCTCAATGATTATAGGTATTTTCCAGAACCGGATATTGCGCCTCTTCATATAAATGAGGAATGGATCAATCAAATAAAAGCAGAAATGCCGAGTCTTCCGCAGCAATTGTTTAGGCAGTTTACCCAAGAATTTGGATTACCAACATATGATGCTCAGGTTTTAACAGACACTAAAGAAATTGCGCTATACTTTGAGGAAATGTGTAAGAATACGAGTAATTATAAGGCTGCATCCAATTGGATGATGGGGCCGATTAAATCGTATCTAAATGAGCTAACGCTGCATATTAAGGATTTCCCGCTTTCACCAAAGCAGATTACTAAAGTAATAGCTATAATTGATGAGGGTAAAATGAGTTTTTCAGCGGCAGCTCAAAAACTTTTTCCTGAGTTAATTAATAACCCTCAAATGCAGCCAATTGAGTTGGCAAAGCAACTCAATTTATTGCAAGAAAGTGATCTTGGCATGATTTTGCCTTTAATTGAAGAAGTATTGGAACAATACCCTGATAAAGTGGCGGAATATAAATCTGGTAGAAAAAATTTAATTGGATTATTTATGGGTGAGGTTATGAAAAAATCACGAGGTAAGGCCGACCCAAAAGCAACAAGCAAATTGCTGAAGGAGAAATTAGAAGCATAATTTTTGAAAAATAGTAGTTTTCAGTTAAAAAAAGCGCATGCATTGTATGTGGTTATAGTATTTATAATCCAAAATATTGCTATTGCCCAAGA
>JAUIFR010000220.1 GCA_030430325.1 Bacteroidia bacterium | reverse complement strand
AAATTCCTATTGGAGCGTTTGATATGGTCATTGGGGCCAATGTAGTGCATGCTACTAAAAATATTCATCAAAGTTTACAGCATATCAAGGCCACTTTAAAGGAAAATGGTCTATTGCTACTCAATGAAATTGCTCAAAAAAACCTTTTTACAACACTTACTTTTGGATTGTTAGACGGTTGGTGGAATTACGATGATGAAGAAATAAGAATAACGGGTAATCCAGGAATAGCAGCAGAAAATTGGAAGCAAGTCCTGGCAGAAACAGGCTTTACAAAGGCAAAATTTTATCCTCAACATCAGCAATTGGCCCAGCAAATCATCTTGGCGCAAAGCAATGGCGTGATGCAAGTATCATCCACTGAACCAAAAAATAATAGCATTTTTGATTCATTATCTAACCAAAAGGAAACAGGCACTATTACTAAATCTAATCACACAGAAGATGTGCAATACATTCAAAATCAATTGATTGAGATTGCTGCTGCTACACTTAAATTACCAAAAGAAGAGCTAGCGGTAGACGAACAGTTTTCCGATTATGGATTTGATTCGATCCTTGGTCAAATGCTCATTAAAGATGTGAATGAAACGCTCCATATTTCCCTTCAACCCACCGATATCTTTAATTATCCTAATATCAGCTCATTAGCTGTATACATAGCGGAAACTTATCCAGAAATTAATAAGCCTGAAGCAACATTATCTTCTGCTCAGTCAAATTCTCTGGATTTGCCCGATCAGGTGGCCCCAACAATTTCAGTTAACACTTCATTTACTGAAATAAATACAAGAAGCGTGCCAAACAACGAATCGACTCAAAAGGAAGATATTGCCATTATTGGTATGAGCGGGCAATTTGGGACGGCAAGTAACCTCGAAGAATTTTGGGACGT
The DNA here is from genome assembly GCA_030430325.1 of Bacteroidia bacterium. GTDB lineage: Bacteria > Bacteroidota > Bacteroidia > Cytophagales > Cyclobacteriaceae > JAUIFR01. Next base: position 5,636 of record JAUIFR010000220.1, on the reverse strand, counting down.
ATTAAAAGCGGGTAAAAGCCTTATTGAAGAGGTTCCCGCCTCACGCTGGGATGTGCAGCAGCATTTTAATCCAGATAAAACAGCCCATAATAAGACTTACAGCAAATGGGGAAGTTTTTTAAGGGGAATAGATCAGTTTGACCCATTATTTTTTCAAATTTCAGGGCATGATGCACAGCTCATGGACCCGCAGCAACGCTTATTTTTACAACATTGCTGGAAGGCCATCGAAGACGCTGCCATTAATCCCAAAACGTTATCAGACAGCAATTGTGGCGTTTATGTAGGGGTAGGCAGCTCTGATTATGCACAAAATCCTACTCAAATTGAGGCTTCTGCCTTTATGGGTAATGCCAGCTCCATACTTGCTTCGCGCATTTCGTATTATTTGAACTTAAAAGGTCCGGCCATAGCGATCGATACGGCCTGTTCAAGCTCACTTGTGGCCATCAATATGGGGTGCACACAACTATGGCGTAAGGATACGGATCTGGCGCTTTGCGGGGGAGTAACTATTATGAATACGCCACTTTTTTATAAACTCACAAGTAAGGCAGGTATGTTATCTCCTGATGGCAAGTGCTATACGTTCGATCAGAGAGCCAATGGATTTGTGCCAGGTGAAGGAGTAGGGGTACTGCTCATGAAGCGACTTGCTGACGCCCAGCGAGACGGGGATCCAATATATGGCGTGATCAAAGGGAGCAAGATTAATCAAGATGGCACTACTAATGGCATTACGGCCCCGAGTGTTCTTTCCCAAAGCAGCTTAGAAAAAGCAGTTTATGATCAATTCGATATTCATCCAGCGACGATTTCCTATGTGGAAGCCCATGGTACAGGCACACATTTAGGTGATCCGATCGAATTTGAAGCATTGAAGTCCACTTTTGAATCCTATACCGAGCAAAAACAGTTTTGTGGGCTCGGAAGCGTAAAAAGTAATATTGGTCATACATTGGCGGCAGCAGGGGTTGCAGGGGTGATCAAGGTGCTACTTGCTATGCGGCATCAGCAATTGCCTCCAACCATTAACTATCAATCGCCTAATACCATGCTGGATCTCCAGCATAGCCCTTTTAAAATTCAAGAGAAGCTGGAAGATTGGAAAAGTGACGCTAGACATCCGCGGCGAGCAGCTGTAAGTAGTTTTGGGTTTAGTGGAACCAATGCCCACATGGTGATTGAAGAGTATGTGCAAGTACCTCAGCATATCATTGAAGCATATCAAAGTGAGCAACCAGCGCTGATAGTGTTATCTGCTAAAGATTCATCTCGGCTTAAAGAACAGGTTCAAAACATAAAGAGTTATTTGGAGGATAACAAGTCCGTCAACCTATATGATCTTGCTTATACGCTTCAAGTGGGTCGAGAAGCGATGCCAGAGCGGTTGGCTTTTGTTGCTGAAAATATAAATAATGTAATAAATGAGCTTAAAAATTATGAAAATAGTAATAATAAGGCATTATTTTTAGGAAATACGAAATCAAATTACACTGATTTTATTCTTCAAGGCAATGCCGGGAAATCCTATATTCAAACGGCTATTCGCGATCAAGAAATTCCTGCCTTGGCCCAACTTTGGGTAAAAGGTGTGGAATTGGCTTGGGATTTACTTTATCCTGAACATAAACTGAAAAAGATTCATATACCCACTTATCCCTTTGCCAAAGAGCGCTATTGGAAGGAAGAAGATGAGGTAGTGATGAGTCATTCTTTATCCAAACTTCATCCCCTGCTTCATTCAAATTCATCCACATTTGAGCAGCAGCAGTTCGCCAGTGAATTTTCGGGCCATGAAAGGGTTTTTGAAGATCATGTGATTTTGGGTAAAAAAATGCTACCTGGCGTGGCTTATTTAGAAATGGCCTTTGCAGCCTATGCCATGTCGAGTAGTCATCAATCTGTTCAGTTACAAGAAGTGTACTGGGAGCAGCCTATCGTGATAGAAGATGAAAAAAAATCCATTCAGCTCGCGTTTAGAAGTGATGAAGGACTCAATATGGTGGAAATTACAAGTGAAGATCCTTCTGCATCGATCCGTCATTTTCACAGTCAAATTTCGCCACTCGCATTACCTGCGCCAGAGCAAGTGGATATTCAGGCATTAAAAGATGCGATGGAAGCATCTACTATGTCCAAGGAAGGCCTATATGAACGTTTAAATGCCTTGGGATATCAATATGGGGCCTCCTATCAGTGTATTCAGCAAACGTTTAGCAAGGGAAATGAAGTATTAGGTCTATTGAAAATTCAGCAGCCTGATGCACAAGAAAATTACTGGCTGCCACCAGGGCTCTTTGATGCTTGTTTGCATGTGATGATCGCCAGTCAGGTAGAAGAAAACAATGCGGTTACTTTACGCATTCCCTTTCATGCCCGTGAAATTAATCTTAATCAACCGCTAACGGAAGTAGTTTATAGTTATTGCCGGCCAAGCGCTTCTCAATTAAACGATCAAAACGATCATTTGAGTGATTTGTTGGATATTGATATCATGGATGAGTCAGGGAACGTACTCGTGCAAATCATTGATTTTATGGCTTTATCTCCCAAAAAAGAAGAGGATAAAGCCGAGCTAGTATATTTTAAGGAAGAATGGCGAGTGGAGGAAGGAAGTCCAGAAGATGTAGTTCCTGCAGTAGAAAGGCAAAAGGTATTTCTAGTGGGTCAATTTGCTGATCTAAATTCAACTAATTTAGCAAAATATATTGAAATTAGTGAAAAAGAAGCCATATCTTGCTATCAGCAGATCCATGAGCATGTTCAGCAAACCATTAAACATCAATCCTCTAGTCAATTTTGTTTATTGTGTGAAGATAGTGAGTTAGTTGATTACCAATTTATCACGGGATTATTCCGTTCTCTTAGCCTTGAACATCCTTCATTTAGTGGTAAAGTGATCGGGTTTCCTAATTCGATCATTACGGATGAAAATAGGCTTGAAGAAATCATCACTTTTGAGCGATCAGCTTCTGGAGAAGTGGTTCGATATCATTCCGATCATCGGCAGGTTTTAAAACTGGAAAAAGAAGAAGTTAAGTCGACTCATTCAACAAATACTTGGCTTAAAGAAAATGGCATATACCTGATTACTGGTGGGATGGGTGGTTTAGGCTTAGCATTTGCTGATTATATTTCTTCTAACTCTTCTTCTCACACCGTCCTTATTGGGCGTTCGGACTTTTCTGATCTGTCAGAAGAGAAAAAAATGCAATTGGAAGCATTTGGAAACGTTCATTATTACACTTGTGATGTGACTAATTTATCGGCCCTTCAAGAATTGATCGCCAAAATTAAGCATGAACTTGGTGGCATAGATGGCATTATTCATGCGGCTGGTATCATGGAAAATATGTCTATTGAAGACGCTGATCAAGAGCATATCGCACAAATTTTGTCCCCTAAATTAACAGGGGTTCAAAACCTGGATGAAGCTACTAAATTGGAAGCTTTAGACTTTTTCCTCTGTTTTTCTTCCATTTCGGGCATACTAGGAGGATTTGGAACCTCTGCCTATAGTGCAGCCAATAGGTATTTGGACAGTTTTGTAATAAAGCGACAACTATTAGTAGATCAGGGGAGCAGGCAGGGACTATCTGTCAGTATAAATTGGCCATACTGGGCTGATTCAGGTGTTTCATTAAGTAAGGAAATAGAGGCCTGGTACAAGCAGTCTATGGGGATGCTACCCATGCCATTTACTAGCGGTTTGGAAGCATGGAATCACTTCTTTTCCGAGAAAAAAAGCCATGGGTTGGTGATTTATGGAAATGAGTCCAAAATTAGCCAGCGCATGCTAAAAGGACCAAATTTGAATCCTAATTCAATAAATTTTGCAAAAAATATTCAAATTGCATCAGAAACAGATGATGTTCATTCAAAAGTAAGTCATTTTATTAAAACCATTTTTTCGGAAGAGTTAAAAATACCAATCGAACGAATAGATGTCCATACCAGCCTTTCAGAGTATGGCTTTGATTCGATCATGGTGAGTAAAATTAGTCAACGTTTTGAAAAAGTTGTGGGTAAATTTCCCTTAACCATATTTTTTGAATACCAAACCATTCATGAACTTGCCGATTATTTAATTCGAGAACATCAAGAGAAATTAAGTTTTATGTTGGATGAGCAGGCCGCTCCAATGAAAACAATAGAAAACACGGCTATACAACCTAAGCCAACTAACCTCTCTAAAGTTAATCCCAGCCCACATCCTACAAAATTTAGTGTAGCACCAAAAATAAATGCCACACCAGAAAAAGATATTGCCATAATTGGCCTTTCGGGCCAATATCCGGGAGCCAATAACATACAGGAGTTTTGGGGAAACCTGAAAGCAGGAAAAGATGCGATAACCGAAATACCCAAAGAAAGATGGGATATTACGCCTTATTATGACCCAACTGTCAATGGTAAATTGGGCTTTACGAACTGCAAGTGGGGTGGGTTTCTTGAAGGTATCGATGAGTTTGATCCTCTATTTTTTAATATTATTCCTAAAGAAGCCGTCATGATCGATCCTCAGGAACGATTATTCCTCATGACAGCTTGGAAAACACTCGAAGACGCGGGTTTTGATCCAAGTTCCCTAAATAAACCAGGCAATGTAGGCGTATTTGTAGGGTTTATGTATGAAGAATATCAGCTATTTGGGGCAGAAAACACCTTAAAAGGAAAACCTATGGCCCTGCCCAACTTTAGTGTGAGCATTGCCAACCGCGTGTCTTATTTCTGTAATTTTAACGGACCCAGTATGGCTGTGGATACGGCTTGTTCTTCTTCATTAAGCGCCATACATCTAGCGTGCCAGGCCATTTTACAAGGTGATTGTGAGCAGGCTTTGGCTGGTGGGGTGAACTTGAGCCTGCATCCGAATAAATACATTCTCATGAGCGGTAAATCGTTTTTATCGGGCAAAGGGCGCTGTGAAAGTTTTGGAGAAGGAGGGGAAGGATACGTCCCTTCCGAAGGAGTCGGAGCGGTTTTGCTGAAACCTTTGTCAAAAGCGCAGACCGATGGAGATCATATTTATGGGGTGATCAAGGCCAGCAGTGTAAACCATGGGGGCAGAGCCAATGGATATACCGTGCCGAATATCAAAGCCCAGTCTTTGGTAATCAGGGAGGCCATCGAAAAGGCAGGCATCACACCTGAGCAGATCAGTTATATCGAAGCACATGGTACGGGTACGAGTTTGGGAGACCCGATCGAAATTGCTGGCCTTAAGAAGGCATTTGCTAGTAATTTGAATCATTTTTGCAGAATTGGTTCAGTAAAAAGTAATATTGGGCATGCAGAAGCGGCTGCGGGCATTTCAGGACTTACCAAATTAGTCCTTCAGCTCAAGCATCAGCAATTGGTACCTAGCTTGCATAGCGAGAAACTAAATCCAGAAATTGATTTTGAGAACAGCCCTTTTGTGGTGCAGCAAAAACTAGAAAATTGGCCTTCACCTAATGGTAAACCAAGACTAGCCGGCATCAGTAGCTTTGGAGCCCTAGGCAGTAATGCACACCTAATCATTGAGGAGTACCTCCAACCTGTTCAGGCACATTTCAATCATTCGATACCCGTGCTTATTCCTTTATCAGCGGCCGATAAAGAGCGACTTAGAGAGCTAGTAAGTAACCTAT
>JAUIFR010000004.1 GCA_030430325.1 Bacteroidia bacterium | reverse complement strand
ACTTCCTTTCAAACCTCATTGCTGGACTCATTGCCTATTCTTTTTTACCAAAAAAACCAGCCATCAAATATCAAAACAACTCCAACTTTAACCAATTAACTCTTTTTTAGAATCGAACTCAGGTAAATTGATTAAATTGAAAAAACATTATTGTGTTTATTTTGAATATAATTAGCAAAATTAGATTAATTTCAATTAAAAATTGAGTGTATTTTGCAAATTTCGTTGAATATCGATGAAATAATTTATATAGAATGACCAAGAAATCTACACCGCCCATCGATAAACTTGAGCACTATGACCGACTCATTGCCACACAGCCTGGGGCAGAGCGCAAAGGTAAAACAATGGCTTATACCTCCATTAATGGGCATATGTATTCTTTTATTGATAATGATGGTAACATGGGTCTGCGGTTGGATAATGATGAAAGAAACCAATTTCTTGATCAATATAATAGTGAACTAATGGTACAATATGGACGTACAATGAAAGAGTATGTTGTAGTGCCTGCTAAATTACTTGAAGATACTCCTACACTAGCTCCCTATTTTGCCCAAAGTTATAAGTATGTTGCATCACTAAAACCCAAGCCAACAAAGAAAAAATAAAAATAGACTTACGACGTTTGCAATGCCTTAAACTGCACCTTAAAGCAAGCTCCATTTCCAACGGTGCTCTCACACCAAACTTGACCATTTAAGGCTTCCGTGTATTTCTTAACTATGGACAGCCCCAAACCCGTAGAATGCTCTCCCCCAGTAGGTTGTGCGCTTAATCGTTGAAATTTTCCAAATAACTTTTGCATATCCGCTTCGCTAATTCCAGGGCCTTCGTCTTTTATGCTAAGCTCAATCTTATCTTTTTGTTCTTCTAGGTCAATACGTATTGTTTTTCCCTTAGGCGAAAATTTAATCGCATTAGACAGCAAATTGGTAATAATTTGTTGTAGCATCATCGGATCTGCCTCTAAGCGCAGGGCCTTATCGATATTCACATACAGGTTAATCTCTTTTTTGCCTGCTTCTACCATATATTCGCTAACAATTTGCTTAGTAATATCTGATATATCCACCGCATTCAGATCTATATTTACCTGTTTCTTGTCGATTGCTTCTACATCAAGTATTTGAGTAATCATTTTTTTGAGGTATTGGGTGGATTTTTTAATATGTTCGATAGAATCTTGTTGATCATTATCCAAATTTGATGCCGACAGCTCAATTATATTGATTAACCCATCAATATGATTAAGTGGGCTTTTTAGATCATGCGCTACAATATGAATCAAGCCATTTTTTTCTTTATTTAACGCCAATAACTCGCTATTTTTATGCTCTAACTCCTGTGTGCGCTCTTTCACTTTATTCTCAAGGTTCTCATAGAGTAATGCATTCTCAATCGAAATAGCCATTTGCGAAGAAAGCATTTTAAGTATATCCTTACGCTCTTCCGAAAATGCTCCAGTAGTAAGGTTATTTTCAAGGTATAAAATACCTTTCACTTCATTTTTGTATAATAATGGTAAACATAAAAGTGATAAAATATTGCCAGACTTAAGATAATGATCCATTCTGAATTTTTGCTCCACTCTGGCATCATCAATCCTCACGAAATCTTTACTTCTCATGACAAAATTTACAATATACTCAGAGATCACCGCTTTTTTCTCCGATCGGTTTAGCTCAGCGATGGTTTGGGGATCTATGATGTCGATGCTTTTGCGTTCCGCATTCATGGCTGCGTGCACCTTCCATTGCGCATTGTTCTTCAGAATGAGGTACCCACTTTCTGCCCCTGCATTTTCTAATATGATTTCCATCATTTTATGCAATAAGTCATGGACAACCACCTCCTTTGATAGTGTTTGTGAGGCCTTTACCACCGAATACAAATCAATTTCTTCGGTATTAACCATGGCTGTGGTATAAGTAGTATTACTTAAATTAATCGACTGATACGCTTTTCTAAAACCAAACCAATCCGGGTAGGCCGACTCCAACTGTTTAGCTTTGTGAATTGCCCCCCATGTACTATAGCATTCATGAGCTTTTATCGCAGCTATTTTGGCGAAATCATGATATTCTTTTTTCAAATAAAACTTAACCGCAAACTCCTGAACGAGCCCTGCCACTTGCACATATTCATACTGCAAAGCAACCTTAGATGCTTCCTTGAAGTGCTCAATTGTTTGTGAAGATTGTCCGAAGTAATCATCATAAAGAGCGGCAACAAGCAAGTACTTGGCCTTAAAGTTTGACGGGCAATGATCTGCCCAGTTTTTCAATAAGGCAATACTTTCATCAACGGCTTTTTTGATTTCTTCTTTTTGCGCTGAAGACTCACTTGTCACTATAAGGCCTATGGCATAATAAAAATGGAATTCCACAAGCTGAGGAGTACCAAATAATGCGGCCAACAGGGGTTTTGCTTCCTCCAGATTTTGAAGTGCATGATCAAATTCTCCATAAATTGTGAGTGATTTAGCTTTGGCAATTTTGAAATTAATTATTGCCGCAAAAGATTGGCGCTCCTGGCAGCCTTGTAAAAACTCTTGTTCGGTAACTCCTCCAAATTCAAATAGTTTTGTATCAGCATTATCATTTAATAAGAACGCAACACTATAGCGAATAGAGGTGATTACATCAGCGGCAACTGTATTTTTGGTTTGCTCGTTGAAACTAAAGTACTGCTCACAAGCTTCACTTAATTTTTGCAAATTTGTGCCCGCATAATACGAATTTACAGCTAAATACGTATAATCATAACCTGCAAATTGTAATTCGCCTGATTTACGCCCTAATTCAAAACTTTTTTGATACAGCGGTAAAGAGTCACTAAGTGGCTTTTTCCAAGGACTCATAAAATTAGCCATTTGAAATAAGGCTTTACACTGCTCTGCATCTCCGTAGTGCTTTTCGGCCAATTGTATAGACATTTCTCCAAAAGCATACGCACTATCAAAGTCCTGAAGTGCACCTGCCAAAACAATCCCGTAACAAGAATAACCATATTGAGAATATGGTGTATGACCATGAATAAGTGATAATTCGACGATATTTAATATAGAAAGCGTGAACAACTCTTGATTATTCATGATATAGGCTGTGTTAGAAAGCCTAAAAAGTAGTGAAATACACAGCATTTCTTTAGAATATGGCATATTTGGGTCGTCCGCAATTGATGAAATGCTTCTATTTTGCAAAAGTTGTGCAATTTGACCCAATTTTCCTCCGATATGGTCGGCATATTGATCATCAGGTATTTCAAAGCCAAGCAAAGCAATTCCATTCCTAGCCTCCTGCTCTGCCTGTTGATACTGTGTCATCATGGTTAACTCTAGTACCAATAACTCTAGCACCGCCGCCTGATCCAATTCACTTTGAGCATGCTCAATTATTTCAGAAATAACTTCTTGTGAACGCTCAAACCGACCTGCTAAGTATGCTAATTCTGCATAAAGCTTATACGTTTCAAAGGCAAAGTTGTAATCGATTTCCCAAATTTTTTGGTCAAGCTGGGCTAATGCTGTTTCTGCATAAATAAATGCCGGCTCAAAAGCAGCCGCCTGCTTAGCTCGTTTACTAGCTTGAGCATTTAACCTGGCTACTTCAACTTTATTGGAATCATCAATTATGGGTAAGGCCTTATTATAGTGCGCAACGATGTCAAAAACACGTTCCTTTTTGTCCTTTTGGCTTAAATTTTGAAAATATGTACCCAATTTTAGGTGAATTTCCTGCCATTCGACGCTTGGGATCATCGATGTGACAGCTTGCTGTACTCGATCATGAATAAATTGAAAGGATACTTCAATATCAGACTCAAAAGTTTGATCAAAATGACCCGACCGAAAATAGCGTATAGGATCATACACTGGTACAATAAAACCCTCTTTAATACCTCCCCAAAGTGCTTTAGACAAATAGTAAAGTGGCTTATCGGAAACGTTCCTTACATGTTGTAATTTAAATCGATTACCAATACAAGCTGCTAACTTTAACACTTCTTGTGTAGCTACGGGCAAGTTGGTAATTTTAGAAGTCAACAAATCAATCACGTTTTTGGTGATATTGATATGTTGGATTTCGGTCATATTCCACGTCCAATTCTTGCTACCAAAATCAAACTCTATGATCTTATTCTCACACAGTGACTGTATGATTTGAGTTGTAAAAAATGGATTTCCCTGCGCTTTTGCGTATAATAATTTTGCTAGTTTCGTTGTATCTTGTTTCGTTGGGCTAAAAGCCTCTCGTATGAGCATCTCAACATGATCTTGTGCTAAATTTTCAAGTGTAATGCTAGAAAATGGCAATGATTGCGCTCTAAATTCGTCGATTTTTTTTGCTAGCGGGTGGTTTTGGTCAATTTCGTTGCTTCTGTAAGCACCTATTATAAACAAATTCTTAAGGTTTGGTATTGAAATTATTGCTTCTATAAGCTCTAGCGATGACAGATCCGTCCACTGTAAATCATCTAGAAATAACGTAATACTTTGCTTTGCACAAAGTGCCTCAACAAAAGAAATAAACGCATATTTAAACCGATGTTGTGCTTCAGTGGATCCAAGCTCAGTAATAGAGGGTTGCTTTCCAATAATGTGCTCTAGCTTTGGAATTACATCAATTAATACTTGGCCAATATCACCTACTGCATTTTTAATTGATGCTTTCCATTGTTGTAACTCCTTGTCTGGTGTCATTAATAAATGATCCACAAGTTCGGAGAAAGCTTCTGTTATGGCTACATATGGAATATTTTGAAGGTGCTGATCATATTTTCCTTGAATAAGTAAACCATTTTTTTGAGAAATGGGCCACTGCAGTTCACTGATCAGAGCCGATTTACCAACACCTGCATATCCGGTTACTAAGGTTAGGCAAGTTTTAGTTGAAATGGTATTATCTAGTGACTCCTTTAGTTGCTTCAATTCCTTGTCCCTGCCTAAAAGCTGCTGAGGTAGCTGCAATTTGCCAGAAAAATCATGCGCTGCTAGCTCAAACTCTTTGATGATGCCACTTTCTTCTATTTGCTTAAGGCAAACTTCCAAATCGTGCTTTAGTCCTAGACATGACTGGTATCTATTTTCTGCATTCTTTGCTAATAACTTTTCGATAATATTTGATATAGCCGTTGGTATACTAGGGTCAACTTTGAATAGTGGTGTTGCTTTTCTTGCAATATGACTATGAAGTAACTTAATGATGTCATCTGGCTCAAATGGTAATTTCCCAGAAATCAGATGATAAAACGTAACACCGAGGGAGTATAAATCGCTTCGGTAATCAACTTTTCTATTAATTCTGCCTGTTTGTTCGGGTGCAATATGGGTAAGTAGCCCTTCTAACTTTTCAGGATTCTTTTGCTTGCCTTCCCTTAAGTCTACTCTAGTGGAAGTATCAAAATCAATAATGAAGCACTCAAGTGTTTTAGGCTTAATAAGAATATTATTGCCATTTAAATCCTTATGTACTATGCCATTTTGATGAATTTTACTCACAGCACTACAAATATTAATGGCTATTTGTAGAAATACTTTTGTATCTAATTGGTGGTCTTTGAGAAAATGATTGAGTGTAGTAGATGGAATATATTCAAGCCACAACGCAGGACGGTTATCAAATTTCCCTCGTTTTATGGCTTTTCTTATTTCGGGAGAATTAATGGCATTGGTATTTTCAAACTCATTTTGCAAGCGGATGAGGTCTTTTTCTATAGATGCATTTGACTTGAGTGTTTTGATTAAAACAGGCCCATCAAATTCCTCGTTTTGCTCTTGTAAATAAAGAATTGTGTTATTGTTTTGATAAAAAGTCTTAACATTTTTTGTTTCCATCATTCCGAATTTTATAGAGATGAAGCATAAATTAGGACTAAATCTATATCAAATTAAAGTGATTTCACAACGTAATCGAATGAGGTAATGTAAGGAACTTTGTAACTTGAATCATCAAAAAACGAGAGCTCAGATTATGAGGATGATCTTACCAGATCATTTTAATCAATGAAATTCATAAATAATGGATTCACTCATACTAACACTTAAAAAAATCAAAAAGAAATTCAAAAAAGTAAGTATGTATGAAATCTTTAAAATTTTACGAATTTTGTTTTAGGCGGATCTGGAATTGAATACAAGCCTTTAACATAGTAATAATTATTTCCACTTAATACTGCAGCCCATACTTGGTTTTTGAGGGTTTGGGTTGGGGCTATTTGCCAGCAAATGATCCAATGCAGTTCTAAAATCAATTCCATTCACTGGAATACCACTACCTGGTCTGGAACCGTCCAATCGACCATGATAGATAGCTCTTAAATCACCATCAAATAAATATAAATCAGGTGTGCAAGCAGCATCATATGCCTTGGCAACTTCTTGGCTTTCATCATACAAATACGGAAAAGGGTAGTGGAGTTCTTCAGCAACATGCTTCATATGATCAGGTCCATCTTGAGGATAGTTTGCCACGTCATTACTGCTAATTGCGATGAAGTTAATGCCCTTAGGAGCATAGTCATTAGCTATGCGAACCAGCTCATCATTGACATGAATGACATAGGGGCAATGGTTACAAATAAAAAAAATGGCGGTACCCTTTTCCCCTTTTAGCTCCTCTAGCGTGACAAAATTATCGTCTATGGTATTAAGCAAATTAAAAGATGGAGCTAATGTGCCAATTTCAAAAATATTTGATTCTACCAATGCCATAATCAATCATTAAAATTAAAATTCTAGAGCTCAAATATACTTTAAATATTGCCTATTGTAAAATGTGTTAAAAAATGAATTTCTTTTATTACGTCATTGAAAATACCAACATAGGTTCAACCTAAAATCCGTAATTACGAGTTAAAAAAACACCACAAACAATTAATTATCAAATGCTTGCGGTTTTTGGTATTTTCAGCTAAATTGGTGTATATACCGGGCAACTCTATAATTACGCTATGATCGTGACCAATGATATGATCAAAACCATGGACCAAGTGGTTTGCTTTTATAATCAAAGGGGAAAAATCGAACGTGAATTTGATGTGCCTAAAAATGATTTTGGTTGGAACCATCTACTATTTTCTAAATTAGAACAAAATATGATTTACCTTATTTTTACTGCCATTTGCAGAAACTTGTATCCGTATATAATCACTCTTTTTAGCAAAACAAATGCCCATTTAAACCCTACTTTTAGAATTAAAAATTTATCTTTCGGTTCATTTGTATACCCACTAAGTGGATTAACAAGCCAGAACAACAAAGCTTCGTATGTATGGTCATTTTCATTTTAAAACCTAGCTGCTGTAAAAGCATAAAAACCAATCTTTTCTAAAAAGTATTTGTACGCTTTGGCTTAAGAAATCTTCAATAGTTTATAATCAATATTAAATTACACAAACCCCAATCCTATCAACTAAAACCCATTTTTAAGACTTGATCTCAAGCTGATATTTTCTCCTAAAATGTAGCTTTTTTCAATAATTTACGGATTTTAGGTGCAAATGCAGATAAGCGGGAAATACTAATAATTTTATTCGCCAAACCTCATAAATGTAGGTTCTTCTTCTTTGTCCTCAACGAAATTATCATTATATACCTCATCTACTAACCCATTAACTTTTTCAATTACTTCTTCAAAACTCATGTTATCTTTTTTATAATGCTTATTAAAAGCATCAATAATATCAGTACTTAAAATCATTTTTTTAGTAAATTCTATAGGGTCACTTATATTTAACCCATCTTTCATTGAGTAGCTTAGTGTGGACTTAATAACACGTTTTAATTGTTTCTCCTTTACAATACCTGAATTAGCAATACCAACCCAATCAATGCTTTCGAAATCTCCATTCTGTATCCTTTCATCAATTATATCAAACGTCACATTTGCAGCAATATCATTAAACTCATTAAAATAACTAGATTTTCCAGAAAACCACTTACCAAGTTTCGACTGGGAGAGCCACTTTCCTACCTTTGTTCCTGAAAATAGTTGAGATAGCTTGGAACTCGCCTTTGTTTTTCTTAACCATCTGGCACCAATTCTTTTAGAAACCGAACTTACTCCAGTCCCACCCAATGACTCTTCTAGTAACAACATGGTAGCATTAACATACCCCTCAAGTGCAGCATCTGCCGTTGAAACTAGATTAAATGCTTCGGATTGCCACTGAGCATATAAAACCATATTGGGATCCATCATCATTGGTCCACCACTCAATAGCGCTTCTTCCGCCTCTCTTGACATATTAGTTGCCTGTTCACCCCATGCTTTTGTGAACGCCCCCCCAGTCCATGGAAACGGATTTGCAGTTTCAAGCCCTTCAAGCTCAATATACATTATCACCTTATTCTCACTGAATGCATATGGGCTATTATATGGGTATTTGGCCATAAGTGGATCCAATGCAAAAAACCTTCCTACCCTAGGGTCATGCATCCTAAATTTATAGTTAATAGAATTACCTTTACCTTTTACCTCATCATCAATTTCTTGACCTTGGAATCCAAACCTATACCCATCCCCCTCAATATTCCTACCCAGCATAGCCATTCCGAAAGGGAAATAATGCTGACTACTAAGCAGCTCCGGCCAATATTCTTTTTCATCATTATTAAGTACATAATCCTTATAATCCGATACCAATGCTCTTACATTACCTAAATGATCCGTAAGCTCATAATTTTTAAGCCCTACTTTACGCTGGTAGTAGTTACTTTCTGCTTGTGGTTGCCCATCCATTACAAGCCCTGTATAACGGCGTTGCCCTAACCTTTGAGTTCCGTATACTGAATGCTCGCTTAGCTTAAGCTGGTTATCCTCAGAGCTTTGAGAATATATCGCCATCGGATTTCCTTGAGCATCACGGCTGTAGTATGTTTTATTAATTATTCCTTGTCCGTTGTCATGGGTTTTCTGAATACGGTTACCGTTGGCATCGTATGCAAAGCTAATGCTTTCTCCCCCTTCTTTTTCTACTTTAGCTACCTTGCCGTATGGCGTCCAATCGATACTGGTAATTTGCTCCTTCATATCTTTGATCAGGTTACCAATTTCATCATATTCATAATTGCCCTCTTGCTGGTTGTCCAAGTCCTTTTCAATCACAACTCCCTCTATATCAGCCACATGATCAAGTTGATTGGTGCCTGGTTTATAGGTATATTTCAGTTCATCGATTTGGATTGTTTCATTGGCCATATTCTTGGCATAGCGATTGAGGTTATCTAAGTTACCATTGGCATCATAGGCATAGTCACTGCTGTAGGCTTGCTCTGCGTTGTAGTTTATTGAATTATCATTGTCATCTACATAGAGTTGGAAGTTGCTTTCCTTGATACGGTTGAGCTGATCATATACAAACTTTTGCCCAGTGATCTGCCCTCCAAATTTGGGGTCATCACCCATGTTATTGGCAGCCCATGCTGCAATATTTCCGTTATAAAGATTGCGTTTTGAATTATCTTCTTCAATAGGGTGTATATGATATTTAGTATCCTGATTAAAGGCGGATCCTTCCCTAAAGAAATCACTATGATCTGGGGAATCTCCATTAAAATACGTTAGCATCATACCAAAAGCATCCTTAGCCACAACGGATTCTCCTTGTGCGTCTTTTCCAGGATCCAAATTTCCATCTAAACTATGGTGGTTAATTCCCTTGAGCCACCCTTGTAACGTGTACGTATAGTCAAGACCCTGTACTTTATCTTGTCCAATCTCAGCTCTTTTAAGTGGACCATGCATATAAAAATCATAGCTGGCATCCTCATCCCAAATCACATAATCTGTTGAGGTGAAAACTTGCTTGATTCGATTTTCTTCATCATAGGTGTATCGGTGGTAGAATTGGTCTTTTTCTCCTTCATTATAAGCCACTTCATTTACATTACCACTGATCAGGTCATAGCTATATTTAATGTATTTAGAGCCCAAACCAGGGATAACTTCAACCATCCACTCTACATTACCATGAGGGTCATAACTATAGTATGTGGTATATTGATCCTCTGTGGTTAGCTCATCACCATCTACATCTACATAAACATAGCTGACTCTGTTATCTAAAAAGCGTTGAGGGTTACCATCTAAATATACAATATTACCCGGCTCATTATAAATGGTAAACGTTCGATAAGTTCCTGAAGACGGAAAATTTATATCATTGAGTTTTTCCATAAAAGCAAAGTCATCAAAGAGCTCATTAGTCTCACCTACTTCTACCACACGGCTCAAATAATCATATTTGGTATATGAATAGCGCTGCTGTGCTGCCTGTTTCGCATTTTGTGAGAACCTCAATCGCCCTAAGTCATCGTAGGCGAAGTTCGTCTTGCCTCCATCAGGTGACTCCTGTGCTTTGAGCTGACCCAAGCTATTGTATTCATAAGTAGTGGATAAGGCATGATTGTCGGGATCTTGTAAATTGACCCCTTTTGGAGGAACGGTTTTCACTAAATTCCCCGCTCGATCATAATAGTAGAGCGTATAGTGGTATGTACCCAAGTCATAGATTAATTCTGTATTATCCTGGAAATCCACATAGCATTTCTGGCGATACTTATCCGCATATTCTGTTTGTTTTTTGTTTATTACCTGCTGCTTTAGTGTAATGAGGCTATGTTTGATGATTTTTTTGATCTCATCTTCACAGCTTACAATTGGTGATTCGATATAGGGTTGCATCTCAATAGGTACATCTTCATATTCAATGGGGTCCGTGAATTTGAAGCAAATTGTAAAGTTTGGAGAACAAGTGATAGAAGGGTATACATTGCTAAACTCAGAAGTATTATTTTGCCCATCTGTTGCTGTTGCGATGAAAACAAACCCTTCCATAGGGTTGATACCAGACAACTCCCAAGTTCCATTTGCGGCAGTTGTTTCTCCAAGGTAGTACATCCCAGATTTGGTTCGGTTGGTATAAAATACTTCAATAACATCCCCAACTTCAGATGTACCACTAACCTTTATATGCCCATTAACCCATTCAATATTTGTTACATTAGGTGCTTCTTTATTGAAATTAGCATCTTCGCCTCCACCATTTGAAAGATATATACCACGTTTAGCCTTATACCTGCAAAATCTATTCTGCTGTATTTTATTATAAAACCCTCCTGCGAAGCTAATTGCTGACCCATAAAATATATTTTGCTCATTAGGTAAATCACCCCCAATCAATAAATGATCTGATTTGTATCCATAAACACCGCTGGTTATACTTGCATCAAATTGCCCCATTTTCTCATCTACATACACATTGCCTTGGACCGTGGTTTGCTCTGCATTAAGAATTCGGATAGCAGTAGGCCAGTTTTCTGCATTTTCTGTAATCTCTTTGGTGAAATAATTATTAATGATTTTCGAGTTAGCACCACCAATCACTAAGTTAAAATGCTTGAAATGTAAACCTCGAATAATTGCCTGATTAAAATTAATGTTCGGAGCCGCATTTTCATTTATTAATTCACCTTGAATGACTATTTTTAACTGACTGGCGTTAGCTCCAGGTTGAGTAAAACCATCTATAACGATGGACTTATTAACCTGAAAGTTATCAAGAATTGCAACAGGAATTATATGTGGCCCATCACCAGGAATATTAAATTTAACCAAGAATGGGCCTTCTTCATTCGCAATATTTACTTGCTGCAATGCCCAACCAAAACTATTATCAACATTTGTACCATCTGCTGTATTTGTAACAATAAATGTGCCACTTACCTCTTGCTCATTATACCCTTTTGGCAATACTCCAAACTCAAAACCTTCTAAAAACGCATCTAATGTTGGTGTTGGATTATTAGGCTCAAAGGATCCAAAAACCAGTTTTTTATCTTCTCCAGCTTCACAAGTTGCATTCCCATTTTTTACTGTTAGCTCAAATTTATGTGTAAGTATTTTTTTCAAGTTTTCAAGCTCCTCAGGTGTACCAAGTTGGAAATTAGGGAAATTTCCGAGAAGAGTGATATCAGCATAATTATAGCAATTTTCTACTGCGCCCCATGCTATGGCATCAATTTCACACTGACTGATGTCATAATCACTTGCATTAGTTCCAGGGTTATATGACCCATAATATTTTTGGAGATTTTCTTCAAAGAACACCTGATAATTCTCGATTTTAAGCGCTGGGTTTTGCTGCACCAAACTATTTATTACAGCTTGTCTGAACTCCTCTTCTCGATATTCACAAAACTTTTTGGCCTTAAACTTGACTAATTCAGCCATACCCTTAACTTCCTCTTCTGTGAGCGGTTCGTGCTCAATACCTTGCCTAATCGAGTGATAGATATAATTTTTTAAATAAAAATCTAACGTGCCAAATGCAGTTACATAACCAGGGTTATCTACTGGAATCTCAATACCTTGCTCTTGAAGCACCACATCCATTATTGACTTCATAACTTGGCCGTGCTCATCATCCTCGATATTGAAATAAAATTGCCTGTAAGCCAGTGTCATATTTTCCTGGGCTTTTGAAGTATATATATTTTCAAACCTTAATCCATAATGCTGCTCATCATCTACTACTTCAAGCTCAATAAATGACCCTACTTTTGTGAATAGCTCATTAAGGGGAATGAACTCATATTCTGCCAAAATATCTGGTATTTTGGCATCAGGTGGCATATCAGCTGGTATTTCCAAATCATTTTCATCAAATTCATTGGTAAAACTATCATGATAGGAACTTGTAAAACCACTCCATAAGTCCCAAAGTGTTTGACAGCTCATGTACTCCTCCGCTTTCAGATTATGTAGCATCGTGTTTAGCTCTCCAGGCAAAAACTGATCTGGGAGCATAAATGTGAGATAACTTATCCCATCAATATCTGTTGTACCAGTATATTCAGGGTGGTTATTTTCATTCCAATAATCTTCAAAATACTGCTCGAAATTTGCAGCCTCGTCGCATGATGTAACTTGAGGGCAAGCATCCACAAATGGTATTTTTACATATTCATTACAAGCAAGTTCAACCTCGTAATATTGATTGCCTTCACTATCTTCTTCTAACATATACCCTTGCTGCTCAATGAAATTATAAAATGCATCAGGTCCAAGATCAAGTTCGGCATAAAGCATGGAGTAAATAGGGCTAATTTGCTGCTCAATATTTGTTTTTAGCTCGATTAAATACTCTTTAAGGTATAATTGATCCGAATTTTCATTGACAGTAAGCGTTTCGATTCGCTTTTCGATCACATAACTTCCCGCATCAAATGATATATTATCAAAATTAAACTGTTGTGCTGCGTTTTGACCACAATCCGCTGGGTCGATATCTATAGGTTGCCCAATTGGCCCTGATAATTCCGGGTTATCGATATTGTGTTTGTAAAAAATGAGCTGATAATCACACGTTTTACAATCCAAATTACAAATTCCCTCTATTGATTCTACTGACAAGGTATATTTAATATCCACTTCACGTGGAGTCGTAAATACAATTGGCTTTTCTGCTCTATACCCCCAAGCACCAAACGGTATATTATCATTTATTAATTCATTAATTTCATAGCTTTCTTTACTTTTAAGCTCCTCAAGTTGGCTGTCTTGGCCAATTGAAAGTGCAGTGGCAATAGCCTTTCCTGACTTATCTATATATGATACTGATGCCGTACCATTTTGGTCGACTTGGGCTACTTTCTGGACATTCTTTGCTTGTGGAGCTAAGTTACCGAATATTCGGTCGAGCTCATCTTGAGCCACCCCACCATAGTAGCTACTCACTACCTTACCTCCAATGAGTGAATGAGTATACCCAACTCCACTTTGCTTACTTACTCTGCCACTACCATCGCTTTTATATACAATTCTTGAGTATGGATACCCTTCCGCACTAGGCACACCCTCATTTATATTTATGTTATCATTTTTACCACTGTAGTATCCAGAAATATCTATTGCAGGATCTGGTAATAGAACTTTATCGTCTGCATCATAATGTTCAACTAAAAACGGTTCTGTATTATTCTCATTAACAATTTTCTTTAATAAGCCTGTGCGGTAGCCAAGCTCCCCAAAATTTCCTTCTTTAATAGGGATAGGCAAACTTTGCAATACAGGCCTACCAGCATAATCTAAGTAGGTTTGATTTGCTACTACTCTTTTATTACTTTTTAGTCGACCTTGAGTCTGACTAGTTTGCATTAACCCATTGGCAAAGGTTAATTGCTCTCCATGCTTATTTTTTTCTGTAAATACTCTGCTATAAATCCAGTTTTTATCATCATCTGGCTGGGTATAGTTGAAAGAATAATATGACCAAAAGCCAATATTATCAGCATTGGCTGCACCTCGAGGCATATGCCCGATAGGCCGCACTCTAAATGCATATTGGCCAGTGCCTTCTCCAAGTACAACCTCTAATGTTGGTTCCCCAGAGCTGGTTATCATATCACTGGCAACTACCCAGGCTTCACTCGAATTATTGTTAAGTATGGTATTAATATTTTGCCCTTCATACACCCTTAAATACTGTACTTGATAAGCAGATGGTAATTGGAAGTCAAACTCTGGTGATTCCCCTTTACAAGTGGCATCCCAAGTAAAGGTTGTCGTCCATTGATCCGTATTTTGAGCATCGATGTTGGAGACTTCATAGCGAAATCCTTCTATCTCAAAATCTTCTTCATAATAAAATCGCAGCCTTACTTGGTCTGTTACATTATCCGTTGTGTTATAGTTTGCAATTTTAGCTTCAAGATGCCTTAAATTGCTGATATCTTCGGTTAATTCTAATTTATAATAATGGGATGGTTGATTATTAGAAATGAATAGATCCACTTGATTGATTAGAGGCTGGTTTAAATAGGGGTCATTTTTATAATAATCTCTAGTCAGTTCAAGCGAAACGGTGGTTTCAAAGTATTTAGGATCATTTTGATCAGTGGCTATACCTTCATTATAGATATCCCCTAAATCAAGAATAGCATAAACGGCAATCTTTTTGAGATTGCGGTACTGATAGCAAGTAGTAGCCTGCTCATCGCATGCATTTAAAAATAAATGCATGTGATCGTTTGCTAAAAGCTCTTCATGATCTCGCTCTTTACTAGCCTCTTTCTGAGAGCCTTTTATAACATAAAATTGATAAGGTTCACCTAAACAACCGTCTTTCTCTGGTGTAACTGTAAAAACAAAGACCCCATCTACTAAAAATTTGATCTTAGCAATATTCTGTTGCCCATTGGCAAGAACTGCATCAATATTTTCGGGAAGGTCCCAAATATATTTATCTGCTCCTTCTGCTCCCTGTACAACATAGGTAACATGTTGTAAGTCGTCTTCACAAATTACCCTATTGCCTAACACATATGTAATAGATCCTTCATCATAAGCCGGCCTTACATCAAAATTTAGTACCAAGTCATTACATCCATTCACAAGGCTTTTAGCCTTGACTTGATAAATCCCTGGTTGATTAAAATGTAACTTTAATTGAGTAGGGGCCTCTTGCTGAATAAATTCTTGTGGATACTCCCATTCAAAAGCAGTCACAGGGTTCGCCACCCCATTTAGGTTAATATCTAGATTCAAATCACCACAAATAACATATTTGCCATTCTCAAGTGGTAGTTCTTCAGACATGGTTAAGCTGGGTGTAGGGTCACATGCTGTAATGGGTATTTTTATTGGCTCACAGTCCGGGTTATTTGGGTTAGCCGTAAACACAAAATTGCCTGCCTCATTAAATGTTACATTTAATGTAGTGCCTACTGGTGGGTCAGGATCAAAGGTTACGCCACTTGGTGAATTCCAAGTATACGTTCCTGGATTTTTTACTAAATTAATTTTAATTTCATGTGTTTCTCCTACATTGACCTCCTGCGGCGCTGTAATTTGAGGTCCACCTAACTCATAACACGGGTGCTCCAATACCATCACAGTTTTCTCTAAACTTGGCCCCATGGCAATACAGTTATTATCAAGAAATACTGCCACACATCTCACTTGATACTCCCCCGGTGCTACATTAAAATATACACCTACGGGACTTTTGTAGTCTTCTCCATCTGCTTTTACTTTTAGTAGTAGCTCATTATCCAAATACCAAAAATAGTAGTTAGCAGTTGAACCAGGCTCCTCGTCCTCATTCCATTCACCACAAAGCTCAAACTTAGCAACATCCATTTGTGTTACTTGGGTTGGCCCACAGATGGACTGCACATCATTGTGAAACTTTACGATTAAATCAAAACATGGTTCTAAACCAAAGAGGCTGGTTATATGAAAGACCATGAATAGAATTAGGGGCAATCTGAATTTATGTAACATCTCTGTAAGCTTTTATTCTTTGTATTTTTTTAAGATTTTTTTCTTCAAAAAATCCTATAAATCCTTTTTTTTGAATATTTTATTGTCTTTTTCTAAGAATTTTTCTTATTAAAATTCAATTCTAGTTTTCTTTATCTGGTACATGATAGTGTGTCTCTTGCACTGTCTTTTTACCTCTTTCCGTTTCGATAGACTTTCTGATTAGCTTCCCTTCCAAATTATAATGATAGTATGTACCAAAATGTTGATCATCGAATTGTGTTAGTAACCGAAGTGTTTTGGTATCATATACAAAACTAGTCACTTGGGCATCTACTGGCTTAACCAGTATATCATCAAAATAAAGATGAATCCGGTCGTACATCAATACAGGTTGATACTCCTGACCTACACCGATCGACTCAAAATCATCTATGTACATTTCAACAAGTGTCCAGAAGCCAACTGACGATACCACATTAGCATAGAACTTCTTTTGTTGATAATTATTTCCTTTTTTAAGTTTGATATAAAGCTCAGTAGGCAATTTACCTACAAATTCATTGACTACTTGTACCCAAAGTTTCACTTTTAAGCCTTTGCTTGCAGTTTTACTACTTAACTTGAATGCTGGTAGTGTAAATTCTTGGCCATTATTAAGCTGAACGCCATTTCTACCAGAATGGGCAAGCAATGGCGAGGTTTCAATATCAATTTCATCACTATTATAGGGGTGACTATATTCCAACATTTGATTAGGAGCCTGCCCATAGAGCATCTCAAAGCTTTCAAAGTATACCTCATCTTTACTAGCATTATTTGCAAGCACTGTGGGAAAGTAATTATTGTAACCAAACTTTGCAGATGTACTAATATTCAGAGCATTATGCTCTTGTATAGCATTCCCGTGTGGAGAGTATGACTCAACCTGCGTCGCTTTGATCCATTTTTTGGGGTTATTGGAAGCACCATGCTGCCAATTGAACAATTCGAGCCCAAAGTGCCCTGCAATAGCTGGAATAGCATCGTTATTAATCTCTGTTTTATAAGCATAGCTTTCTTTTGTACGCCATTTACCAGACTTTGCTCGTTCAAAATTATTTGCCTCATTCGGTGTTTGTACACCCTGTAATTGAAAGTTCTCATCCGTATAATCCCACTCATCATAAATGGTGCTTGCTGATACCGAAACTACCTCTGGCCATTCAAATGCCTGACCATTTTCTTTGATACAAGGCATAAAATAAAGCCTATTACAGTTGTTATCCTCCCATACAATTAGCCCAGTAGCTTTATCCTTCATAAATTGCCCATTCATCCCTTCTGGAATTTTCCATTCACAAAGCGGTCCATAAACAGTCACTTCACCCATCGTTTCTTCTTTTTCGCAGCCCTTATCTGTGGTAACCTTAATTTTTATGGTATAGATACCTGGTGATTGATAAATATGCATAGCGTTATTTTGTATTGTGCTTGTAGTATACCCATCCCCCCAACTGAATAAGTATTCAGCAGCGTTAGCAACTGGGTTAATACTGGCTGTAAGTTTAGTGACTTCTGCTTGAAGTAAATTTGGGTTCAGCTGCATGTTCTGAATATTAGGAATAGGGTGAACATACACAGTCACTATTTCTGAATCATCACTACAATTGGTGTTGATAGAGGTAATTTCAACTTGATAAGTTCCACTTTGATTGAGTTGGCTCACCTCATAAGTATGCTCTGTACCTACAGGTTGGTTGCCATTATTGTGGTACCATTTATATGAATAATTTGGTGAATATGGAGCCGTTAGAACAACAGGTTCACCCTCACAAGTGTGTTTTTCTGTCCAAATGCCCTCAATATATGCGTTAGGGTTAGCATTTAACGTGACCCCGCGTGATGCTGATGCATCACTAATACAATTTCCTTCTTTTACTTTAACTGTCCAGCTTCCAGTACTCTGGGCGTAATATGTAGAAGTGTTTGTAGTGCCCATATAGTTGCCGTAGTTATACCAGTAATATTTATCCATATTACCTGGTGATGCAATCAATTGATAGCCATTTGGGTACTGTTCATTACAAACAGCTACATCATTATTTGGACTAATAATAGAAGGCTGATCAATATCACATGGTGGTGTATATATCTCACACTCATAAGGCGGTAATAATTTTACAAAGAGTTGGTCTTTGTCCTGATCTTTATAACACATATCGGGTGGGACATCTTGCAACTGATATTCTAAACCAACATACTTGACAGCATTAACGTCATTCCACACAACCTTAATTTTGTTGTTATCAAAAAACACTGCACTTTGGTGGCCCTTCATATATAAATCAACTGTTTCAAATACAGGCATACAGTCCTCAGGAGGCCAATCCTGATTATCTTTTATAGTATAAGTATAAATGTACTCTAACCCTGGTATGAGGTTTTCAATTGGACCTTCAATGGTATGGTACATAAATCGATTTGCTGGCAAAACAACCTCATCTGGTACAGGAGCATAAATTATTGAAATAGATGCAGAAGGATTACTTCCACATTGGCTTTGATTAACTGCTACTGCTCGGTAGGTTCCCTCACTAGTTGCTAAATATTCTGTACCACTTCCCTTATAAACAAATTCTCCATTTTCTTCCTTATACCACTTATAAATATAGTTGTTATTAGGGTTGCTTATCTTCAGCAGCACATCACTATCCTCACAGATATCTGGTAAATCTTGATTGGGTATTAAAGGAGGGGCAGGTTTTGACTTCATCGTTACATTAACTGTATTATTAGATGTTTCGGTACACTGTGTATTGGGATCAATTAATTTTAATGAGTAATTTCCAGCACTACTCACTACAAGTTGCGACCCATTCTGACCATCTAGTTCTTCACCATCTTTCATCCATTGATAATTATATTGGTTATAATTACCATTGGCGCTTAATGTTTCTGTATCACCTGGGCAAAGGCTAATTGGCCCCACAGGTGTTACTTGAAAATTTAAATTGAAATTACACTGATACTGAATATCAATATTTGCAGTATATTCACCTGCCGGATCAGGGCATGGATTTATAAAGGAGTACCATAGATTAAGCTTAGGGTTATCTATCACATTTTTCCAAGTAATTTTACGATGCCCCCCATTTAAAATCTCTACATCATCTATTACACCTGGAGGAAGAAGCCATGTTACTGTACTTGGGATAGGAAGTTCTGCATCCGTACAGCCACCATAAAGATCATCAGAAATATCTAATAAATAGGTATAGGGCACTCCAGGTTCTGGGTTAAAACAATCGACGTTGTTTTGGCACTTGATATAATAACCCTTAGCATGTACTTGTTGCTGTGTAAATCCAACAACTATTATAAGTAAACAATACTTTACTAATTTCATAATGCGTTTATTTATCATCCTATTTTTCAATGTATTTTGCAAATTTTATTCAAAAAGCCACTTTAATTGAATAATTTCTGCAAAATACAATTAATATTAATTTCCAATTTCTTCAACTTTCTCCCACTGATTTGCTTCACACTCGATCCAAAAACTCAACAAATTCAGTGATAAAGTTCCGTTCTCTTTTTCGTAGCTAAACTGCACATCCTTGATGTTCTTACTCGCTAAGTCACCCAGGCAGTTAAAGTCCATATTGCCGGCAAAAGCTGCCACATCCATAAAGGTATATATGCCAGGAAGTAAACTCAGCAAACCATCATTGCCGTTTACGCCGGCTAGTGCTGCGTTGAGGTCACTAGTAAATGGTGTAGCCTCGATTTTATCATCATCCGAAATGACGGGTTTAGTAAAGTCATCTTCATCACTATGAAAGGTGATTCCCCCAACGCTCGTTTTCAACTCATTACTAAGCCCACTTCGTAAGATTTCTGCTTGTGCAATTAGTGCTCCAGGGTTGCCACCGTTATGCAGTTGGCTTCTTTCAATAGTAATCTCATTTCCTGCCTTATCCACATCTCGGATATGATAAAGGTGCTGGTTACCTAAATCTAATACGTCACCTTTATAAAAATTATCAATAGCTTCACACACTGTGGCCTCATCTCCAGCAATTTTTAAGTATTCTTTTTCACCTTCCTGAAAGTAGTTAAGTAAATTATTAAAACTCATCCCTTCATTTATCGATTTATTCCTAACACCCTCGTATTCCCATGTGGCAGGTATCTGCTGCTGCAAATAAATCCCCTTATGCTCATCATAGCTTTTTACTAGTATCGGGCGACCTGTATAGGTATCAAAAGCAATATTCTCATCGATGTGTTTAATACCATCTTTGTATTTGGTTACGGATTTGGTGAATGTAGGGTATTGGATTACTTTTGAGGTGACATGGCAATAATAATCATTCTCATTGGAAAGAAAACTTGGAACAGCCGTCACGATAGGAATGGGTATAACAAAAGGCGGCACCCCAAATAATGATAAGGTATAATCCATTTCTATATTTTTATCAAAGGTGTGGTCCTTTATGGCTTTATGGCTCACATTAACCTCCATTTCTTTGCCAATAAAATTGGGTTCAATGGCCCCGGTATAACTTTCCATAACTGGGATTGGTTCATAGTATGGATAATATTCGTATACTGCTGATGCACTAGCTGTTTTTCCCTCCAATGACCCTAAATCTTCTGGAGAATTAATAATACCACCGTAAGTATGTTGGCTTTTAGGTTTTCCGTGCATTTCATTGATCCTAAACACAAATCCCTGTGAAACTTTCTGATTATCAGCCAACGTTATAAAAAACATGTCTGTTTTACCTTTATCGATATAGGGTTCCCTATCCATTTTATTATAGCTATATTCAAATGGATAATCCTTTGCGGTGTTATACTCATGCACTGTGAAACCAGGCGTACTTTTGCCTGTATGGATATCAGTAACGGTAACTTTTCGATAGCCAATTGATGGGCCGGGTAGTAAATTCTCTCCGAGTGGACCCTCAAACTCCTTTTGAATATCACCGCCTACAATTTTTGCATCGATCGTTTTAGCCGGATCAATATCGGCATCTACTAAGGCATTTTCTTCTCTAAACGAACTGGGTTCATTTACAGCAACCCCACTACTTCGAATGGTTTTGGTGGTATCATCTTTCATTATATAATGATATTCTTTACCATAAAGGACCGGTCCCCCTTCAATACCTTTGTCATAAGTAAGTAATCTTTTTACTCGGACCCCACCTCCTTTTTTGGAAATTGGTGTAGGTACTCTGAAGTAAGATTGTTGAATATTGATATGTTTGCATGCACCTGGATCGTTTTGATTGGAAAAAAAGGATTGAAAGGACTTAAATAAATTTTCGGCATTTTGACTACCACCAAAAAACTGCTTTGGAGTATTGCAATTTGTACTAATATGACCTCTTCGTTGTGTGATATAAAAATCTCGACATACTTTTTCTGGTGTATATTCTTCATCTACAGGTATTTCAACATAAACTTGCCCGCCTTCAATTCCTGCATTGATAATTTTTGCATAACCCGTAATATATTCAGCATTACAATTTTGAATTTGTGTTGGAGCATCTCCAGATAAATTATATAAAAACTTAAAATACATTTTCCGCCAGTCATTTATGTAGGCGTCTTTTATAAGCTTCACAAGCGTTTCTTTTTCTGCTGTCGTATTTACTCCAATGCCTGTTGTATTTAAATAATAGCGGTTCCCCATTTTAGAAGTTATACTTGTCATGACCTGTACTGGCCTGTTTTGAACATAACTATAGTCTTTTTGCTCATATTGCACATGTATTTGCCCTCCTGAAGGCAATTCAATTACCTTAAGGTGCCATGCCGCTGGATCAAAAGATGTCATTACTTGATCTACCCAAGTCTTCATTTCACTATGTCGCTGCGCACCATTTTTTTGATAGAATCCCCAACCATCGGATAAATACCGGTTGTAATCCGGGTTTTGATCAGCTAACCCCTGGTACTCTTGCTGTAATGCACTGTATTTTTGTGGATAAGGAGCTTCATTGGAAGTTGGATAGGCATACTTAAACACATACGGACTCTTATCTTCAACACCATGGTGTGTAAAATGAATAGATTTAAGCGTAAGTTTGGCGGTATTATCTCCAACGCCGTTAACCAGACCCTTGCAAAGCTGCTGTGACGCATCATTATCCTCATTCCAATAGTTGAAATCCACTTCTTGAATAGCAGTAACTCCTGGATTAGGGCTCCAGTGACCAGTCGTTTCGTTTTGTGTGGCATCTTCAACTCTATAAAGCGCTATTTTTGTGAGTTTTTGTAATTTATTGGAGCCTTTTGCACCTTCATTTATTGCAGCATCACCAAGTGGTGATGCTAATCCATCATTTCGGTCAGCTGTTGTAAAAATAGCTACATGTGATTTGGTTTCAATGGATTGTACAAAGTAAACTTCTTTCTCACTTTGTGTCATAGATCCTAAGTCATCTCGCGCATCAGATAATGAGTTGGCCATATAATGTAACCCATTATAGGGTACTCGGTCTACAAACCATTGGCTTTGGCCATCCCCATAGGGTTTCTTATAGTTTAGACGTGTATATGCCCCAAAATCATCTTTACTAGGCCCATTCATGGTTCGGTCTACATAATTTTTGCTTAAGATATCAGTCAAAAGATAGGAGTAAGCATATGGATAAGGCTTTTCTTCTCCTATTTTAGTGCGCTCTTGAGCATCTTTCTGATAGATAAACTTTCTGTTTTCAACAGCATTATATTTGTCTACACTCTTTAAACCATAATTAATGCTTTTGAAATTTTTAGTATATACCGGTAATCCATAGACATATCTTTTGCCCTCTTCATTATTAATTTCAAGTGTACCAATACCTTCTGGAGCAAGGTTTCTATTTACCCATTGATTAATGTCGTTTCTAACTACAGTAAAGCTTTGGTAAGGGTTACTGTTTGGGTTTATCAAGTCTTGGTTTTTATTCCACTTAATAAAAGAGGAACGTTTGCTTCTTAGCCCTTGGTTCATCACTCTGTTAATATTAAAACTTGGCTGCGCACTTTTATTTACTTGTGCAGCTAAAATTCCATCGCCACTATCATGCAGCCAATTACCTCCCTTATCGCCCTTAAACTTAAAGATCACGCCCTCATCTTCTTGATCCAAATCACCAAATGTATTAGGAGTAACCCAAGCGTCTGTGCTAGTCTTTTGCTCCCCTGTTTTAACATCTAAACCTGCTCCAAAGTTTGGCCCTAAACTCACCTCACCCCCTGCTTGAAAAATATCGGTATTTCCTTCTACTTTATTGGGGCGATAGTCGCCAATATTCTTCTGAAAAATTCTAAACCCACCTGCAACATCGTTTCCTGTACACACAAAATAATCAGGTGCAGAGAAAGGTATTTCTAATACACTTAGTTTATCTCTATATCTTATTTCACGCTCCAATGAGTAATCCATTAAATCGGTGGAATTATTTACTAAACCATTATACATATAACCAAAGGCATCATACTCTTCTTTAGCAACAGTATTGTATGTGTTGTAGTTTCCAAAAGCATCAACGGTTGCACCAACAGGTAGAGCAAATGGGTTTCCTTGTACGCCTAGTGAAATTTTTACAGCTTTACTGGTGTGAGAGGAAGACCGCACTGGTCGCTTAATATCTTGTGTAGAATAAAAAGCATACGAACTAGGCATGATAACATTTGAAAGGGTCCTTTTTGTGCTCAAATAAAATGGATCAATTTGGGTGGGAAACTTGCTCAAACCATAGGACATGAGGCGATTCATGATTAAGGCAGCTCCAAAATTTGTGCTCCATGTACTATAACTCTCTCCAGGACTCCATTGCCTAGAAAATGTAGCTATACCACCTAAAAGACTTGCACTGGCAGAGGATTGAAACCCGAATCCTGTGCCGCTATTATACGTACGCGTATAACTTCCTCCTGGAGAAAACACATTTGTGCCAAATATACTTGTAAATATTTTAATAAATTGCTTGACATCTGCGCCAAATGCTTCAAAGTTGAGCATTGCCGACAAGCTTGCACCTGCCCCTAATTGTAAGGAGTAATTCGTTTCTCTTTTGTTGTGATAAATCACATTTGCGCCTTTGTAATCATCGGGAAATCCTTGTACCTGACGGTTAATGGCTCCTGGGTTTAGTGTCCAGCCTAGTCCCACCCATGAGGCTTGCTGATCTGCGCCAATACCGCTTTGATAGGCTAAATTGATTGGAAAACTACTCCCCTCTGGCCCTGGAACCACCATTATGGGCAAGTTATAAGTAAAATCACCAGTAAATAAATTGACCATTTCACTTGTACTAGCAGGTACAAAGCTACTAAACTCAGGCTGTGAGGGACCTCCATGAATGCCATAAGCATTATTTGAAGCAGAGAATAGCCCGCCTAAGCAGAATATTAATGTGAAAGCTAGAATGCGATGAATTGTGCGAACTTGGAATAGCATCATTTTGATAAAATTAATAAGTCATTATAACTTGATTGACTGACTATATATTCAGTAAATTATCCCTTAAAAATGTTACCAAATTTTTGAAAAAAAGATGCAAAGAAATTTCGTAGTTAGTTAATAATAGAACAAATGATATAAATTAACCCTTTTTCGATAAAAAAGCATTTTGCAAAAACCATAGAATAAAGTCCTTATTTCTCTTTCTGTATCTTTTTTCGATACCCATATATTATCCAAAAGAATATACTTGCCATGAGAAAAATATAGGCATGGGCTAATGTATTGACCATTATTTGGTGAGCACCCATGATCAAAAACCCAACGGCCAACGAAAGCATTATGGTATTTATTAAGTTCACTCTTCTAAGCTTAGTGTACCTGTAGGTTTGAGAATCTTATAATAGGATAAGTCTTGTTTGGCCTCAAGCCCCACCCCAAGCAAGATATCTTCACTTGTTTCTATCCTAATTTTTTTATCGGTATAAATTTCCTCTTCTTTTTGTTTCCAATGGAGCTCCTCGGTGTTTAGTTTTTCCTTTTTAATTAAATTTTCGACTACTACATCTCCGTATCCAATGTATAAATCCTTTTCCTTCCTATAAAGTACTCGGTTAGCTTTAATGGAGCTATATTCCTCACCTTTTTTATCATAAAACGTAAGTATTACACCATCGGGATACTCCCGGTTACCATCTTCATATTCTAGCATTTTTGGGCTGAAGATCTTGGCTACAACTACGGCACTATCACTAAATAGGGTAGTGGCACTATCTGTCATGACAAGTGGCCCATGGTAAGCCTCAAGTTGCTTGATTTTTTCTTTGTTTTCTTCACAACTAATGAACAAAACGGACAGAATCAATATGATATTTATTGCATTTTTCATACGTGCTTGACAGGTAAAGTTACCTAAAAATCGGTTATTATGTTAAATTTTACTACCAGATTTATTTGCTAGCATTTTATACAGCTGTAAATTTTAATGATAAATTGCATTAGTGATTGCGTAATAAACTAACTATTTTGTGCGCTTTACTGAATGGAATTATGGTTCAAGATAAAAGTAATCCTATGACGAGTACCGCCTGGGAACAGTTAAAAGAGCAGGCTAGCCGTATACGAAACATGAGCTTGGCGGAGGCATTTCAAGCTGACCCAACACGTTTATCAAAATTTAGCTTTGAGCTATCGGGGCTTTACATTGATTTTTCTAAAAATTTAGTAGATGATCAAGTATTTCAATATTTATTGGAATTGGTAAGAGAATTGGGCCTAGAACGTGAAATAAAGGCCATGTTTCAAGGTCAAAAAATTAATAAAACAGAAAATAGGGCAGTATTGCACACTGCGTTAAGGGCATTTGAGCCAACAGTAAAAAATGAAGTTAAAGAGCTCAGAGCCAATATGCACGAATGGGTCTCTGCTTTGCATAATGGAAAAATAAAAGGTTATAATGGAAACCTAATTAAGAATATTGTAAATATTGGGATTGGAGGGTCAGACCTCGGCCCAGCAATGGTATGTGAGGCACTTGTGCATCATTCAGTGGGAAAGATTGAGGTACATTTTGTATCCAATGTGGACCCCAACCATTTAGAACATACCCTCCGCCATCTTGATCCAGAAACTACCTTATTTTTCGTAGCATCTAAAAGCTTTGGCACACAGGAGACTTTGGCCAATGCCAACAGTGCTAAGGCTTGGCTTTTGCAAGAACTTGGTGATGAGGGTGCTGTGCAAGATCATTTTTATGGCATTACAGCTAATATTGATGCCGCTGAGGAGTTTGGGATTCGTGCTGATCGGTGCTTTCCGATGTGGGATTGGGTAGGTGGTAGATTTTCACTATGGTCAAGTATTGGCTTGCCTATTGCCTGTCAGATCGGTTTTGAAGCCTTTCAGCAGCTGCTCCAAGGTGCTGAGTCAGTTGATCTGCATTTTCAAGCGGCCCCTTTTGATCAAAATATTCCCGTTGTACAGGCCCTTATCAGTTTTTGGTATACTACATTTATGGGGGCACAGTCCGAAGCCATTATACCTTATGATCAGCGATTAAAATTACTACCACCTTATTTGCAACAAGCGGTGATGGAAAGTAATGGTAAAAATGTAGACCGTGATGGTCAACCTATTCCCTATGCTACAAGCCCAATCGTATGGGGAGCACCAGGCACGAATGGGCAACATGCATTTTTTCAATTGCTACATCAGGGCAAGCATCTTGTTCCTTGTGATTTTATTGCTTGTAAAAATGGCGATACTTCAAATATTCGACAGCATCAAATGCTTCTTGCTAATTATATTGCACAACCTGAGGCACTTATGGTGGGTAAACCAATGGATGCTGTTGTGCGGGAATTAAAAATGGCTGGTAAATCGGATGATGAAATTAAGGCTTTAGCACCTTACAAGGTTTTCACTGGGAACCGGCCCAGTACAAGCATATTAATTGACCGATTAACACCCTATCATTTAGGCCAACTTATCGCTTTGTACGAGCATAAAATATTCACCTTAGGAGTATTATGGAATATATTTAGCTTTGATCAATGGGGGGTAGAGTTAGGAAAAAAATTAGCACATACTACACTCGATGAAATTCAAAAGCAGAAACTTAAGGCTAATCATGATCCTTCCACCCAAGCACTATTAAATAAAATTATTGGTAATCAATAAGTTTTAATATTTTTTGAAATTTCAGTAGTTATTGAAATTTCAATAATTTCAGAAAAAATTGAAATATACTAAAATCTTCAAATAGGTTTGCTATTTTAAAATTTTGTATTCAATTTTGCAGATCAGTTTGGGGGATTAGCTCAGCTGGCTAGAGCGCTTGCATGGCATGCAAGAGGTCGGGGGTTCGACTCCCCCATTCTCCACATAACAGTTTGTAGTAAAAACTCTGAGTCCAGCATGGTGCTTTCGTGAACAGGGATTTGTCCTATAAAAATTTGACGGTGGTAAACCATCACCACTTAAAATGTTTTAGATCCTATATTTACTCAATTTATGAGATTTTGGATTTTTCCGCTATTTTTTCTTGATAAAGTACAATTTTACTAGTTGTAGAGATGTAATTTATACTATACCTGCCCAACTTGAGGTGCCAATTTGGCTCCTCAAATTTCCAGACTCATCCATAGTAATCTCAAACATAAAGTCAGAATGCTCTGTAAAAACATATGACAATGAGCCGTCTAAATTCTTTTTGGTAGGTATCGCTTTTTGCGATACCAGGTTATTAGCCTCTTCCTCTGTTAACTTAAACATGAAATGGGCAGGAAACTTTTCCACATTTCTTTTAACTTGCTCATGTAGACGGATTGATTTGACACTATAAAGTTGAGCAAGATCACGATCAATCATGACTTTTACTCCTCTAACCTCATAAATTTTACCAAAAATAATCTCTTGGGGCAACGCTGTAACTTCTTTCATGTTGTATTTGTATATGTAATTACCTCAGTTCGAGGATGAACAGCAGGGCAAACGTATAATTCATTCAAAATAAGTGCAGCCAATATGTTAGTATCTTCAATTAGTATTAGATATAAACAGGTACATCTTGTGTTTTAAGCCATGCTGTAAACATCCAATGTCGCTTCTCCATTTGCTTAATAAAGCTCGTCATTAAATCTACCGTACCCGCATCCCCAATTTTGGTAGAAGCATTCGTCACGTCTATCATAAATGAAAGAAGTATTTCAAAGTCATTAAGTACTTCTTGCACCATCTCAAAGGCATTCAGCTGCTTGCTTGTTTCTTTAATCTCTGACACTTCCAAATATTCGATCAGCATTGACATAGGTTTTTTTCCAAAAACACGAATACGTTCTGCCACCTCATCAATATTCAATTTTACTTCATTATATATTTCTTCGAACTTTTCATGAAGCTCAAAAAAATCAGGCCCCTCCACATTCCAGTGATAGTTTCTTAACTTTTGGTAATGAATATGATAATTGGCCAGTAAAGTATTCAAGTTCGTTACAATTTCAGCTGTTTCTAAATGGGTGTATCCCAGTTTTGCGTATGTTTTAAGAGGTTTTTTTAATTGCTCATTCATATTTCTAAATTTTATATTTTACAAGTTTATCTAATACCAAATCTAGTGAATATAATAGCTAAATAAATTGATGTAAATCATGACAATATTTGATTGTTATCAAATCTCGGTTTTAGTAATTAGAAATATAATATTCAAAAATGAGTTTTTTAATGAGTATAAAATTATATATCAGTATTTTAAGGACAAATTCTTGCTTTCCTGCAAATTTTGGGGCATTTGTCTTTAATTATTGTATTTTTCCGTGAATTTTTCCAGGTAAAGTACCATTTATAGTTTGAACATGATTCTTATTCAACCTCCAAAAAATAAAAATCTTACTGTTTAATTAACCTTTGGTTGAGGATTTCGGTACCAAAATTTAATTGCACGATATAGGTCCCAGCTGGGAAGTGGCTCATATCAATTACCTCTACTGGATTTGTATGCTCAATCGTTATCAATAACTCCCCATGCAAGCTGAAAATAGAAACGCTAGCTTGGTGTGCATTTGATATTTGAAACCCGCGTGTACAAGGATTTGGTGTTAATAAAACATGGCTATTTTTTAGCTCTTCAACACTAGTAACCACTGCTACATACACTGCTTCAAGCGATACATCTCTTGCGGGCATTGTCAAAGTAGCCTCCATACTATTCTCTTCATTTAAAAGAGCTAAATCCTGCTCATTTCCAAACCAATTTACAAATTCATATCCCGAAACCTCACGTGCTGATATCTGAACTTCCACTCCCTCCTCATATGCACCGGCACCAGTTAAAGCAGCTTCATGTGCAGAGGTCAGAGTAAGCTCAAACGTTGGCTTTACCACATCGATAAAACTATAAACTGCTTCAAGGCTAACATTTCTATCCGGCATACTCAATGAAGTAGAAAGGGTTGAACGATCTTGCAATAGCGCCAAATCTTCTTCACTCCCGCTCCAACCCACAAAATCATATCCTGAAAGCTCCGACGCACTTATTTGAACATTAACTCCTTCCTCATAATCACCAGTTCCTGTTAGTGTAACATCCTGCTCTGAAGTTAAACTTAAGCTAAACGTTGGCGCTGGCTGATTTTCCTCATAATTGGCCGTAAAAGTAACATGACGCCCAGGCATGACCAAAGAAGTAGTCAAGTCTTGAGCATTATCTAGCAATGCAACATCCTCTGCCGTACCGCTCCAGCCGGTAAAATTAAAGCCATTTAAATTTTCAGCACTGATTTCCACCATTTCACCTTCCTGATAGTCCCCAGCGCCTGTTAAACTGGCGTCTTGATCTGAATTAAGTGATAGCGTGAATGTTGGCGGTGGAATTAAAGCATATGTCGCTTTAAACGTCACATTTCGATTGGGCATTGTAAAAGTGGTCGTCGCATTTTGTTTGTTCTCCAGCAGATCCACATCCTCTGTGTTACCACTCCAGCCCGTAAAATTATATCCTTGCAGTACTCCCGCAGTAATTTCAACATTTTTACTAAACTTATGATCACCGGCTCCAGTAAGCTCTACATCAAAGTCAGCAGTTAGGGTTACGGTATACATAGGAAGCTGGTCATCAGCCAAATAAGTCGCTGTAAACGTGACGTTATGATCGGGCATGGCAAAAGTAGTCTCCAAACTCAAAGGATCATCAAGCAACGCTACATCTTCATCAGCACCACTCCAACCCGTAAAACCAAACCCATCCACATTTTGAGTAGAAATTTGTACTTGCACACCAATGGCGTAATCGCCAGCACCTGAAAGCACGACATCTTGCTCGGCGTTTAAAGTTACAGTATACTCCGGTAAGGGCTCATAAACTGCCGTAAAGGTCACATTTCGGTCCGGCATGGTAAACGATGTTTCCATACTCTGCGCATCAGCTAATAAATTAACATCATCCACAAGCCCTGTCCATCCTGTAAAACTAAACCCAACTAAGTTTTCGGTATTAATTTGCACAACTTGACCCTGTTCATATTCTCCAGCACCGGTAAGTGTAACATCCTGCTCAGATTCTAAGGTGACAGTATATGTAAGCTCATTTTCCTCATTGGTGGCAGTGGGACCTTTGATATTTTCGGCAGAGAGGCCAGTAGCCAAAAACAGTAGCATAAAGGTAAAACTCAGATAAATTATTCTCATTTTTCCTTAGTTTAGGTTAATTAACTTCATTGATTGTTACTTTCTAGCAATTTATAATGAGAGCTCCTCTTTAGCAACGAACTAATCTATTTTTTACTTAAAAGTTTGTGCAAACAGTTTCAGAAAAAAGAAACATTGGATTTCATAGGAATTTATATTTAACGTAATTAGCAAAATTCAATGAATAATTTTCATATTTTAAATGTTTTTTGCAAAATTCATTGAATATTATTAATTCAACAGGGCTTAATTACTTTTAGAAAGATCAAAAACATCATTAAGGTCAACTACAAAAAGTTGGCGCCCTTTGATTTCATAAAGCTTGTTGCCCTTACGAAAAGCCTTACTAGACAGATTAAGCTCAGCCACTTTTGAACCCACGCTATCCACTACTATTGTTTTGTCTTCCCAAGCAATGAACTTGTAATGGTTAATTGTTAGGTAGCTATAATATGTCTTGCTCATTAAGGTTGACTCTTTAATATCCAATTGATCATTATAGATGATATAATGGTCATTGCTCGTTTTAACCATGCTTAAATCAGAGGGTTTCATGGGGAAATAACCGTGATCCTTTTTAATAAATATATTATCGTTAATGTACCCTGTAAAGTTACCAAAACTAGGCCTAACTAAAATACGGTCCACTATTTTTCCCTCTAAATCATACTTTTCAATACGATCCTTGAACATCACTTCAATACCATCATCCTGACGGGCATAGTCCAAAAGGTCTGCTTGATCTAGAACAGTTAATTCTGTTAAAAACTTTTGTTCACCATTAGTAGAATCGAAACAAGCAAAGAAAGGCTTTCCATACAAAATAGATATGTTATTGCTATTTGCATACCCCAAATTCACCATATAAATTTTATCATCAACAAGGTAAATTTCAGACTTACTTGTATATTTTTTTGGAAGAGGAGCGCTCCAAACCTCAGTACCTGAATCTAAGTTTAACTTACTGATTTTACCAGCAGAGGCAAAATACAGGAAATCACCTTCAATTAATTTATTAGAGGAAATGGGGCGAATGATTCTAGAGGAAGGTGGGTCAAAAAAATCCCAAAACGAATAACTTGAGTCATTTGAGGTCGGTGTAATATCATTTGAATCATCAATTCTGTTTGTAATTGCATCATAACTCCAACCAGTACCATTATCGACCTCAAGTTTATGTAATTCATTTGACTCAATAAGCAGGTTGCCAGAATCAATTAAAAATATATCGTTCAAATAATCATTTTTTATACCTCTACTCCATAATTCCCTTCCATTTCTCAAATCAATAGCTGTAGCTACTGCCTGCAACTTAAAGAAATTTAATGAGCGAATATCGTACGTGATTCCAATGTTTATGTTATCGAAAATGCGAACAACACTATTTTCAGAATTCCATTTTATTTTGCCTGTTTTAAAATCAAACGCTTCTGTGGTATCCCTGCCCGTAATTACAATCGTATTATTTATATTAAATACTTCTTCCGAAAAATAATTATACTTCCTACTCCATGTAATACTTTTTGACTGCGTATCATAGGTAAATAATTTGCCACGATCATGTGATTTACGCTTTTTTGTTCGGAAATTTATTAATTGACCACTTGTATCCACTAATACATGTTCAATCTTTTCTGATAAAGTATATACTGCTGCTGAAATACTTAAACTATCTTTTTTATGTCCAATCTCAACTTTATTATTCCAAATGGTTAATTTCTTTTTAGCTTTTAAAGAGACAAGGGGTATTACTAAAATTAAGAAGCCTAATATCGTTTTCATGATCATTTTAGGTTAAGTTTGAACCAGAATTTCCATTAAACTTATTAGTTGGAAATTCTGATTATAATAATGATGCAGCAAACGGTTATATTCCATAAAAATTCTTACGATTTTTTTATAAAGAAATTTTCAATGAAATTAGCAGAAATTGTTTAATATTTATTAATTTTTAATCGAATTTTGCCAATTTCGTTTAATGTGTAAATTTACTTCTTAACTAGACGGTGTGTTGTTTTACCCTTTGCATGTTGAATTTTGACAAAGTAAATTCCTGCAGGTAAGTCCCTGATATCGATTGTTGGGCGCATAACGTCAAATACATATTGTTTCAAAAATGCTCCTTGCTGATTGTGTATGCTAACTTTTGTTGCTAACCTTTTCGTCAGGTTAATTTGAACATAGTTTTCACACGGGTTTGGAGAAATACTTAAGTTCTGAATATTATGCTCCTCTATTCCTGTTACTACAGGTTTGTATTCAGCGGTTAATGTCACATTTCTATTAGGCATTACAAATGAAGTTTGGCTTGCAAGTGCATCTGATAATAAAGCGACATCCTCTGCAGCTCCTGACCATTGCTCAAAGGCAAAACCATTCATAGCTGGCGCTGAAATGGCGACCCCATCACCTGCCTTGTATTCTCCCATTCCGGATAGCATAACAGCTTGATTAGTCCCTAAACTCACTGTAAACTTAGCCTCACTTCCCACTTGCGAGTATTTTGCTATAAGCTCTACGTTTCGTGAAGGCATTTTAATAGTAGCTTGAGCACTTTCTGCATTTGATATCAACGCTATATCATCACTAGAGCCCTCCCAGCCGGCAAAAGTATATCCTTGTGGTACTTCTGCTGTCATTTCAACGGTAGTACCAGCTATATACTCACCTCCACCAACTAGATTCACTTCCAAGGCTGAACTTAGCGTTAAAGTATATTTTGATTCATCATCTGAAACGTATTCGGCAGTATAGTTCACATTTCGGCTTGGCATGGTAAACGAAGCTTCTAAACTTTTTGCATCACTTAACAATGCCATATCATCGCCTGTTCCGGTCCAACCCACAAACGTATATCCAGTCAGCTGTTGCGTAGAAATATTAACCTGGTCACCAGCATTGTACTCTCCAGCTCCTGAAAGCGTTACATTTTGTGCCGACTGTAGCGAAACAGAATATTTTTGTACATCTTGATTTAACTGATAAGTAGCTAAAAAGCTCACATCCCGGGCAGGCATGGTAAATGAGGTCACGAATAGGCTGGCATCTTCAAGCAAGGCAATATCTTCATCACTTCCACTCCACCCAGCAAAGGTGTAGCCATCAAGGGAAGGCGCACTTATTTCAACAGTAGCTCCTATTTCATATTCTCCTGCTCCTGTTAAATCAACTTCTTGCTCAGAGGATAATTCAAGTGTGAAGGTTGCAGGGTTATTGTCATTATTGTTGTCGTTATCATTATTTTGTTCGTCAAGGTAGGTGTAAGTAGCTCTGCTACTAGTTACCCACACATCATTCTCAGAATTCCAATACTCAAAGGTTGAAGTATGCTTGTATCCATTTGGATAATTCACAATATGATTCTGATAACTATTTTTCCAAGAATTCGATTGAATATCCCAAAATTGTCCTAATAAACTAGATTCATTTCCATTTTCATCGTACGATGTTGAAAATTTAGTTGTAGGTTGCCATTGATTATTTTCCCAATTTTCATGTAAATGAATAGTCTGGTTACCATCATTGTTATAGGAATAAGAAATTCTTGATTTTAATTCCCACTCATTGGTTTGATCATTCCAATTATATACTAAATAGTAATCAACTAATCCGTTTTGAGTACTAAAATATTGGTTTTTTGAAATATTCACCCATTCATTATTAGCAATAAACTGAAGTGTTTTTTGAGTATTCAAATCATTATCATCATACTCATATGTGTATTTACTACTTAGCAGCCACTCTCCTTCTTCCCAGTTATAATTTAACTCAGTTTGATATTTTTTTGAATTAGTATATGTATATTCTGTTTTTGAGCCATTTTTCCAATTATCATCCTGCTCATTCCATTGTTGGTTTACTGTATTTTCAATTAAACCTTCATTATTATTTGTAATATTTAATTGGGAAAAGTTATACCATGTGTCACTTTGATCATTCCATTGCTGAAACACATTTTTTACCCAAAAGCCATTTTCATCATACGAAAAATTTTGGAAATGGCCATTCTTCCATGCGTTATTCTCCCAAGTTTCAACATGTATAGTCTTAATCTTCTGCCCATAAGCAAGTGGAGATACTAGTAGTAAGAGCGGGGTAATGTAAAGTATTCGTTTCATAGTGTTTGTTCCTTTTAGTATTAAGTACAATTCGAGGGTGAATTGTTACCTTAAGGGCAAAACAAATACTATTTATTTTTTTTAAAACAAAATTAGCTGAAATTGTTTATTATATTTTGACCGTATAGCTACTAACCTCATCGATCCAAACCTGGATTTAATAAAAAGGATCTAAGCGAGTGGTGTTCTATACCTTTATAATTCGTGGTAACTTCATCCATTGATATAACTAATTTACGGTGATTATCATCAATCTTTAACAAGTTACCAAATTCTCTTTCATGAACTTTTTGGTCACTAATTATATAGGCAACCTGAATATACAGTACTTGATCTTGCTTAAGGGCTACAAAATCTATTTCCAATTCATCCAACTTTCCAACATATACTTCAAATCCCTCAATAATTAGAGCATTGTATACAACATTTTCAAGTAACTTGTTTATATCTTTTGTATTGAAAGGTTGAAGCGTATTTCTAAGCCCTAGATCAGTAAAGTAAAACTTATCATTTAGCTCAAATATTCTACGTCCATTAATATCATATCTCCTTACCCTTCTAATAAAAAATGCATCTTCAAGAAATTTTAGATAATCTAATATAACCTTTGGTGAACTATTTATTTTTTGTGATTTCAAAAAATCACTAATTCTTTTGGCAGATAATATGCTTCCAAGGTTATTGGCTAAGAATAAGTTGAGACGTTCTAAAAAAGAAATATTCCTAATATTATGCCTGCTAATGACATCTTTTAACAAAATCGTATTGTAGATGCTTTTTAGGTATTCAAATACAATATGATCTTTCAGTTCAAGGTGATGTAGATACGGTAAACCGCCAAACTTCATAAAGTTGATACAGGCTTCAGAGCTATCTTCAAGGTGATGAAACTCAAGAAATTCAGTATATGAAAGGCTATTAATTTGAAATTGAATATATCTACCTGCAAGGTGAGTGGCTATATCACTGGAAAGCATATTTGCATTACTTCCCGTGCAATATATGTCAAACCTATTTTCAGCCAACAAACTACGTAACCCTTCCTGAAAGTTTACAATTTCCTGCACTTCATCAATAAAGAGATAATAAAATTCTGTGTGCTCCGTAATGGTTTCGATGTATTTTACTAAGTCAAAACCTGTCTTGATAAATGAGAATTTTGTAAGCTCTTTATTAATGTATATAATTTTTGAGTTCTTGACGTGTACCCGAATATGATCCATGAGCTGAAAGAGCATATAACTTTTTCCCACACGTCGTTGCCCAACAAGTATTTTGATAATTTCCTTATTGATAAATGGTATGATCAGAGCTACATATGTTTGCCTATTAAAGAACGTTTGATCCATTTCTTTACTTATAAGTAAATGTTTTCCGCAAATATAATTAAATTTAACTTATAAGTAAAGGATTTATAAATATCCTGAAAGTTTTACTTATAAATAAAACTTTATACCTTTTAAGTTAATTGAATCAATTGGTAAAAAACCTTAAAACAAAATGAATGATAAGTAATAAAATTAAAATAGAACCGTAGAATTTAAGCACAAGCCAACGATGCTGCACAGCCTTCCACCAAAGCACTAAGTGCGGCTTAAACATCCCGAAAACAATTATGGCAAAACTAATCCAAGCAAGTAGCTTAAATATCATCGATATTCAGTAGCTCCAGTAAGCGGTTTAGATCCTCAGTAGATAAGTATGGAATGCGAATTTCACCTCGGTCATCATTTCCGTTGATCTGAATTTTGGTGCCATATTTGGTGGAGAGGCGGTCTTCAACGTGCTTGAGTTCAACGGATTTACTTTTATCCGTCGGCTTA
Organism: Bacteroidia bacterium; assembly: GCA_030430325.1. GTDB lineage: Bacteria > Bacteroidota > Bacteroidia > Cytophagales > Cyclobacteriaceae > JAUIFR01. The sequence continues at coordinate 1,971 of JAUIFR010000004.1, read as the reverse complement.
TTACGTTTTTTGGGTTGAGCAAGTGCACGTACCAGTTCTTCTACTTTCCTAACTGATAGCCCCTCACGTACCATCTTATTAAATATGGTAATTTGCTGTGCTGGCTCTGAAATGGTAATTAATGCCCGCGCATGGCCCATGCTTATTCGCTGATCTTTCAATGCTGCTTGAATCACCGGCGGCAACTTCAGCAATCTTAAGTAATTTGATACCGTAGCTCTTTTTTTACCCACTCGCCCGCCAAGCTCCTCTTGCTTTAAGTCACACTCGCTCATCAGTCTTTGGTAACTAATGGCTACCTCAATGGGGTTCAGATTTTCGCGCTGTATATTTTCAATAAGCGCCATTTCCAACATTTGTTGGTCATTCGCCTCACGAATATAAGCTGGGATTTCCTTCAGGCCAACAATTTTCGAAGCTTGTAAGCGACGCTCACCAGATATAAGCTGATACGCATTTTGGGATAATTTACGAACCGTAATGGGTTGAATGATGCCCTGTACTTTAATCGATTCAGCGAGCTCTTCTAATGATTCTTGATCAAAGTCTGTCCTGGGTTGGTAAGGGTTAGTTTCTACTTGATCAATAGGTATCCCCCACGAATGAGAGCTACTCACCTCTTTCTCTTGTTTTATGACATCTGCAGAATCCTCCAACAGTGCTCCAAGCCCTCTACCCAATCCACTTTTCCGCTTTGTTGCTTTTTTGGCCATCTATAATTTATAATTATTATTTTCTAATATTTCTTTAGCTAAGTTCAAATAGCTAATGGCGCCCTTAGACTCTGCATCATGTGCAACAACCGGCACACCAAAACTCGGCGACTCACTCAATCTAATATTTCGCGGGATCAAAGTATTAAACACCATTTGTTTAAAATTATGCCGCACATCCTGTACCACTTCATTCGATAAACGCAAACGCATATCATACATGGTGAGCAGTATGCCTTCAATCTCCAACCTTTGATTCAGCCGAGCTTGAATTATCTTGATCGTATTAAGTAGTTTACCGAGCCCTTCCAGCGCAAAATATTCACATTGCACTGGTATAATTACAGAATCTGCTGCTGTTAGTGCATTAACTGTAATAAGGCCTAATGAAGGAGAGCAATCTATAATTATGAAATCATAATTTCCTCGAATGCCATTCAACACGCCTTTCATAATTTCTTCTCTGGCTTCAAGATTTATCATCTCTACTTCAGCACCAACTAAATTGATATGAGAAGGGAGTATATCAAGCGAAGGAATATCAGTATGCATGATGCAGTCTTCAGGACTTATATCATCTACCATGCATTCATAGATTCCATTTTTAATTTCCTTTGGATCGAGTCCTGTGCCTGATGTTGAATTGGCCTGAGGATCGGCATCTACGATAAGAGTTTTAAAGTCGAGTATTGCAAGGCTTGCAGCAAGATTAATTGCTGTTGTCGTTTTTCCAACTCCACCTTTCTGATTAGCTATAGCAATGATTTTTCCCATGTGAAATTCTGTGTCGAATTAATTGTTATTGCAAAGATAAGCAATGCAACACTATCTGTTTCAAAAGGTTATGCACACTTTTTATTGCATTTAATTAATTGATAATCAAAAAATTAATCAAAGATTGTGTGCTTCTTCAACACAAAATGTGGATAAGCTGTCTATTTTTTTCTTCCGCCTTTGTCCTTAGATTTTCCTTTTTGCTGTTGCGCTTTCATCGCCTCTTCCAACCTGGCTGAGAAACCGGTTTTTTTCTTATTTGAGCGATTCTCTTTTTTGGTTTCCAACTTGCTTCTGATCGCTTTATCATCAATGAATCTGGCAATCAATAATTGCTGAGCAATTGTGATAACATTGGATAGGAAATAATAGTAAGTAAGTCCTGCTGAGAAATTATTCAGGAAGAACATGATCATTACAGGGAAGAAATACTGCATGGTCTTCATCGGTCCCTGTTGCTGCATCGGATTATTTTGGTTCTGAA
>JAUIFR010000219.1 GCA_030430325.1 Bacteroidia bacterium | reverse complement strand
TATTTCCTGCCCTAGCTCATAGGCTACAATCCCATGCTTGTTAAGCTCCTCTTTGGATAAATACAACTCCCCATATTTATAAGTAAGAACAACAAAAATGAGAATACCCGTAATAATATTCACAATAATACCGCCCATCATCACAATTAAGCGTTGCCAGGCCGGTTTAGCTCTAAATTCCCACGGTTTAGGCTCTTCTCCCATACTCTTTGTATCCAATGACTCGTCGATCATACCTGAGATCTTAACGAATCCACCAAGTGGGATTGCCCCTAGTGAATATTCCGTGCCCCGCCACATAAACCCAAATATTTTAGGCGGAAAACCAATCGAATATTTCTCGACACGCATCCCAAAAAGTTTGGCAGCCAATAGATGACCAAACTCATGCACCCCAACAAGTATTGAAAGCCCTAAGATGAGTTGGGCCGCCATTATTAATTTCTCCATCAATTAATCAATTCTAATGTTTTTATTCTTGTTTCTTTATCTGTTTGTCTATAATCTTCCAAAGTAGGTATGGGTATATACGGAATTTTTGTCATTGAGGTTTCCAAAATATCTCCCATTTCCAAAAACTTAATTTTTTCTTTCAAAAAAGCATCTACTACTACTTCATTTGCCGCGTTTAAGATGCAAGGTGTATTGCCACCCTTATTTAGCGCCGAATAAGCTAACCCTAAATTTTTAAACACTTTTTTATTAGGCTGTTCAAAAGTTAGCGTTGGATAATCTGTAAAGCTAAATCGCTCAAAACCACTGGTAAAGCGGCTTGGATAACCAATAGCATATTGAATAGGCAATTTCATATCCGGCAAGCCCATTTGAGCTTTGATTGAACCATCATTAAATTGAACCATGGAATGAATAATACTCTGAGGATGCACAATAACCTCAATTTGTTCTGGCTCAAGGTCAAATAACCACTTGGCCTCAATCACCTCTAACCCTTTATTCATTAAGGTAGCCGAATCGATGGTAATTTTTGCCCCCATATCCCAGTTAGGATGCTTTAACGCCTGATGTTTGGTCACACTCATTAATTCATCCCTGCTTCTTCCTCTGAATGGCCCACCTGATGCGGTTAAAATGATTTTCTCGACAGTAGCCAAGTTTTCTCCTTGTAAGCATTGAAAAATAGCCGAATGCTCAGAATCAACAGGTAAAATTCGTACTTTATGCTCCTTTGCAAGCTGCATGACAAGCTCACCAGCAACAACTAGTGTTTCTTTATTAGCTAAAGCAATATCTTTACCAGCACTTATGGCCTTAAGAGTTGGTTCCAAGCCCGCATAACCCACTAGCGCTGTCAAAACCATATCTACTTGGTCATCTTGAACGGCCTCACATAATCCCGACTGACCTTCAAGCGCCTGAATATCAGTGTCTTCCAGTCCATTTTTAAGTGAGCCAAGCAAATTTGGATCACCTATTATAGCATACTTTGGTTGAAACTGATGGCATTGTTCGATTAATACCTCCACATTAGAGAAAGCTGATAAAGTATGTACTTTTACAGGCCCATTCAACTCCTGGATTACTTCCAGCGCTTGTGTTCCAATAGAACCCGTAGAACCCAGTATGGCAATATGCTTTGTAGACGAATCTATCACAAATTTATGATGATCAGTTGACCGCTAAAGTTGTTTCGCCAAGATAATTTTCAACTTGATCATACTGAAAACCAAAAGCCTCAGCAACACTTTTATACACGATATTACCATGAATAATATTGAGTCCCCATTTCAGTTCTTCATTATCCTGGCAAGCCTTTTGCCAACCTTTATTGGCCAATTGTGTTGCATAGGATAAAGTCGCATTGGTCAAGGCTAAGGTTGACGTATAAGGCACTGCACCTGGCATATTGGCCACGCAATAATGAAGCACACCATCAATAATATATGTTGGATCCTGATGAGTAGTAGGCCGACACGTCTCGATACATCCACCTTGATCTACAGCTACATCAACAATAACTGTGCCTTCACACATGTCCTTAAGCATCTCTCTGGTAATAAGACTAGGAGCCTTGGCTCCTGGAATGAGCACTGCCCCTACGATTAGGTCGTGTGTAGGAATTAGCTCTCTTATATTATATTCATTGGACATAAATGTATTCACATTGGCAGGCATAATATCAGCCAAATGACGCAGGCGAGGCAAGCTAATATCCAAAATGGTAACATCAGCTCCTAAACCAGCAGCCATTTTTGCCGCTTGAGTACCCACAATTCCACCTCCTAATATCATTACCTTCGCAGGGCGTACACCTGGTACACCGCCAAGTAAAATACCACGCCCACCCATGGGTTTTTCTAAGTATTTTGCTCCTTGCTGTATGGACATTCGGCCTGCTACTTCTGACATAGGTACCAGCAATGGCAATGAACGATCCTTTTTCTCAACTGTTTCATAGGCCAAGCATACGGCTTTTTGCCTCATCATAGCCTCTGTGAGCTCTCTGGAGGAAGCAAAATGAAAGTAAGTAAATAGCAGTTGATTTTCCCGAACCAAATTATATTCACTTGCAATGGGTTCTTTTACCTTGATAATCATTTCTGCCTTAGCATAAACATCCTCAATGGTCGGTAAAATGGATGCCCCAGATTCAATATATTCTTCATCCGAAAAACCACTTCCAAGACCAGCTGTTGCTTGTACAAATATTTGGTGACCATGCTTCAATAATTCCTGTGCACCTGCAGGTGTAAGTGCCACACGGTTCTCGTTATTTTTTATCTCTTTTGGTATACCTATGATCATAACTTTCCATTATAAAATGATAATGCGCAAATATAAGAGTAATTTCGGTTTTTTGGGAGTATTCATCAGTGAAGTTTTGTAAAAAATATGAATATTCTATTACAAAAAAATGTGTTATTTTCTGTAAAAATGGTTTGTATTTAAGTCGTGATATAAGTCGAGATTAACGTAATTTAAATTAACTTGAACTATATTTTACTACATTTAGATTAAAATTAATTATAAAATAGACCAACAACGCTTTGCCAAGTCTCAAAAGCAAAAAGAAAATAGGGTTAATACTGCATCAACCCATTGCATACAGTGAAACATTTCTCCATCAAGAGTTAAATATTTGGAAAAAGTTGGGTTTTGATGTAAAGGTATTTAGTAAATTCCCTTCTAAGCCATACCAGCCATCAAATTACAGCCTCAAAACAGGTCTTTCGCCTCCATTTTCCATATCAACTTTAGCTAAATTACTAGTTCTATTTATGGATTCACCTGTTAGGGCCGTAAAGTTTATTTTTAAACAATATCATATTTCAAATTCTTGGAAACTAGCCTTAAAAAACTACTTTTTTTGCGCACATATCATCCCAAATCATATTGATGTAGTTATTTTTGGTTTTGCTGATACTATGATAGGAAAAGAATCGCTTGGCCAAATACTCAACGCAGAAACCATCCTATGCATGAGGGGACAAGACATTGGAATTGAATCCATTAAGTATCCTATTTTATTTAAGCGAGCTTATCCTTTTGTGGATCGAATAATGTCTCGTTCCGTTGATTTACTGGCTACTGCTCATGCTCAGGGTTTATCGAAAGAAACTCCTTACTTTATCATTCCTGGATTCGTTGAAATTAATAAAAACACCCTACCTGTTACAATCAACTGTAAGGATCAGCCATTAAATATAATCTCTATTGGTCGACTGCATTGGAAAAAAGATCATTATACAACACTTGAGGCATTAAATTTATTAAAACAACAGAATTTAAAATTCAAATGCACCATCGTTGGAGGTGGTGTATTAATGGAAGAATTAAAAACACTTGCTCATTCTTTAAAAATTAATGAACATATTGATTTTAGAGGACCTCTTTCACATAATGAAGTGTTAGAATTATATCCTAAACACAATCTCTTTATATCTTCAAGCCTGCAAGAAGGATGCTCTAATGCCCTACTCGAAGCTATGGCAAACGGTTGCTTCCCAATTGTGACACATATTCCTGGTCACTGGCCCTTAAAAGAAAATATGGGATTTAAATTTAAACCCAGATGTTCAAAGTCTCTTTACGAGCAGATACAATCCTGCCAAAAACTATCCCAAAATCAAATTCAAACCATGCTAAAATATGGAAGAATGGAGGTAGAACAACATTTTAGTTTAGAAGTTGCACATGATAACTGGTGTAAATTATTCAACGCTTAAATTTTAACGAATTTTGCCAATTTTATTGAAATATGAATTATATTTGAATATATTTAGCCAATTTTATTCAATATTTTTAATAGCGCGGTTCCCTGTTGCATCAATGGCTTCAATTTTTAAAGGCGTATTTTTTTCTTTTTCACCTATTTCTGCTACCCAAAGATACTCCCCATACCATTTCATTAGAATTTTTTGTTCTTTTTTACCTTCTTTATAAATTAAGCTTATTGATTTCCAATCATGCAGCAAGCTAGGGCTTTTGTTATCATGAATTCTGGCCATAATATAGGTTTTTCCATCAGCTCGTTCTTCTTTTTTAACATGTGAAATGATAGGCGGTGCACTATCTTTTTTAATGCCAGTACCCATAAAGATTCGTTCATCTAGTGCTATTTTATGCTCTCCTTGCCCCTGCACTACATCTAATTTTCCATCTTTATTCAAATCTACAAAGACTGTTGATAAACTACCAGGCGTTTTTTCGCCCACAAATACATCTTGTGCCAAGGTCAGATGGCCTTTTCCATCATTAATAAGCAAGCGATCCTTACCTGAAAGGGAGCCAATGAGGAAATCTGCATCTCCGTCTGAATCATAGTCTAAAAAGGCAATATTGTTATCGTCTTCCCCAATATTTGCCTCAGGAGGCCATAGTTCCGATGTATAATCTAAAAATTCATGCTCCTCCTCCCCTTTTTTGTTGAGTAAAATATGTTCTTTTCTGATCCACATTTTTTGATCTACTACTTCTCCATCGTTGAGTGTAACAAGATCAATGTAGCCATCTTGGTCGATATCCATAGGTTTATAGTCATAATTATTGGTATAATTGGGTAGTGACCAACGTTTTACTTTAAAGTATCCCAAGCTATCATTTCTAAATACAAGCCCCTCAGCACAACGCCTACACGATATGATTAAATCCAAATCAAAGTCATTATCGTAGTCAACAAATTCAATGTCCCATGAAAACTGTACCAAAATATCAGGCATTCGCTGCGCAGTCACATCGGTAAACTTACCCTTACCATCATTGAGCCAAAGCTGTGTACGCCCACCTTTATTAAATAAATTGATACCCGGCCCCCAATCTACTAGGGCCAAATCCAAATCACCATCTTGATCGATATCACCTAGCTCAACATCTGCAAAACTGGCCTTAATTTGAGGTAAATGCGTCGCAGTAACCTCTTTAAATTGACCATTGTCTGTGCCAAAATACAAGCGACTTTGTGTTTGAAACGTATTAGCCACTACAATATCAGGCCACTCATCTCCATTTAGAAAGCCTACCTTAATGGCGCGTGCATAATCCCCCGAATCACCTAAAATTTCTGTTGCTTCCTTAAAAAGTTTACCTGGTCCTTGATTCAAAAAAACACGGTTATGGTCTGCCTTACCAGGGCGTGCATAATCCCCACCATTAGCGAAAATGATATCCACCCACCCATCACCATTTAAATCAGCTACTTCTACTCTATTGGTCCAGTTATTTGTTTTAGGTAAATAAGTAGATGTTGAATCAGTCCATAAATTAGTAGGTAAAGACTGAGCTGAAATGATTAATGGCAAAAAGAAAATAATTGAGATGAAAAATGAGATGAAACCGTGCTTCAAGTGAGTAAAAAAATGTAGCTGCATAAATAATGACTAAGTGTATTGGCAATAAAAAGCTATAATACTTTGTTTGATCTAGAAAATTGATGCTAAATGAAGCGGAACGATGCAAGTGTAGGTTTTAAGATAAAAATTTGGAAAAAGTATTTAATACTGAATTGAATTAATTTTGCTAATTTCAATCAATATTTTAATAAAATCAACATTCCCACCACTAAAAATGAGGCCAACGGCTTTATCTTGAAATTTTGATTTATTTTTAATAATAGCAGCTAACACAACAGCAGAAGATGGTTCAATCACGACCTTCATACGTTGCCAAACAAGCATCATGGCCGTTAAAATCTCATGCTCTTCCACTTCAAAAATATCATAAATTCCGTCAAGTATAATTTCTGAATTTCGCTCTCCGAGCCCTGTCTTCAATCCATCAGCAATAGTATCTTTTCCTGTTGGTGGCAAACGCTTGTTTTGACGAAGAGATTCGGTGGCATCATTTACTGCGATAGGCTCGGCTCCATACATTTTTGTTAATGGGGATAAATACTGAGCTGCTAAAATAGCTCCACTCATTAGCCCTCCACCTCCTATCGGAGCAATTATTGCATCTAGTGGAGGCGCCTCTTGAATCAGTTCTAATGTTGCTGTTGCTTGCCCTGCTATTATCGTATAATCATCATATGGGTGAATAAAAGTAGCTGGCACTTGACCCAATACTTCCTCAAGCTTTTGTTCTCTAGCTAGCTGTGTATTTTCGCTCCAATAAATTTTTGCACCATAACCCCTAACGGCATCTGA
>JAUIFR010000218.1 GCA_030430325.1 Bacteroidia bacterium | reverse complement strand
ACTGTTCCGGTTAATTTCGGCAATGGAGGCCCTTCCAGCCTAAAATTTGGTGGGGCATATGTCATTAAAAATAGGGAATTTAGAGAGCTTCAATATGGTTATGCCAATGAAACTAATACCTTCAGCGGAGTACCTGCTGAGTATGTTGCTGATGATAACGTATGGAACTACGAAGAAAATAATTCTCCCTATGGTGTATATCTGGTTGATAGTTATCAACCCCGTAATAATTATGATGCCTCAGAGCGTGTTGGTGCAGCCTATGCTATGGCGAATGTTTCGGTCAGTGATCGATTTAAAGTGATTAGCGGACTACGCGCTGAAAAAACAAATATTCTTACTGAAAGTTTTAATGAAGACTTACCCAAAGGCATATTGGACAACCTCGATTTCCTGCCCTCACTCAACCTAAATTATGAGCTTATCAACAATATGAACTTACGAGCAGCTTATGGCCGTACGATTGCTCGGCCAACATTTAGAGAACTAGCACCATTTGGCTCTTTTAACTTTGTAGGTGATTATACATTGGTAGGTAATGATAGTCTGAGAAGGTCGATCATCAATAATGTAGACCTCAGGTGGGAGTACTTTAATAAACCTGGTGAAATTATCAGTATAAGTGGTTTCTATAAACATTTCCAAGATGCCATCCAAAAAGTCATCAACCCCGTTGCAGCTAATCCAGAATTTAACTTTCAGAATGCTCTGGTTGGCCATGTATTAGGTGTAGAATTAGAGTGGCGTAAATCATTATCCGTCTTAGGAAGTGGGTTTCAGCCATTTTTCTTAGGTTCAAATGTATCGCTAATTAAGTCTATTGTGAGTATTGATGCAGTTGAGCTTGAAAGCATTCGAGCTACAGACCCAAATGCAGCTGATACCCGGCCAATGTTTGGACAATCACCGTTTATTGTGAACGCCTATTTGCGTTATCAAAACGAAAAAGGAACCACCGCACAACTTACTTATAACGTGCAGGGACCAAGGCTAGCGGCCATCGCGCCAGGAGGCACACCTGATATTTATGAACAACCACGTAATATGCTTGGGTTCTCAATCAACCAACAATTTGGAAAATGGAAACTGTCTTTTAATGCAAATAATTTATTAAATGCTGAACAACAGTTCACTCAGACTTTCAAGGAACGTATCTATTACTTCAGCCGATATGCTCCAGGTAGGAGCTTCTCTTTAGGCGTCAATTTCTTAATTGAGTAAAAATTAGATTAAATATACTACGATGAGTCAGTATTTGAAATAAACCAGCCTGTTAATTCATTGAAATTAGCAAAATATGTTCAAATACTGATTTTTTTATTATTAATAGACCATTGAACGACTCAATTTGAATTTACACCTGGGTCATAATGAGCCTTCTTTACTTGTAATAACTGATTGAAAAATAATTCAGGTTCCTCAGCAGCAGGTCTATGCGCTGATTCATTAAACCAAACAATTTTTTTACCCTGCGTAGCATCCAGGTGTTCAAAGTATTTTTGAGCAATCTCAAAAGATACTAATTGATCGTAGCAACCCAAAAAAAAATAAACCGGAACATCCACCGATGGCACTTGTTGAAATAGGTCAACTTGTTGCATTTCATCCCATAAGGTATTGCCTGAGAAGTATGGATGAAAAAACACATTCCATTTATGCTTAAATTTATAATAGGGCGATTTGATGACTTTTTTGGGCACATCATGGCCGTAAGGTAGCTCGAAATTATTACAATGCACCACACCTCCATAAGTGTTAATCCACCTTCGTACCTTTAAGGCATCCTTTAGTTTATAATTACTTGTATCAATCTGATTAAGTTGACGAATCGCTTTTTTGTTTTGATGTTGTATCGCCTTTGATAATGCAAAAGTAAAGCAACTACGCTCATTTTGTGTGATTTGTGCTGATTGGCCTGTCCCTACATAAGCAAATACTTTCTGTGGAAATTGATCAATATAATACATACCTAGGTTACTACCCCAAGAATGCCCCCAAATGAAAACTTTTTTTTGGTTAAATGTTTGGCATAAATAGGTTACTAATTCATCTATATCTTGGATAAGTTGGTCTATCGTCATGCTTGCATCCAGGTTACTTTGGTAGGATCTACCTGTGCCCCTTTGCTCCCAGTATGCCACAACAAATTCTTGTTCGATTTTATCATTCAATGAATTATCAACATATGGTAAAAACGGAAAACCCGGGCCCCCATGGAGCCTCAGTAATATAGGATCAGTGCTTTGTTGAGCTCTTATAAGCACAGCCTGCTTAATTCCACCTAAAGGCAACATCAATAAAGTATCAATGCTTTGACCAAAAAGCGGACAAATAAAAAATAATAGGCTACATTTAATAAGTGTGTATCTCAACTGACTATATTTATGCTTTAATGGCATCCAATAAACCACTGCGCATTAATAAAGCATCTACAGTAGGTTCTTTGCCTCTAAAATTTTTATAAAGTTCCATTGGGTGCTGCGTACCACCTTGAGACAGTATGGTTTCCACCAATTTTTGTGCTAATTCAGCGTTGAATATCCCCTCTTTCTTAAATAACAAATAGGCATCTGCTTCGAGCACTTCTGCCCATTTATATCCATAATAACCTGCCGCATAGCCACCAGCAAATATATGTGAAAACTGTGTACTCATACAGGCATTAAGCACCGGCTCAAAAGGAGAAGTTTTTTCCAATACTTGCTGCTCAAATAAAATAATATCAAAGTCTCCCCCAAATAATTTATTTACTTGCTCAGGTGAATTATGATGCCAAGCCATATCTAGCATACCTAAGCCAACTTGACGTAGCATGGCATAGCCTGCTAAGAAATTCTTACTATTTTTAAGTTTTTCAATTTCACTTGCAGGAAGGGTTTCACCGGTTTGATAATGTTTGGCAAACAAATCCAAACACTCTTTTTCATCCAACCAATTCTCCATTAGTTGTGATGGGAATTCCACAAAATCCCAGTAAACATGTGTACCCGCCAAACTGGCATAATTAACTTGCGAAAGCATATGATGCAGCGCATGACCAAATTCATGAAAGAGTGTCTTCACCTCCATAAATGTTAACAAGGCAGGTCGATCTTGCCCAGCAGGCGTAAAATTACACACGATTGACACGAGCGGACGAATATCTTCACCATTTTTGACATGTTGGCTTCTAAAAGAAGTCATCCAAGCGCCTGGACGCTTACCTTCACGCGGAAAAAAATCAGTATAAAATATCGCAACATGCTTACCCTGAGCATCTTTCACTTCAAAAACTTGGACATCAGCATGATAAGCCTCAATATCTTTACGCTCTTCAAACGTTAATCCAAATAATTTTTGAGCCACTTCGAACGCCCCTTTAAGCACTGACTCCAGCGGGAAATAAGGCCTTAATTTCTCATCATCAACTTCATAACGCTCTTTTTTTACTTTTTCGGTAAAATATGCCCAGTCCCATGGTCGCAAATCATCCACTCCATGTGCGTTCGCATATTGAGTTATTTCGTCAAAATCTTTTTGAGCAAATGGTCCTGCACTCGTTAATAATTCCTCTAAAAAAGCATTGACTTTATTGGGTTTAGAAGCCATACGCTCTTCTAACACATAGGCTGCATAGGTATTATACCCCAATAATTGTGCCAATTCAGCTCTAAGTTGCACGATCTCTTGAATGATAGGGCGATTGTCATGATCACCCTCATGCAAACCAACAGAATAAAACGCCCTATACATTTGCTCACGTAGCATTCTATTTTTTGCATATTGCATAAAGGGCAAATAAGATGGGTACTGCAAGGTAAAAATCCATTTATCAGTACAACCCTTTTGCTTGGCTAATTCAGCTGCTTGAGTACAAAAAAGTTCTGGAATGCCTTCTAAATCCGTTTTATGCTCAACAATTAGTTCAAAAGCATTATTCTCGGCAAGTACATGTTGACTAAATCTTACTTTTAGCTCAGCCAACTGCTTTGAAACCACTCTAAATCGTTCTTTTTGGGTTTCATCAAGATGGGCACCATGCCGTACAAAAGACTTGTACGTTTTAGTTAACAACATATACTGCTCTTGGGTCAAGTTTTGGCCATTCGAATGAGCTTGATATACCTGATTGACTTTATCAAATAAGGCCTCATTTAATAAAATATCGTTTGAAAATTCAGTTAAAACAGGAGATAATTCTTGTACCAACTGTTGGATAGCATCATTCGTTTCAGCTGAATTTAAATTAAATAATATGCTAGAAATACGTTGTACCTCAACATCTAATTGCTCTATTGCCTCAATGGTATTCTCAAATGTAGGGGCCTGTGTGGCTACAGCCAACTCGTTTAACTTTTGGCGAGCTTGAGCTAACTTTTCATCTAATGCCGGCCGAAAATGCTCGGTTTTAATGCGGTTAAATGGGACGGTATCAAAGGGTGTATCGTAAGAATTTAACAGTGGATTCATTGTCATTGCGTTAATAATTATTGGTAATATACTCCAAAGAATAAAGGTAATTTTTTTCTTTTAATTTTAACGAAAAATAGTTCTTATTCTTGCAGTAAAACCTACATAGTTTTTCAAAAAGTGTATGTCGATTTATCACGTAGTATTAATAACAGTTGGATCAAATCAACGTAAATTTTCTCGTAGCAAGTAAATCATGAAACTTGACAAATATTAGAAAAGTACAATTAAACTTATCCAATCAAGACTTCAATACGGTAAGAAATTAGTCAAACGCTAGCGATTTATACATATTTTTAAATCATTCTGCATCATTTTGAATTAAATTTCACTATATTTGCAGACATTTTTGTACCGGTGGACGAGATTCACCACCACAAACGTTAAAAATATATTATGGCAACAAAGATTAGATTAGCGCGTCGAGGACGCAAAAAATTAGCAATGTTTGATGTGGTTATTGCGGATAGCAGAGCACCAAGAGATGGTAAATTCATCCAAAAAATTGGCACCTATAACCCGAATACCAACCCCGCTTCAATCAATATTGATAATGACAAAGCGTTGGATTGGTTAATGAAAGGAGCTCAACCAACCGATACAGTGAGAGCTATGTTGAGTTATAGAGGGGTCATGTTGAAAAAACATCTCCAAATAGGAGTAAACAAAGGAGCCATTACGCAAGAGGAAGAAGACAAGCGTTTTGATGATTGGAAACAGCAAAAAGAGGCTAGCATTACTAGCAAAGTGGATCAAATCACCAAGCAACAAGAAGATGCGCATAAAGCTCGTATGGAGGCAGAACGAAAAGTGAAAGAAGCACGTGCAGAGGCCATCCAGAAGAAAAATGTAGTGGAAGAAGAAGCCCCGGCTGAGGAAGCAACAGCTACCGCAGAAGAAGCTACTGACGCTACAGAAACAGTCGAAGCATCTGCTGAAACACCAGCAACTGATGCGCCAGAAAACGCTGAAGACGCTACTAAAAAAGAAGAAGCATAAAGTATAGCGAACATGCAAGATTACTTTGAGTTGGGTTATATCAAACAAACTCATGGTATAAACGGATTCTTAAAGGCAATTTTGGATGTAGACTATCCCGAAAATTATACAAAATTGGAATCAATCTTTCTTTTCATAGAAGGCCGGTTGATTCCTTTTTTTATTGAGGAAATGGATATTCAAGATAAGGTTGCCCTTCTTAAATTTGAAGATATTAATGATATTCATGAAGCTTCAAAACTCAAAGGTGTTTCACTTTTTGCCCCCATACATTGGTTGCCTAAGCTTCCTGAAGATCAGTATTATTATCACGAAATCATTGGGTTTGAAGTAATTGATAGTAGGCATGGCGCATTAGGCCAAGTAAAAGAATTATTCACTCATTCACCACAAGTATTGTTTAGCGTACTTTTTCAGCAAAAAGAGGTCCTCATACCTCTACAAGATGATATTGTAACAAAGGTAGACAAACAAACTCAAAAAATATTTGTTACATTACCTGAAGGACTACTTGAAATTTATTTAGAGGATTAATTTTGAACACATTTTGCTAATTACATTCATAAAATATGTTTTTATGCTATAATTTACCTACTTTTACCGAAGAGAATCCAATTTTCAAAAGTAATTAAACCATGCTCATTAAGGAAATATTAAAAGAATCCTTTCATTTTCTTAGAAAAAATGCCTTAAGAAGCAGTATAACCTTAATTATTATAGCCATTGGCATCAGCGCATTAGTTGGTATACTAACTGCCATTGATGGAATAGAAGCATCTGTCATTTCAAACCTGAATACACTTGGTGCTAACACCTTTGAAATAGGTATAAAGCGAACTCAAACGAGGTCACGTCAAGCCAATTTTACCCAAAACCCGATCACGATTAAGCAAGTGAGGGCATTCAAGGAACAATACCCCTTGCCTACGATGATGAGCGGATTTGTAAGACTAGACCGCCCAATTAAAATCAATCGCATGGGCCAGACTACTAACCCCAATATGCAGGTCATTGGCATTGATGAGCAATACCTACCTATGTATCAATATCAGCTAAGTGATGGGCGTAATTTTACCCGATTTGAAATTGAGCAAGCACATCAGGTCGTGATTATTGGCAAAGAAATTGCTGATAATTTATTCAAAAATGAGCCTGCTGTGGGCAAGCATCTCATTTTACTTGGTAGCCGTTTTCGCATAGTGGGTGCTTTGGATGAGGCGGTT